>VRUN01000101.1 GCA_019456075.1 Candidatus Methylomirabilota bacterium
TCCGATCTAGGGGCGTAGGGACGGTCGAATATCGTCATGGTCTGCGACGAAATGGATGGTGTGCATGCCGAGCTGCCTCGCTCCCTGGATATTCTTGCGGAGATCATCGATGAAGACCGTCTCCTCAGCCCGTAACCGTTAGGCGTCTAGAGCAGCCCGATAGGCGTGCGGGTCTGGCTTCATCACTCCGATCGATGCGGACGTGATCATGACATCACATAGGTGGACCATATGGAAACGGTCACGCAGCATCTCGGGCAAGGACGGCACGGCGTTACTCAAGATGGCTTGCTTATAGTGTGGGCGAAGGCGCGTGATGACATCGAGCACGACCGGATTAATACGGTCCCCTGCGTAGAAATCACGCCGTAAGTCCTGGATGGCTCTCTCATCGAGACCAAGATGCACGCGGACCTCCGTCCAGTACGCTTCCTCCGGTATCTCGCCGCACTGTGCCTGAATCCACGCCTTGCTACCCAGCACGACTCGGTCGATGTCGTAAGAGGGAAGTCCAAGCTTTTGCTCCCACTGTCGCCGTCCGCTGGGATCTTCAGTCCGCACGAGCACACCACCACAGTCCCAGATGAGAGCCTTGGTCGAGCGGTCAACCAGCACCGTGAAGCCCCCACACTATCGTTGAAAAACGCGAACTGTCAGTCGATGGGGATTGGCAAGTCAATCGTCCTCTCTTATCATGATGTCGGTGCCGCATCAACACCCCATATGCTCATACGCGCTACCCAGATGGAGGGATCATGCAATTCATCGATTATGCCATAGTCTTCCTTTACTTGGGTGCCATGATGCTCGTGGGTGTGATGACGCACCGAAAAGCATCGGCTGGGATTGATTCGTACTTCCTGGGCAATCGGACCATGCCATGGTGGATGTTAGGAAGCTCAGGAATGGCTTCGAATCTCGATGTGACCGGAACCATGATCAATACCGCGTTAATCTTTGCGCTGGGAGCAAGCGGCTTCTTTATCGAGATTCGAGGCGGCGTTGTGTTAGTGATGGCCATGTTAATGATTTTCATGGGCAAGTGGTATCGTCGGTCTCAGGTCATGACTGTCGCTGAATGGATGTACTTTCGATTCGGAACAGGGTGGCAAGGTGATGTGGCACGATTGATGGCTGCTATTGGTTCGATTCTGCTGACAATCGCGATGGTGGCGTATTTTTCAACGGGTGTCGGAAAGTTTTTTTCCGAGTTCCTTGGCATTCAACCCTTTTGGGGATTACCTGCGACGTTTTGGGCCGCGCTGTTGATGATTATTTTCGCAACGATCTACACGGTCTCCAGCGGGTTATATGGGGTGGTCCTCACCGACATGATTCAGGGCGTGTTGATCTTTG
>VRUN01000041.1 GCA_019456075.1 Candidatus Methylomirabilota bacterium
TAGGCACGTAGCTCAGGGGGAGAGCGCTTGCTTGACACGCAAGAGGTCGGCGGTTCAAGACCGCCCGTGCCTACCATTCCCCCCTCATACATCCTTCGTGGATGATCGCAGAGGTATCACGGAGGACTCCGTGGTACCTCTTTTGTTGTGGAAGGGGTAAGGACGGCATGGGGCACGTGGATGTGACTCTTCCCGATGGAGGGACCCAGCAGCTTGGGGCGGGTCTTTCCCTCTCGGACCTCGTTCGTCAAATCGATGCAGACTTGGACGGCCGCGTGGTGGCCGCGCGCCTTGACGGAGAAGGGGTGGATCTCTCCACGGTGCCGCCCGCCGGGGCGAAGGTAGAACTGGTGCTCATGGATTCGCGCGAGGGTCTGTCTATCCTGCGCCACAGCACCGCCCACCTGATGGCTGCTGCCGTCCAGGAGCTGTATCCCGAGGCCAAGTTCGCCATTGGCCCGCCGGTGGAGGATGGCTTTTACTATGATATCGACCTGCCGCGGCCTGTGTCTGTCGAGGATCTCCCGGTTATCGAAGAGAGGATGCGGGTTCTTCAGGCTCAGCGCCTGCCGTATGTCCGTGTGGAGATGCCGGTGGACGAGGCTCTGGGGCTTATGAAGGCCCGGGGGCAGACCTACAAGGTAGAGATTCTTGAGACGATCCGCCGCCACGGGACCTCCAGGCCCGATGCCGTGGAAGAGCTCGGCGGAGAGGCCGAGGCGGGCGGGGTGGTCAGCTTCTATCAGACCCACTCTTTCCTGGACCTCTGCCGGGGTCCCCATGTGCCCGACACCTCCTTTCTGCGTACCTTCAAGTTGACCCATATCGCGGGGGCCTACTGGCGGGGGAATGAGCGCAATCCGATGCTCACACGGCTTTACGGGACTGCTTTTCCCACACAGGAAGCACTCGAGCGACATCTCTATCGCCTCGAGGAGGCAAAGCGGCGAGATCACCGTCGAGTGGGTCGGGAGCTTGACCTGTTCAGCATCGAGGAAGAGATTGGTCCGGGCCTGGTCCTGTGGCATCCCAAAGGCGCCCTGATTCGAGAGATCATTGAAACCTTCTGGCGGCGGGAGCACCGTCGCAGGGGGTATCAGCTCGTCTATACGCCCCATGTGGCCCGAGCCCACCTGTGGGACGTCAGCGGGCATTTGAGCTGGTACCAGGAAAACATGTTTTCGGGAATGGAGATTGAGGGGCAGGAGTACCTGGTGAAACCCATGAACTGCCCTTTTCATATTCTGATTTACCGCTCCCACACTCGGAGCTACCGGGATCTTCCCTTCCGACTGGGTGAGCTGGGGACCGTCTACCGCTACGAGCGGTCGGGGGTCCTCCACGGGCTGCTCAGGGTCCGGGGTTTTACCCAGGATGACGCGCATATCTTCTGTCGGCCGGAGCAGCTCGAGAGCGAAGTGGCCGACGCGTTGGAGCTGGCCCTTGCCATGCTCCGCGCCTTCGGATTTCCCGAGCACCACCTGGTCCTCTCGGTGAGCGATCCAAACCAGATGGCCAAATACGCCGGGAGCGAGGAGGAGTGGCGGCGGGCGGAGTCGGCCCTGGAGAGGGTCCTGGAGAAGAGCGGGATCGCCTTCGACCGGGTAAAGGGAGAGGCTGCCTTTTACGGTCCCAAGATCGATGTCTCCCTCGTCGATGTCTTGGGGCGATGGTGGCAGTGTGGAACGATCCAGGTCGATTTTAACATGCCAGACCGATTCGATCTGGGGTATATCGGAGAGGACGGCAGGTCTCATCGCCCCCTGATGGTTCATCGAGCTCTCCTGGGCTCTCTGGAGCGGTTCTTCGGCATCTTGATTGAGCACCACGGGGGGGCCTTCCCCCTCTGGTTAGCCCCGGTTCAGGTCGCGATCCTCCCAGTGGCCGAGAGGCATGAGCCATATGCCCAGCACGTGGCGGAACGCCTGGATGCCGCTGGGGTGCGGGTCCAGATCGATGACCGGAACGAAAAGGTGGGGTATCGAATCCGCCAGGCGGAAGTGACGAAGGTCCCTTACATCGTGGTGGTAGGGGATCGAGAGGTGGAAGCGCATCTGGTTTCTGTGCGAGAGCGGGGTCGCCATGAGCGGGGGGCTATGCCGCTCGAGACACTGCTCGATGAGCTTCGGGAGATGGTCCATCCCCCGGGAACAGGATCTGCGTTGTGAGGAAGGAAGGCGCGGTCGATAAGGGCTTGCGAATTAACGAGCGGATCCGGGTCAGGGAGATCCGGGTGATCAGCTCCGATGGGGCCCAGCTCGGGATTATGTCGCCAGAGGAGGCACTCGAGAAGGCCCGAGGCCTTGGGCTCGATCTTGTGGAGGTTGCCCCTCAGGCACAGCCGCCGGTCTGCCGAATCTTGGACTACGGCAAGTATCGGTACGAACAGTCAAAGAAGGCCAGGGAGGCGAAGAAGAAACAGACAGTCATTCAGTTAAAAGAGATCAAGCTTCGGCCCAAGACGGATGAGCACGATTTCAACTTCAAGGCTCGCCACGTGGAGCGATTTATTCGGGCGGGCCATAAGGCAAAGGTGACCATGATGTTCCGGGGCCGGGAAATGGTCCATACCGAGTTGGGGAGGCGACAGTTAGACCGTCTGGCCGAACTCTTGAAGGACGTCGCGACGCTGGAGCAATCCCCCAGACTCGAGGGGCGGAACATGACCATGATCCTCACCCCGAGGCCCGGCCTGAAGTCGGGGGACGGAAAAAAGGACCCAGGAGGTGGTGAAGGAGTAAGCGATGCCCAAGCTCAAGACGCACCGCGGGGCGGCAAAGCGGTTTAAGGTAACCGGGAGCGGAAAGGTTCGGCGACGGAAGGCTTTTAAGAGCCACCTGCAGACCGGGAAGGGAGCAGATCGGCGCCGACGGCTCCGCAAAGCGGATCTGATCCATTCGACCAATGTCAAGCGAGTCCGTCAGCTCATTCCCTACCTGTAAGCAGGGCGCGGCGACGGGACGAGAGAAGGAGCAGGAAGTATGTCGAGGGTCAAAGGAGGATACGTCACCCGGCGGCGACGCAACCGGGTACTCAAGCAGGCGGAGGGGTTCTGGGGAAAGCGGAAGTCGAGCTTCCGTATCGCCCAGGAGGCGGTGGACCGGTCCTTGCGGTACGCGTTCCGGGATCGTCGGAACCGAAAGCGTCAGTTCCGCAGACTCTGGGTGACCCGCATCAGCGCTGCAGCCCGGTCAAACGGTCTCTCCTACAGCCAGTTGATGGGAGGACTCAGGAAAGGTGGGGTGGTCCTCGACCGAAAGACGCTTGCCGATCTGGCGGTGACCGATGCAGCTGCCTTTAGCCGCTTGGCGGGGGTGGTCAAGGGGTCGGTGGGCGGCTAGTACCGTTCCAACTATTTGTGCCAACTTTCTCGCTGCGCTTGCTGACGATCGTTGCAAGAAGGCGGGCAACTCAAGTTCGGCTTACAAAAGTTGGAACGGCACGAGGCAACATCCGGGAGGTGCGGTCCAAGCCCCGATGGCCATCGGGGTTTTCTCTTATCCGGAGGGGCGATGGAGCAGACCGAACGCATCGGGAAGGGGCTTCAGGAGCTCGAGACCTGGGTTCTGCCGGCGATTGAAGGGGCCGGGGACCCTGAGGCACTGGAACAGATTCGGGTCCGGGTCCTGGGACGAAAAGGGCAGCTGACCGAAATCCTTCGAGGCCTCAGCGCGTTTCCCCCCGAGATGCGGCGGGAGGTCGGGCAGCAGGCGAACGCACTCAAAGCCCACATCGAGGCGAAACTGCAGGAAAGGCAGCAGGGCCTTCGGGTAGCTCTCCATGAGGGGCTGGCCGTCCGCGATGCGATCGATATCACCTTGCCCGGCCGACCGGTTCGGCGGGGCAGCCTCCATCCGCTGACCGCCACGCTCTACGAAATTGTTGAGATCTTCCAGCACCTCGGTTTCTCGGTGGCAGAAGGGCCCGAAGTGGAGCTCGATTACTATAATTTCGAAGCCCTGAACATCCCGAAGGACCATCCGGCCAGAGACATGCAGGATACCTTCTATGTCACCGATGAAGTGCTCCTCCGGACCCACACCTCTCCGGTCCAGATCCGTGTGATGGAGGCGCAAACGCCTCCGGTCCGAATCGTCGCACCTGGGCGGGTCTACCGGCGGGACGCCGATCCGACGCATTCCCCGATGTTCCATCAGGTCGAGGGGCTTCTCGTGGATTATGGGGTGAGCTTTGCCGACCTCAAGGGGACGCTCCAGGCCTTTGTGGATCAGTTCTTCGGAGCCGGCACCCGCCTCCGTTACCGACCGAGCTTCTTCCCCTTCACTGAGCCGAGCGCGGAGGTCGACATTGCATGTGTGATGTGCAAGGGGACCGGGTGTCGCGTCTGTAAAGGGAGCGGCTTCCTCGAAATCCTGGGCTCCGGGATGGTGGATCCGGAGGTCTTCCGCATGGTGGGATATGATCCGGAGATTACCGGCTTCGCCTTTGGCATGGGGGTGGAGCGGATCGCCATGCTGCGCTACGGCATTGATGACATTCGCCTCTTCTTTGAGAACGACCTCCGATTCCTCCAGCAATTCCCCTCCCTGTAGCAGTTCAGAGTTGAGAGTCTAGAGTTGAGAGCGTAGAGTTCAGGAGGAGTGCCCAGAGGTGACCCAATCAAAGGCCGAAAAGCCGTCTCTCGACTCTCAACCCTCGACTCTTGCCCAAGGGGGCGCGAAGCGCGTCGCCCAGTGGATGGCGGAGCGAGGCATCGCTGGCGAGCTGATCCGTCCCGGTAAGCCCACTCCGACGGTCGAGGCCGCTGCCACCGCACTGGGGGTGACGCCCGAGCAGGTGGTGAAATCGCTCCTCTTCCTGGTCGACGGGGACCCCTATCTGGTGATTGTCCGGGGGACCGCCCGTGTGGACACGACAAAGCTCCTCAATGAGGTCGGCGGGAAGAAGGCCCGCATCGCGACCCGTGAGGACGTCGAGAGAATCACCGGATTTCCAGTGGGCGGGACACCCCCCTTTGCCCATCGAACGGCGCTGCCGGTCCTCATCGATCAAGGGGTCCTGGCGATGGAAGAGGTCTACGCGGGGGGAGGTTCAAACGACGTCATGCTGCGGATCCGGTCTGCTGATCTCCTCCAGGCGAGTAGCGGGAACGTCCTTGACGTCACGTAATCCGGGGGTTAGGCCTCGCGGGCAGTGCGTGTGGGTCACGGACGGATTTGCGTGCCCTTGACCTGGCAAATCTGATGCATGTCATCCCAGTCATAGTCAGGGAGGAGTTTGACGGGATTTCCTTCCACCTGCGCCGATAATGACTGCAGCCGGTTAATTCGGTCCACCGTGCTCGGATGCGTGGAGAGATACTGGAGAAATTCTGGCGTTTCCGCTCCCTTTTCTCTGAGCGCCTCGAAAAACGTGATCATCCCTTCGGTATCGATCCCGGCTGCTACGAGCATTCGTATCCCCTCCGTGTCCGACTCCTCCTCATAATGACGGCTATATCGGAGGATTCCAAGGGTTCGTGCGCCTTCCAAACCCCATGTGGCCACGTCACTCCCACCTCCGGTGAGGGCCGTGAGAAGAAGCCCCGTTGACGCGTGCTGGATCAACATGCGCGTAGAATGGCGCTTAATGATGTGCTGGAGCTCGTGGGCGAGAACGCCAGCCAGCTCTTCGGCGGCTTTGGTTTGCTCGAGTAACCCCCGAAACACGACGATGTATCCCCCGGGGGCCGCGAAGGCGTTCACGGCGGGGTTGTCAACCACGGTCACCTGAAAGCGGTAGGGGGAGTCTGGAACAGTGCTCGTGAGGGTGGTTATGATCTCTTCGATGGCCTGGAGGCGGATCGGATCCGTGCATTGCTTCTCGGGCGGGGCCAGTTGTTCGACGACTGAGTGTCCCAGTTGCTCTTCCCATGAGACCGGGACGCGGGCAGCGACGATCCCCGCCGCGGCTGGGATGCCCCAAAGATACAGGGCCGTCGTAATCCCGATGACAGCGAGGGCCGCGATGACGGTGAGCCTGGCCCGCGTCCGGCGACTGGCCGGGTTGTGGAACCGGGTTGCCACTTCCGGCGTGACCCGATGCAGTTCGGTCAAGAATGCCGCATCCGCCACCAGGAGCACCTCGGGAATCTCGCCGCCTCGCTCCAGGCGCACCTCTTCGCCGGCGTAGAAGCCCTGGGTTTGCCGGATCTCCGCATACGGCCACCAGAGTGTCGTGCCCTGTTCGGCGAGGATCTCCAGGCCGCTGCGCATGAGACGAATCGCCACGCGCTGCCGCGTGGCGGTCCGGCCGTCGAGGTAGTGCCCTTCCCATTGGGTCTTCATCAGCGTCGATCGATCTCCCGTGCAGGGGTGGAGGCTGTCCGGCCGAGGCGTGTGCCGCTGGGGAGCACGAGCGTGCCTCGGCATTGGAGCATGGGAGCACCAAAGGCCGGATGGAATTTACCCGAAGTCGAAACCCGAGTCCAGATCCAGGAAACTAGCAAGCCCTTCTCCCGTGGGAGAGGCGAACTGGGCTTCTTGCTGGATCTCCGCGAGATCCAGAGAGCCCTCAAGGGTCAGATACCGGAATGTGAACTGGGCGTTTCGAACGACCACCCATGGCCAGGCCAGGCCCAACGTCACGACCAGCAGCAGAATATTCCCCACCCAGAGCCAGAGGTAGGCACCCCCCGTCATCGTGGAGCGAAACCGGGCATAGCCTACGCTGGTGTTGTCCCAGAAGTAGCGGTGTTTCTCGGCAAAAAACCAGAACCAGTAAAGACCTAAGGTGAACGGGGCGAGAAGCATCGCCGTAATATAGGGACGCCAAAGATCGCGCCCGTGGCCGTCGAAGTTAAATTTCTGATTGCCGAAGTAGGAGTGGTCCACCATAAAGCCGTGTTTCCTGGTTTCGAAATACGGGTAGTACAGGCCAAAGGTGAGCATGGTGAGAAACTGCCCCTTCATGAGAAGCTTGAAAAAATCCATGATCTGACCCCGAAAGGAGAAACGGATCCCCCGCCACGACGTTCGGCTCATCCGATAGCGGCGCGCACCCACTTTGGCGACAGGGACGAACAGGAAGGCTACGCCGTAAGCGAGCAAGAATGAGACACCATTGACCGTTTCGCTCGCGCCCCCGAGTTCCGGTCCCAAGAGCAACACAGCGAGAGGGACGCCGAAGATCAACACGGCCTTCAGGAAGCCCATCAGCAGCTCCTTGCCCGTCCCGTGGTAGGCGAATCGATCGCCTGCAAACTCGATCTGACTGAGGATGTAGGTCCGGACCTTGGACTTCCCCCAGAAGTAGTAGCCCCCCAGGGTGAGAATGGTGAGCAGCATGTTGACGATCTGGATCCCAAAGAGCGACCCCCCCGTCCCATGAAACGTGAGCCAGTAGATCTCGCTTTCGCCTGGTCCGGAGAACAGGGTTCCCTCTTGGGCCATCTGCGGGGGCGCCTCCTGAACCACGGCTGGTGGCCCCCCGTGGGCCATGAGTGGCGGGGGCTCATCGAGCATCAATGACGGGGTCTTCTCGCTCCGGTATATCGGGCCCGCGGATTGCCGCGGGGGAGAGATCGGTCGGTCGGCGACAGCCGGTGGGGGGGTGTAGTGTGGCGCAGGTCCGTTCAGCTCAGTGCCGCAGGATTTGCAACTGGGGCTGGACATCTGCATTAACCCGCACTTAGGGCATTTTACGCCGATCATCTGTGGTCCCTCCCTCTCCCTGCTTTAGGGGGTCTGACGGCCCCCTCTCCCCTCCCGGCAATCGCCGGAAGGGTCTCTGTTGGCCACCCGTTCAGTGCAAGAATCGGTCCAGAGCCGGTACTCGGAATCCTTCTCGGAACCGTTGAGACAGGGGCGGGGGGTGGTACCGTCCGGCGAGGCAAGGTCGCGGTTCTACTTGACGCCGGGCCTCCACGAAAGTGGGGATCAGGATTCGTGGCGGATTAACGACTTGACACATGAACTTCGCCCGTGCGATTTTCAGCCGGGGAGGGGATTTATCGGATGAAGGTGAGCTTCAATTGGTTACAGGAATTCGTGAAGATTGCGCTGACTCCCGTGGAGCTGGCCCAGCGCCTCACCATGGCTGGCCTTGAAGTGGAGGGGGTTGAGGAAATCCGGCCCGCCTTTAAGAAGGTGGTCGTCGGGCGCATCACGGCCATGCATCCCGTGGGGGAGGGGCTCAACCTCTGTCGGGTCGATGTGGGGAGATCGGTGGTGCCAATCCTCTCTGGCGCGCAAAACGTTGCCGTCGGTGTTCACGTTCCGGTGGTTTTGGCGGGAGGGTCCCTTCTGGACGGGAGGCGGATCGAAGAAGTGCTGATCCAAGGAGAGCGGTCGGTCGGAATGCTCTGCTCTGAAAAAGAGTTAGGCCTTGGGGAGGATCGCACAGGTATCCTTGTTCTCGACGAGGAGGCAGTTCCGGGCGTTGGTCTGTCCGACGCCTTGAAACTCCACGACCACATTCTTGAGATAGCCATCACCCCCAATCGCGCGGACTGTCTCTCCCACTATGGGATCGCAAGGGAAGTGGCTGCGTTGACGGGGGCGACCGTGCGCCTCAAAGCAGGCAGGCTTCGGGAGGGGAAAACCCCGGTCCGGGGTGTCACGTCCGTTACCGTGGAGGCGACCGACCTCTGCCCCCAATACGCTGCCCGTGTGATCCAGGGAGTGAGGATCGGTCCCTCCCCCTTCTGGCTGAGGCGGCGGCTCTCGCTTTCAGGACTGAGACCCATCAACAACGTCGTGGATGCCACAAACTATGTCCTCTTGGAGGTGGGACAGCCGCTTCATGCCTTCGACCATGCACGGCTCGACGGAGGCCGGATCGTGGTGCGGAGAGCGCGCAAAGGGGAGCGGATGGTGACCCTCGACGGCTTGGAGCGCACCCTTCATCCTGAGATGCTGGTCATCGCCGATGCCGCGAGGCCGGTCGCCGTCGCCGGGGTGATGGGAGGTGCCGCGACGGAGGTGACAGAGGAGACCCGAGACCTCTTTCTGGAAAGCGCCCTCTTCCAGGCGGGAAGCGTCCGTCGAACCGCTAAAGCCTTGGGACTCAACACCGAGTCCTCCTACCGCTTCGAGCGGGGGGTTGATCCCGGGGGGGTGGTTCGGGCGCTGGACCGGGTGACTCGGCTCATCGTCGAGCTAGCCGGGGGTCGCGTGGTCCGAGGCCGTATCGATCGTCATGTCAGGCGACCGAAACCTGCGCCTCTCTCGCTCCGCGGTGAGCGGGTTGGGCAGATTTTGGGTACCCCCATCCGTCAGGCGGAAATCGCTCGGCTTCTGACGCGGATCCAGTGCCGGGTGAGGCACCGTGGGACAAAGGCCCTGGCGGTCTTGGCTCCGAGCCATCGGCTGGACCTCACCCGGGAGATCGACTTGGTTGAGGAGGTGGCCCGTCTGAGAGGCATCGATCAGATTCCGACGACCCTGCCGGTGAGCCAGGTCCGACCGACGGGAGCGACTCCCTTTTGGGGGATTGAGCGGCAGATTCGTCGGCTCTTCACCGCGTGGGGCTTCCAAGAGACGGTGAATTTTAGCTTTACACGAGAGGATCTTTTTGATAAATTACGGCTACCTACGGGGGATTTCCGGCGGCGGGTAGTGCGTCTTCGAAATCCCCTGGGAGGGGAAGCGGTCTTACGGACCTTCCTCCTCCCCTCGCTCCTCGAAAACCTTGCCTTGAATGAAAGCTGGGGGAGTCGAGACGTCAAGCTCTTTGAAATTGCTCGGGTGTTTCGTCCCCAGCCTGAAGCGGCCGGGCCTCTTGAAGGTCGGGTGGCAGGAATCCTTGCTGCGGGGAATCGATTCTCTCCGTGGTGGGGATCGAGCGGAGGAGGGGTTGATTTTTACGATCTCAAGGGGGTCCTCGAGGCCCTTGAGGGGATCGTTGGCCTCTCCGTCGCCCTCAGGGCGGGGGCGGAAATTCCCTATCTGCACCCTGGCCGGCAGGCAGAAGTTCTGCTCGGGCGTCACGTGATGGGGTGGGTCGGCGAGCTCCATCCCGAGGTGGCCCAGACCTTTGACCTCAAAACGAGTGCCGTCGCCATGGAGATTGATGTGGATCTCCTCGATCGGCACCGGAAGCCTGCAGCGACGTATAGCCCCCTGCCCAAGTATCCTGCGGTCTTCCGCGACATGGCTGTGGTGGTTCAGGAGAAGATGCCGGCTGCAGAAGTGGAGGCAGCCATCCGCCGAACCGGGGGAGCCCTGGTGGAGACCGTGGATCTCTTTGATGTGTATCGGGGAGAGCCGATTCCTGATGGGAAAAAGAGTCTGGCCTTTTCCATCCAGTACCGTTCGGGGGATCGGACCCTCACCGATGAGGAAGTGTCCACAGTTCACGAAAGGATCGTGCAGACGTTAGAGAGGAATCTCGGGGGCATCCTGCGATGATTCTCGACAGGCTGAAAGACCTGGAAGAGAAAGTCAGGGACGTGGTCTCTCTCCTCCATCAATGTGAATCGGAGAAGAAAGCCCTGGGGGGTCGCGTGGAGACCATGGAAGAGGAGCTCAAGCGGGCCCAGACCGAGAAGACCACTATGCAAAAGGCCGTAGAGCGACTCGAGAAGGAGCGGCAAGAAGTCCGGGCCCGCGTGGATGAACTCCTCGGGGAGGTCTCCCGGGTGGAGGCCGTTCTCCAAGAGCGGAAATGAGCGATCAGGGCGATCTGGTACACGTAGAGATTTTTGGTGAGCGGTACACCCTGCGAGGGCTTGGAGGGGAAGATTCTGCGTACACCCGACGGGTTGCCCATTATGTCGATCAACAGATCCACGAGGTGGCAGGCGGGACAGCCGTTCTTTCGATCAAGGTGGCGGTCCTTGCCTCCCTGAACATTGCGGATGCCTTTCTAAAGCTGGAGGAGCGGGTTAAGAAGGAGGAGACCGCAGCGGCGGCAAAAGTCCATGAGCTGGAAGCGGAGCTGGATGAAGTGATCAAGCGGAAGCCCTTGATCGGAGGGGCTCAAAAATGACGATCGAGACCCCCTGCCGTGTTCGTGATGGGGTAGGTTTCCTTGAACCATTGGAGAGAGAACGGGAGCCCTTACAGATGCGTGGTGTGCATGCCCCGAGCCTGTCGAGGGGGTATACCCCGAGCCGGTCGAAGGGAAGCCTGAAGCGCATGCGGGGCGCCCACCTGCGTGGCCAGGTTCATGAGGAAACCTCCACACGGCACCGAGGTGGGGGGTTTATGGTTTTCCGCTTTCCCGCCGCCCTTCCCAATTCAGTTTCCCCTCTAGGTTGACCGGCAAAGAGGGGCCCTCTTCTTCCCGCCCACCGGGTTCGGACCCGGCCGATGAGTTCGAAAGGTCCTGTACGCACAGAGATGCGTCGGCTGAGGCAAGAACTTGCCCCTGCCGATCGTGAAGCGTGGAGCCGTCGAATTATCGAAGAGCTCTGGGGGCTCGAGGCCTTTGCGCGGGCGCGGCGTATCGTCTTTTATGCCGCTGCGGGCGGAGAAGTCGAGACGCTCCCCCTGATTGAGCGATGGATCGAGGAGGGGCGAAAGGTCATTCTTCCACGGGTCGAGGGAGACGTGATGACTCTGGTGGAAATGGATGGTCTCGATGACCTCGGTCCAGGGGACCGGGGACTCCTCGAACCGAGACCCGGCGCTGGTCGAAAGGTCCCTTGGAAGGAGGTCGAGGTCGCCTTGGTGCCGGGGTTGGCCTTTGACCTTCAGGGTAATCGGTTAGGCCGGGGTGGCGGGCACTACGACCGGGCCCTTCCCCGTCTCGGTCCGAAGGCTCTCAAGATCGGTCTGGCCTTTGATTTTCAGGTGGTGGAACGTCTTCCCGCGGAGGCCCGTGACATCCCAGTTCATCTTGTGGTGACTGAGACCCGGGTGATCGAGGCGGGGAAGGCGAAATAGGGTCCCGCGGTGGGACCCCTGAGAAGGTGAGGGAACCGTGGAGATCACAGGAATAAGCTGGCTGATCCTGATCGGTGTTGCCATTGTCTCCCTCGCAGTGGGCTTTGTCGCCCGGAAGGTCCTGGCACGTCATCGGATCGCCGAGGCCGAAGAGCGGGCTCAGGTGATCGTGGCTGATGCCGGGAAAGAGGGCGAGCGGAGGCGGAAAGAGGCAGAGCTCGAGGTGAAGGATATGATCTTCCGGGCGAAGGCGGATCTGGAAAATGAGGCCCGGGAACGTCGCAACGAGCTTCAGAGTCTGGAGCACCGCCTGCTCCAGCGGGAGGAGTCGACCGAGCGGAAGCTCGATCTCTTGGATCGTCGGGAACAGCATATCGGTGGGAAAGAAGCGGAAGTTGCTCAGCGGGAGCAATCGGTTCGAGAAAGCGAAAGTAAGTACCAGGCGCTGCTGGCGGAAGAGCGGCAGCAGCTCGAGCGAATTTCTGGAATGACTGCGGAGGAGGCCAAGCGGGTTCTCGTGCGGCACATGGAGAGCGAGGCCCGGCTGGAGGCCATGGCCCTCGTGAAGCGGATCGAAGATGAAGCGAAAGAGACGGCGGACCGAAAGGCCAAAGAGATCTTGGCCATTGTCATCGACCGATGTGCTTCCGACTTTGTCGCCGAGGCCACCGTTTCGGTAGTGGATCTGCCCAGTGATGACATGAAGGGGCGGATCATTGGCCGGGAAGGGCGAAACATTCGCGCCTTTGAGAAGGCCACGGGAATCGATGTCATCGTAGACGATACCCCGGAGGCAGTGATCCTCTCCGGCTTCGACCCGGTCCGGCGGGAGGTGGCCCGGATCGCCATGGGACGCCTCATCACCGATGGCCGCATCCACCCGGCTCGGATTGAAGAGGTGGTGGAAAAGGTCAAAAAAGAGATCGACGAGAAGATCCGCGAGGTGGGTGAGCAGGCCACCTTTGAGCTGGCGGTCACGGGCCTGCACTCGGAGCTAATCCGGCTCATCGGACGCCTCCAGTACCGGACGAGCTACTCCCAGAACCAGCTGCATCACACGAAGGAGGTCGCGCAGTTGTCGACCATGATCGCCGCCGAAATCGGACTGGACCCTGCCTTGGTGAAGCGGGCCGCGCTCCTGCATGATATCGGCAAATCGGTGGACGGCTACCATGAGGGGACGCACACCCAGATTGCGGCGGAGTTCGCGAAAAAGTACAGGGAACATCCCAACGTGGTGAATGCTATCGCTGCCCATCATGAGGATGAAGAACCAAACTGCCTCGAGGCCATCATCCTTCAGGCGGCGGATTCCCTCTCCGCTGCCCGACCCGGAGCCCGTCGGGAGATCTTGGAGTCCTACGTGAAACGGCTGGAGAAGCTGGAAAAGATCGCTGATTCCTTCAAGGGCGTCTCCAAGGCCTACGCGATTCAGGCCGGGCGGGAAATTCGGATCATCGTGGAAAGCGGCCAGGTCTCCGATTCTGATGCTCAGCAGATGTCACGGGATATCGCCAAGCGGATCGAGCAAGAGTTGGAGTACCCTGGCCACGTGAAGGTGACGGTGATCCGGGAGACCCGGGCTGTCGAGTACGCCAAGTGAGACAAGAGACATGAGACGGGAGACCGGAGACTCACGGTGGCCGCAGCTAAATTGCTCAGCCCATCTCTCCAGTCCCCGGTCTCCGGACTGAGGACTGCGTGAAAGTCCTCTTTATTGGTGACATCGTCGGACAGCCGGGGCGGCAGGCCGTCACCGCCTTGCTGTCGAGCCTCCAGAGAGAGCACGGGATTGCCCTGACGATCGCGAATGCCGAGAATGCAGCGGGTGGCTTCGGTATCACCCCCTCGGTGGCGGAAGAGCTCTTCAGGGCAGGCATCGATCTGTTGACCTCGGGCAACCATATCTGGGACAAGAAAGAAGCCGAGCTCTACATCGCCGCCGAGCGGCGTCTCCTCCGTCCCGCTAACTATCCGGAGCCGATCCCAGGTTCTGGAGTGGCACTCTGGGAGCAAGGAGGGCGACGAGTCGGCGTGTTGAATTTGCAGGGGCGGGTCTTCATGCCGACCATTGACTGCCCCTTTCAGGTTGGCGAAGAGAAGATCGCCCTCCTCAAGCAGACGACCGACCTGATCATCATCGATTTTCATGCCGAGGCGACCTCAGAGAAGCAAGCCTTTGCCCGCTTCGTCGATGGTCGGGTCTCCGCCGTGCTGGGAACCCACACTCACGTGCAGACCGCCGACGAGCAGATCCTTCCTGCTGGCACCGCCTTCATCTCTGACGTGGGGATGACCGGACCGAGCGATTCCGTCATCGGGATGGAGTCCCCCGAAGTTATTCAACGCTTTCTCACCCAGATGCCCTCCAAATTCCGGGTGGCGAAAGGCGCCCCACTCCTGTCCGCGGTCGTCCTCGATCTGGATGAGGAAAGTGGCAAAGCCAAATCCATCAGGCGGCTGCAGATTCGCGAGGAGTGGGGAAGCGGGGCATAGGGGGAAAGATGCCAGCCGAGGTGGTCGACGGTAGAGAGATCGCGACAGCAATTCGCCGGGACATGCGGCGGGAGGTGGAAGTCTTGACCGGGACACAGGGCCGACCCCCCGGCCTGGCAGTGATCCTGGTGGGTGACGATCTTGCCTCGACCACCTATGTCCGAAATAAAGGGAAGGCCTGTGAAGAGGTGGGGATCAAATCGGTGCAGATCCACCTTCCTGCCACCACCTCCCGCGAGGAGCTTCTCGACATCCTTCATGGCTTGAACAAGGACGAAACGGTCGATGGGATCCTGGTTCAGCTTCCCCTCCCCCCCCACATCGAGGAGCGATCGATCCTGGAGGCCGTGGACCCCGCCAAGGATGTGGACGGGTTCCACCCGTCGAACCTGGGGGGTTTGCTCACCGGCCATCCCCTCTTCGTCGCCTCCACCCCATTAGGCATCATGGAGGTCCTGGACCGGTTTCAAGTCGCCATCGAGGGGAAAGATGCAGTGGTGGTCGGCTGGAGTACCATCGTTGGGAAGCCAATTGCCTTTCTCCTTCTCGAGCGCCGGGCCTCGGTGACGGTCTGCCAGCAGTGGACCCGGGACCTCGATCAGCACACGCGACAGGCCGAAATCCTCGTGGTGGCTGCGGGGAAACCGGGCCTCGTGAGGGGAGACATGGTGAAGGAAGGGGCGGTGGTCATCGACGTCGGGATCAACCGGGTGGCGGGGAAACTGGTGGGCGATGTGGACTTTCCCTCGGTCTATCCCAAGGCCTCTCTCATTACCCCGGTCCCCGGCGGGGTCGGTCCCCTCACTGTTGCCATGTTACTCAAGAACACCCTCCTGTCTTACAAGGCAAGAGGCAGTCTCCCAAGGAAACCGTGAGGGCGACATTGGGAATTTTTGAGAACTGCATGCAGGCCAATCACGACCATGCTCGGGCCTTCGGAGAGCGGGGTCAACTGGACAAACATCCGGCTAAGCACCTAGTGGTGTTGACCTGCATGGATTGTCGCATTCAGGTCGAGGAGGCGCTCGGGCTCAAACCGGGGGAGGCTCACATCTTCCGGAATGCGGGCGGGATCGTCACCGACGATGTGATCCGCTCTCTGATCCTCTCGTACCGCTTCTTCGGGACTCAGGAGGTTTTTGTCATCAACCACACAGGGTGCGGCCTCTTGGGACTGTACGATGACCAGCTCCGGAAGGAGCTTGCCTTGGAGACCGGAACTGACACGGATGGTCTAGAGTTTTACGGGTTTCGGGACCTCGAGAACAACCTGAAGCATCAGGTCCAGAAAATCAAGGAGTCCCCCTTCATCCCGAAAGATATGGTCGTCCGCGGGCTCATCTACGATGTCAAGACTGGTCGACTGCAGGTGGTGATTTAGTGGCCGAAGACTTGCCTTTGTTAGTCGAGGCGGCGAACTTCATTGAGGCCGACTTTATTGTCTCTCTGCTGCAGGCTTACGACATTCCTTACTTGGTGAAACGGGAGAACCCGTTCGCCGTCGATGCCCGATATACCGTTGGACCGTTAGCGCGCCATCAGATCTTTGTCAAGCCGGAAGACCTGGATCGGGCGAGGGAAATCCTGGAGGCGGAACCCGACCCACGAGACATTCCCGGCGAATGACAACAACGGGAGCGTCAACGCTCCCGCGTACCATCATCCCCTAGGACGAGAGAGGTCCGTGGGGCGTGATGGAGCATCGGACCCGGTTTCGAAGCGGCGGGGGAGAAATCCCGGTTCGTCAAACGGGGTAAACTCCGGTTCGGTTCCCCGGATGAAGTATTCCTGGATCGCATCGGGATCGCCAGGAGTCGTGGGGGTGCCAGTCTCGTAATTGACATACATTGGGATGACCCCTTCGGGGACCGGAAAGTATTCCAAAGGGGCATCGCGCAGGATCACGCGCATGAAATCTATCCAGATCGGAACAGCCAGTTGGGCACTGGTCGCGTAAGGGCCGAGCGACCGTTTAATGTCGTAGCCGATCCACACCCCGGCCACCAGCGACGGCGTGGCGCCGATGAACCAGACATCGGTCGCCTTATCGGTCGTCCCCGTTTTGGCCGCGAGCGGCCTGTGGAGGACCTTGGCTCGTTTCCCCGTCCCGCGTTCGACCACTCCTTGCAAGACGTGGGTGAGGACAAACGCGGTCTCTGGGCGGAGGACCTGCTGAGGCTCCGGGAACCACGCCTCGAGGACCACCCCTTTACTGTCCAGGACCTTTTTGATCGCGTAGGGCTCGGCCCTGAACCCGCCGCTGACGAAGACCCCATACGCCGACGTCATGTCCAAGAGGCTCACTTCCGAGACTCCCAATGCCAACGCGTACTCTGGGCGGAGGCGGCTCTTGATTCCGAGACGGCGAGCCGTCTGGATCACCGGAGTGACCCCGACCCGCTCGATCAGCTTGACGGCGATGACATTGATCGAGTGCTCTAGGCCCCGACGGAGGGTGACAGGACCGCGATAGATCTTATCGTAGTTTTTCGGGCTCCATTCGGCTGTTTCCCCATCAATGATGGTCGGGTAGCTGACTGGGCTGTCCTCGAAGATGGTGGCGGGCGTGAGGCCCACGTCGAAGGCGGTGGCGTAGACGAAGGGCTTGAAGGCTGAGCCGGGCTGCCGCCTGGCCTGGATCGCGCGATTAAATTTGCTCCGCCCGAAGTCGTATCCACCGACCATGGCTTTGATGGCTCCCTCGCGGGGATCGAGGACCAGGAAGGCTCCTTCGATCTCCGGTTCTGGGGCGAGCGTTACCTCCATCCGTTTTCCGTCCCGTTTGAGCACTCGGATGAGAATCTGGTCTCCAGGCTTGACCGTCTTGGCGAGATCGGCGAGCCCAATCCTCTTGAAGGCTTCGCGGGGGATCTCTGCCCAATACTCACCCACCTGTACGTGAAGGCGAGTGCGTGTCACATCCGTCACCGTGGCTTCCACGATCTCTCCGACGCCGGGTAGTCGCAGGGTGGGCGAGTCGCCTTCCTGAGGTGTCGTGACGAGACGCAGACCCTTCTCCTTTCCAAGGTCGAGGAGCCCACGCTTGAGGGCCCGATCTGCCGCCTCCTGCATCTTGAGGTTGAGCGTCGTGTAGACTTTGAGCCCCTGGTGATACACGGCGTAGGTCCCATATTTTTTTTCCAGGTCCTGGCGGACGTGTTCAACAAAGTGGGCAGCAACATCCTTGGCCTGGGCGTAAGGGGCAGTATGGAAGGGGAGGGTCGTGGCGGCCTCGACCTGCTCGGGTGTGATGAATCCTTCTTGAGCCATGCGCTGTAAAACATGGTGCCGCCGCCTCCGGGCTCGCTCGGGATCGAAATTGGGGGAGTACGCATTCGGCGCTCTGGGGAGGCCGGCCAGCATGGCGGCTTCGGCCAGGTTCAAATCGCCCACCGGCTTCTTGAAGTAGGTCTGAGCTGCTGCCTCTATTCCGTAGGCCCCGTGGCCGAAGTAGATCTGGTTGAAATAGAGCACTAAGATCTGATCCTTCGTGTACTCGCGCTCGATTTTCAGAACCAAAAGGGCCTCTCTCAGCTTCCGGGACAGACTCTTCTTTGGGTTAAAGAAGAGCACCTTGGCCAGTTGCTGGGTAATCGTACTCCCCCCCTCGGCCAGGCAGAAGCATTTGAGGTTGTTCCACAGCGCCCGGGTGATGCCCACGGGGTCCAGGCCGTAGTGCTGATAGAAGCGGCTATCCTCCACCGCAATGAGGGCTTCCTGGAGGATCCGCGGGATTTTTGCCAAGGGGACGAGAATCCGCCGCTGTTCGTAGAAGGTAGCGAAAGGCTTCCCTTGATCATCGTAGAGGGTGGTGACGAGGCTCGGGTGATACTCCTCGAGGATGTCAAGGGGGGGGAGGTCCTGTACATAAGCGGCGACCACTCCTCCGAGGATCCCCCCCCCGACGACGGCCAGGATGACAATCGTCCCGATGAGGCGCTTAGGGAAACGTCCGCGCATGATGCCTTATCATCTCCCTTGGAAACCAGCAGCTCGGAGGGTATTATAACAGAGCGCAAGCGCCTGAGGGGAGGGGAAAGCCGTGGGGACAAAGGCATGAGGGAAAAACGCACACCGGAGGAGCAACTGGCAGTTCTCACATCCCGGACCGTCGAGGTGATCAGCCCGGAGGAGTTGCTCCGAAAACTCGAGCGGCGTGGACATCCCCTTCGAGTCAAACTGGGGATGGATCCGACAACCCCGGATCTGCACCTAGGCCACACGGTGGTCCTGCATAAGCTCCGCCAATTCCAGGAACTTGGGCATGAAGTCATCTTCCTGATTGGTGACTTTACTGGAATGATCGGAGATCCCTCGGGCCGCTCCGAGACACGCAAGCCGTTGACGGCTGACGAGGTGGCGCGCAACGCCGAGACCTACAAGAACCAGATCTTCAAGATCCTGGACCCGGTGAAGACGCGGATCGAGTTCAACAGCAAATGGCTCGGGGCGATGTCGGGCCAGGAATTGATTGACCTGGCGTCACGGTACACGGTGGCCCGGATGCTCGAACGGGACGACTTTGAAAAGCGGTATCGCGGCGGGGTTCCCATT
>VRUN01000042.1 GCA_019456075.1 Candidatus Methylomirabilota bacterium
CGCGCTCGTACGTCAAGACCCATCCCGTGGAGCTGGCGAAGGGATTTGAACCCCCGACCCGCTGATTACAAATCAGCTGCTCTACCGACTGAGCTACGCCAGCACCAATCTTCTATAATAAAATAAAATCTCCGAGGATCAAAGGGGAAATTTTACCCCCCCCTACCGGGAAAGCTGGAAAGAGCTGTTTTTTCGGGGTTGGTTCATTCTAAAGCAATCCCCGTGCCAATATTCGCTATTTTTCTTGGATTTTCGCCTGTGAGACCCGTTGCCGCACCACCTCATACATCAGAACCGCCCCCGCCACGCTCACATTCAGTGACTCGACCCGCCCGCGCATGGGAATGCTGGCGCTATCGTCACACTTCTGGAAGACCCCACGCCGCACGCCCTTCCCCTCGCTCCCCAGGACCAACGCCACCGGCCCCCGCAAGTCAAGGGCCGTGTACGACTTGCGCGCTGCCGGATCAAGGGCGTAGATCCAGAGACCTTCTGCCTGCAGCGTCTCGATGAGCCGGGACACGTTTTGCACGCGCCCGACTCGAAGATGCTCCAGCGCACCCGCTGCGGCCTTTGCAACGGTGCCCGTCAGTCCAACCGACCGGCGTTCGGGGATCAGCACGCCATGGACTCCCGCCGCCTCGGCGGTTCGAAGGACCGCGCCCAAGTTTCGCGGGTCTTCCACCCCATCTACGATCACCAAGAACGGCGCTTCGCCTCGTGCGCGCGCAGAGGCAAGCATCTCTTCCGGCTCGGCGTACGCCTTTGTCGCAACCAGTCCGATAACACCCTGATGCTTCCCTCCCGGGCTGAGCCGATCCAAGGCCTGCTTTGGCTCAACGTGGACCGGCACCCCGGCGGCCCGAGCCAGCCGGATGAGGTCCGTGAATTGACGATCCTGTCGTGACACCACAATCCGCAGCAGTGGTCGGGTGCCTGCCCGCAGTGCCTCCCGGACGGCATGCAGGCCGTAGAGGACCTCGGGTGCCTCATCGCTTCCACCGACTTGTGCCATCTGGTCGATCCTCGATCGTAATCCCCAACGAGGCGAGCTCTGCCCTGATGGTATCAGCCGTCGCGAAGTCCTTCCGTCGTCGGGCCTCATTGCGTTTGGCGAGCTTCTGTTCGATCTCTACGTCCGTCAGGGACTCCTTACTTACTCTTACGTCGACTTTGTCTTCCACGGCGGCGGCGACTGCGTCAGTCGCGTGCACCTGGTGCATGATACCAAACTCCCACTCCCGAAACGATAACTGACACAACCCCAACACCTGACCCAATGATCGAAAGGCCTCGCGCGCCTGCTCGCGTGCCTGTTTGGAGAGACCTGTCTCCAGTAACCGGTTCAGCTCCCCGCGCAGCAGCTGTAATTGCGCAAAGGCTGCTGGCGTGTTGAAGTCATCATCCATCGCCTGACGAAACGCCTCGCCTAGCCGTTCGAAGAGCGGTGGAAGCAGCCGATCTCCCGGTCCCTTCGCACCAGACGACTCGTCAAGCCGCTGAAACAGCCCGTAGAACCTGTCCAGCGCCCGTTTTGACTCCCACAGGGCGTCGTCGGAAAAATCGAGGGGGCTCCGGTAATGGGTGGTCAGCAGAAAATACCGCAGCGCCTCGGCCGTGACCTGAACCCCGTAAGGGGATTTCTCAAAGATGTCGCGGACCGTGAAAAAGTTTCCCAGGGACTTGGACATCTTTTCCTGATGAATCTGCACGAACCCGTTATGGATCCAGTACCGCACGAACGGCTTGTCCGTCGCGGCCTCCGACTGCGCGATCTCGCAATCGTGGTGCGGGAAGATCAGGTCCTCACCCCCGCCGTGGATGTCGAAGGACTCGCCGAGGTGCTCCATTGACATGGCCGAACACTCGATGTGCCAGCCCGGGCGTCCCGGACCCCACGGGCTCTCCCACGACGGTTCGCCCGGTTTTGTTGACTTCCAGAGCGCGAAGTCATGCGGATCCCGCTTGCGCTCGTCCACCTCGACGCGCGCGCCGGCCAACAGCTCGTCGAGGTTTTTGCCCGACAGGCGTCCGTAGTGAGGGAAGCGCCCAACCTCAAAATAGACATCCCCGTTGACGACGTAGGCGAAGCCCCGGCCGAGCAGTCGCTCGATCAGTGCGATCATTTGCGGAATGTACTCCGTTGCCTTGGGCTCGACATCGGCGGGAAGGACCCCAAGGCTCTCCATGTCCTTCTGGAATTCGGCGATGTATCGTTCGGACACCTCTCCTACCGAACCACCCTCCTGCTCGGCCCGTTTGATGATTTTGTCGTCCACGTCGGTGAAGTTTCGGACGAAGACGACCCGATAGCCGTTGAACTCGAAATACCGGCGGATCACGTCGAAGACAAGAGCGGACCGGGCGTGGCCGATGTGGCTGAGGTCGTAGGCGGTGATCCCACAGGCGTACATCCCGACCTGCCCAGGTGTGAGCGGCTCGAAAGGTTCCTTTTGCCGGGTGAGGGTATTATAGATCCGCAAGCCCACAGAATTCTCCTTCAGTTCCCCTCGTCGCCCGCCTCTACCAAGAGGACCACGGCAAGACAGGCAATCCCTTCGCCGGCTCCCAAGGGACCCAGCCCCTTGGCCGTCGTTGGCTTAATGTTGACTCGGGCTGTCTCCGAATCCAAGACCTGGGCCAAGTTCGCCACCATGGCTTTCAGATGGGGAGCTAAACTGGGCGCTTCGGCAACCACCGTCGCATCCACGTTCCCGATGCGGAAGCCCTTGCCCTTCACCCGCCTCCAGCTCTCTTCGAGGAGCCGAAGGCTCCGGACCCCTTGATACCGAGGATCACTCGCCCCAAAGAGGTGACCGATATCCCCTTCCCCCGCAGCCCCCAGGACGGCGTCGATCACGGCATGGGTCAGGACGTCGGCGTCGGAGTGACCGTCGAGTCCCTTCTCACAGGGGATTTCGAGTCCCCCCAAGATCAGTGGGCGTCCGGGGACCAGGGGATGGATGTCGTAGCCGATGCCGATCCGCATCCCACATCCTGCCAGCGGCTGAGGATCTGTTCCGCCTGCTCCAGATCCTCCGCCGTCGTGATCTTCACGTTCTCGGGATAGCTCAAGACTACCCTGACCTGACTCCCGAGTCGCTCCACGAGCATGGCGTCATCGGTTGCGCGAAACCCGTCAGCCGCGGCCCGGCGATACGCCTCCTGGATGAGTTCTCTGTGAAACGCCTGGGGAGTTTGGGCGATCCAGAGGCGGTCTCGGGACGGTGTCTCCCGAATGAACTCCCCCTCCACCACCTTGATTGTTTCTACCGCCGGGACCGCCGCCACGGCCGCCCGAAAGTTCTGAGCCGCTTCGAGGGTCCGCCGAAGCAGGTCGGGGGAGAGAAACGGGCGAACGGCGTCATGGATCACCACAAGCCGCGTTTCCGCCGGCACCCGCTCAAGACCCCGGAAGACCGATTCCTGACGCTCGGCTCCCCCAGGGACAACTTCGATGAAAGGAGGAAGCGGATAGGGCGCGAGCACTTCCCTCTGGCACCAGTCCTCGGCCCCAGGTGGAACCACCAGGATGAGTGCGTCTACGAGGTCTGAGGTCGTCAGGGTCAACAGGGTTCGGGTCAGGATGGGCATCCCCCCCAGGAGGAGGAACTGCTTGGGGACATCTCCTCCGGCCCGACGGCCCAGGCCTGCGGCCGGCACGATCGCTGTCACATTCATCATATGTTCAGCGACCCACCGTCAGCAAAATCCGGCCCCATGCCGATCGCTGACAGCGGATGGCTCGGAGCCGACCTCACGCAACTTCGGCCTCTTCCTTCAGGCGGGAAAAGATCATCCGCCCGGCCGTCGTCTGAAGCACCGAGGTCACACAGACTTCGATGGTATGCCCGATGTATCGGCGGCCATTGTCGATCACGACCATAGTTCCGTCATCCAGATAGGCCACCCCTTGGTTATACTCCTTCCCCTCCTTGAGGACGTAGATCCGGATCTCCTCTCCGGGAAGGACCACCGGCCGCAGCGCGTTTGTCAGCTCATTGATATTCAGCACCGGCACTCCATGGAGTTCAGCCACCTTGTTCAAGTTGAAGTCATTGGTCACCACCTTGGCCCCAAGAGCCTTGGCCAAGGCCACCAACTTCCCATCGACCTCCCGGATATCCGGGAAGTCCATGTCGTGGATCATCACCTGCACGTTGGGATTCTTTTGGATCTTTTGCAGGATGTCCAACCCCCGCCGTCCCCGATTCCGCTTGATGGGGTCCGACGAGTCGGCAATGTGCTGAAGCTCACGCAGCACGAACTGCGGGATGATCAGCGTCCCCTCGATAAAGCCGGTCTCGCAGATGTCGGCAATCCGGCCGTCGATGATGACCGATGTGTCCAGGATCTTGTTCTGTTCGACTCCAGGTTGCTCCTTGACCGCCCGGACCAGATCAAGAACGCGGAGTCCCTTCCCCTTCTCCACCGCCACCGCGGCGACGATGTAGCCCGCGGCCACCATGAAGAGCAGACTCACAAAGACTTGCAACGGTTCGGGCAGGGGTTCTAAGAAAACCGACACGGTGTCGAGGAGGAATCGGGCGAGAAGGAGTCCAATTATCAGACCAACAAGAGCACTTATGAGGACTTTAATCTGGATTTGTCTGAGGATCCACTCCACCAGGAGCGCGCCCGCGGCCACCCCCACGGCCAGACCGACGAGCAGATAGAGGCTCTCCGATCTGTACATCGACCCCGCCGCCAAGCCGACGAGACCACAGAGGACTACAAAGAGTCCTCGGACAATCAGTCTTGACATCAGCAATCACCTCCTTCGAAGCTACCACCTCCCTCACCCGACCCTCATGCCGTGGCGATGGTCTTTTCGACCATCCCGTCCGCCTCCCGAGGGTCAATCCCCGCCGCATGGGCGATCTCGGTTACGATGAGCTGGCGAACATTCTCAAGCATCTTTTTCTCACCAAAGGAAAGATGCCGCTCTCTCTGGAGAACAATCAGCTTTCGGAAGACCAACGCCATCTCATAGAGGGACCCGGTTTTGATTCGCTCCGAGTTATCCTTGAACCGTCGGTTCCAGTTCGGGGAGATCTCCACCTCTTTCCGCCGGAGAATCTCCATGACTTGAGGGATCTCCGACCGACCGATCACCTCTCGGAGGCCGACCCGCTCCGCATTATGGGTCGGGATCATGATGGTGGTATCGTTGCCCAACATGCGTAAGATATAAAAGGACTGCCGACAGCCCGAGACCTCCTTGTCCTCGATGGCCTCAATCAGGGCGACACCGTGGGCCGGATAGACAACCTTCTTTCCTACACAGAATATGTTCTGCATCGGCACTCCTCTAAATTTAGAGAATACCACATGTCTTTCGATCCGTCAAAATTTTCTTTGCGCCTCAGGGGAAGAGAACGGCCATCGTGGCATCGACTGTATCCAAGCCGACGACTTCTATCTCTCTTCCCTCGCGTTGTCCGGCTTCATTGGCCTCGGGGAGCAAGCACCGACTAAAGCCGAGCTGCCCGGCTTCGTGGAGTCTTTTCGCTGCGTGCCGGACCGCGCGAATTTCTCCGGTCAGTCCGACCTCACCAAAGCACACCATCCGAGAGTCCAGGGGAATGTTGCGAAAGCTACTGGTCACGGCCGCCACAACACCCAGGTCCGCGGCCGGCTCAGTGATCCGCACCCCTCCTGCCACGTTCACGAAGACATCACAAGTGGACAGTGGCATCCCGAGCCGCTTCTCCAGGACCGCCAACAGAATAGCCACCCGGTGAAGATCCACTCCCGTCACGACTCGGCGGGGAAGGCTGGCATGGGTTGGGGCAACAAGGGCCTGGATCTCGACCAGCAGGGGGCGAGTCCCCTCCATGGTCGCAACGACCACCGAGCCGGTCACGCCCTGACGCCGGTCAGCCAGGAACATTTGGGAGGGGTTTCCAACCTCCTGAAGCCCGGTCTCCGTCATTTCGAAGATCCCGATTTCGTGGGTGGAGCCGAAACGATTCTTCGTGACCCGAAGGATCCGATAGGCGTGTTGCCGATCCCCTTCAAAATAGATCACGGTATCGACAATGTGCTCCAAGGCCTTGGGCCCCGCAAAGGATCCATCCTTGATCACGTGACCGATCAGACACGTGCTGGTCCCCCGCTCTTTGCTCAGGGTAAGAAGGCGGGTTGCCACCTCTCGCACTTGACTGATGCTGCCGGGAGGCGATTCGAGCGACCCCGCGTACATCGTCTGGACGGAATCCACGATCAAGAGATCCGGCGTGATCCGTTCCCCGTGGTCGATGATCGCCTCGAGACGCGTTTCGGCGCTGAGGTACAGGAGTGGCGACATGGCACCGATCCGCTCCGCACGGACCCGAATTTGCTCGGCCGACTCCTCTCCCGAAACGTAGAGGACCTTGCGACCTTGGCCCGCGATGCGCGCTGCGATCTGGAGCAAGAGGGTCGACTTCCCGATGCCGGGGTCACCCCCGATAAGGACCACCGAGCCCGGGACCACTCCGCCCCCTAAGGTGTGGTCTACCTCCGGGAAACCTGTTGGAACCCGCGTGAGGGCGGGTCTCTGCACCTCGGTGATGGGCATAGGAGGCGGCGACGGACCGCGGACTCCCGCCCCCCGTCCCCCTTCTGTCGTGGGACGCTCCTCCGTCAGGGTTCCCCAGCCACCGCACTCCGGACAGCGGCCCATCCATCGGGGAGTCTGATATCCACATTGCTGACATTCGAAGTGCGTTCTGATCTTCGCCATAGTCTTAACCCGTTGCAGAATCAATCCGATGGCCTCATCAGTCGCAACCACCGCATGTGTGGGGGGAGGACTAGCTACTCAGGTGAGGAGAAAGGTCAACAGGAGGCGTGCGCGTCCGTTCCGCATCCTCGAACCGCATGTATTCCCGGCGAAAGATCAGCGGAATCGTGTCAGTGGGACCGTTCCGTTGTTTGGCTACGATGATTTCTGCTTCGTAGTTTTCTCGTTCCTCAGGATTCTGCAATGCTTTGTAGTACCCTGGGCGATAAATAAAGGCCACCAGATCCGCATCCTGCTCAATGGCTCCCGACTCACGGAGATCGGCAAGCTGTGGGCGTTTATTGTCTCGCGCCTCAACCGCTCTCGACAGCTGGGACAAAGCCACAATCGGAATTTCGAGTTCCTTTGCTAAGGCCTTGAGTGACCGGCAAATCTCAGTCATCTCTTGTTGGCGACTTTCGTACCGCCCCCCCCCTTTCAGCAGCTGCAGATAGTCAATCGCCAGTAACCCAATTCCATGCTCGGCCCGTACTCGCCGGGCCTTGGCTCGTAACTCTAAGACATTCATGCTGGGGGTGTCATCGATATAGATGGGAGCCTCGGACAGCTTTCCTGCGGCCGTGGTGAGCTTCGGCCAATCTTTATCTCCGAGACGGCCAGTCCGCAATCGATAGGCCTCCACCCTCGCCTCGGAGCATAACATGCGCTGCACCACGTGACTCATGGACATCTCGAGGCTAAAAACGGCAGTCGGAACCCTCTCCTCCATGGCGGCATGCGATGCAATACTCAGCGCAAAACTGGTCTTCCCCATCGAGGGCCGCCCTGCAATAATGATTAAATCTGAATGTTGGAACCCACCGGTGAGATCATCAAGATCAGTAAAACCTGTCGGGACGCCGGTGACATGCCCCTTCCGGCTGTACAATCGCTCAATATCTTCGAAGGTGGACTTGAGGATGGATTTAATCGGCCGGAACGACGGACGGATTCGATCTTTGGACACTTCAAAAATTCGCTTTTCGGCGAAGTCCAGCATTGCTTCCGTGGGCTCGGAATCTTCATAGCAGGACGAAACGATAGACGTGCCTGCGCTGATCAGCTCGCGGAGGAGGGCCTTTCCCCTGACGATCGATGCGTGATAGACAACGTTGGCAGCCGTCGGGACCGCCTCGGCCAACGAGACGAGATATTGACTGCCGCCCATACCCTCAAGTTGGTGACGACGCGTCAGCTCATTAGAGAGAGTGATAAGATCGACCGGCTCGTTTCGCGCGAAGAGCTCCTGGCACGCGGTGAATACTTTTTGATGGACTTCCTTATAGAAATGATCCGGCCGAAGGACTTCAAACGCCTTCAACAACGCATCGCGATCGAGGAGGATCGCTCCCAGGACGGCAATCTCCGCATCAACGTTCTGAGGAGGGATTTTCTCAAAGGTCTTTGGCGAACGGACTGTCACGGTCTGGACCTATCGGCTCCGGCGTTCTCATGAGCCATCAACCGCTACTCGCTGACGATGTGAACCTGGATCTCCGCCACAGTGTCCCGGTACAGTCGCACCGGCACGGCGTAGGTTCCTAAGGCCTTGATCGGCCCCTCGAGCGCAATCTTCTTCCGGTCGAGATGGATCCCCTGTTGAGCTAACAGCTCGGCGATATCACTACTGGTCACGGATCCAAAAAGACGATCTTGTTCGCCCACCGGCCGGGCGATGGTCAAAGTCACGCCTCGGACACGCTCTGCGATGGTCTCGGCCTCCTGCTTCAGCCGATCCTCCCGCTGTCTGGCCTGGGCTTTGATCTGTTCCAGAGCGCGGAGGTTTGAGGAGGTCGCCTCCACGGCCCACTTTCGCGGGATGAGGAAGTTCCGAGCATAGCCTCTGGCCACATCCACCTGGTCCCCAACCTGGCCCAGATGGGGGACTTCCTGAATCAGGATCACTTTCATGGGCCTCGCCTAGTGCTTCGATTCGCAAATACGGTTACGGATTTTTCTGAATTACATCAGAGATATTGCTCACTCAGCACTAAGTCCTGAGGGCCTCGACGGTGAGCGACTCGACTGTCTTCGACCCTGAGGCTCAGACCCGAAGGGAGCTCGCCGAAGTCTCGGCCGAACCGTTCGACGGTGAGCTCACGGTCGAACCGCTCAGCCGAAGTCTAAATAAGTTCGCCACCGAACTTATGCATCGAAGGACTAGCCGACATCGGCTACGAATGGAAGCAGGGCGATATTCCGAGCCCGCTTGACGGCCACCGTGAGCTGCCGCTGATGCGGTGCACAGGTGCCTGAGATCCGACGGGGGAGGATCCTCCCTCGGTCCGTCACGAAGCTCCGCAGACGTCGGACATCCTTGTAGTCGACCTGCTCCACCTTATCGACGCAGAATTTGCAGACCTTCTGCCGACGATAGCTCTTCCGTCGCTTGATCACCGCCATTGATTTCTCCCGTACGGTACGATGGCAGAATCGGGTTGTGCCTCGGTCCTAAAAGGGTGCCTCTTCCTCCCCTGTGGCCGGAGCCGTCTCAACCTCGGGGCCTTTGCGACCCCCGAGGAACTGGACCCGATCTGCCACCACTTCGTGCTTCGAGCGCTTCTGCCCGTCGGGGGTTTCCCAGGAGCGGAGGGACAGGCGCCCCTCGACCAGGGCCGATCTACCCTTACCCAAGTACTCGGCGCAGGTTTCAGCCTGCTTCCCCCAGGCAACAATAGTAATGTAACAGACCTCATCCCGACGCTCCCCCGCCTGCGTCGTATAACTGCGATTGACGGCCAGATCAAAGCTGCAGACCGGGGCATTACTCGCCGTATACCGGAGCTCCGGATCCCGAGTCAGATTCCCAAGAAGGATAACCTTGTTGAAGTTCGCCATCGCTTACGATTCCTCCCGTCGCGCCTCCGTGGCTGCGGCGCCCGTGGCTGTCATCTCACGCTGCGAGCGCACTAACGGCTCATTCCGCACCATCAGGTAGCGGAGGACAACCTCCGCGAATTTGAGGTGACGGTCCAAGGCTTGAGTCAGGGTGGACTTTCCAGTTAGCCGGAAGAGGATGTAGGAGCCCTCCCGCTTTTTCCTGATCTCATAGGCCAAGCGGCGTTTCCCCCACTTTTGGACCTCCAAAAGCTCCGCCCCTTCCCGAGCGAAAAATCCTTTCAACGACTCCACCTGAGCCTCGAGCGCCTCGTCAGTCAGTCCCGCCTCGTAAATGATAATCAACTCGTACTCTGACACTCACTCACCTCCTCCGGCGATTGTTCGACGGTTTGACCTCGCGCCGCAGTGCGCGTCCGGACGTTAAACCGATTCATGGCCGATCCCACACCCCTTTCCACGATTTCTTCTACCGCATCGGCTCCGCGGCTCAAGAACTCGGGGAGAACCTGAGCCTCCGCCTCGTCGAAAGGGCTCAGGACGAAATCGACCTCGTCACCCGTGCCCGGTCGGCCGATGCCGACCCGCACCCGAGGGAAGGCATCGGTCTCTATCTCCTCTTGGATGAAACGGACTCCGCGATGCCCGCCGTGTCCCCTCCTGGCCAAAACCTTGATGCGCCCAAAGGCAAGATCGAGATCGTCGTGAATCACCACGAGCCTTTCCGGGGGGACGGATCTCTTTTCCAGCCAAGCTTTGACCGGCCTGCCGCTCTCGTTCATGAACGAGAGGGGCTTGATGAGGGTGATTGGCTCTCCTCCCAGGGACCCTTCACTGTACAGACTTTCCCAGCGCCGGCGTTTAATAGACTGGTTCCGCCGACGCGCGAGCTCGTCCAGTATCAAGAAGCCCACGTTGTGGCGGCTTCGGGCGTAGTCGGCTCCCGGGTTCCCCAGACCGACGATGAGCCACAATGCCTCCCCTCACTTTTTCTCGGGTCGCTTACCGGTTGCCTCCGGTTCGGCACCCGCCTCACCGGCGGGCACCTTAGCTGCTTCCTCTTCCGCCGGGGCTTCCTCGACGGCAGGGGCGGCGACCTCCTCTACCACCGGCGGGGTCACCGTCACCACCACCTCTCCCGTGTCGGTCAGGAGTTCTACGCCTCCGGGAATCGGAAGATCTGTGACATGAAGAACGTCTCCAATGTCCAAGGGAGAAACATCAATCACAATCTTGTCTGGGATCGCCCCCGGCAGGCATCGCACCACGAGCTCCCGGAGGATCTGATTGACGATTCCCCCTTTCTCTTTGACCCCTATCGCCACTCCCACGAGCTCCACGGGTACCCCGACTTCAATTAGCCGCTCCATAGAGATTGCGAGGAGGTCGGCGTGAAGGATCATCCCGGTCACGGGGTCGACCTGCACTTCCTTCACCATCGCCTTGCGGGTGTGTTCCTGCCCATCGACAACCGTGAGGTTGAGGATGACGTTGCTCCCCGCCTCCGTCCCCAGGGCCCGGAGGAGACTCTTCGGGTCTGCCATTAAGGGGATCGAGTCCCCCTCTCCGTAGAGGACAGCGGGGATCTGGCCCTGACGGCGAAGCTTTCGCGCCACTCCCTTTCCCGTAGCCGTCCGGCGTTCTACTTTGAGATCGACAAATTCCATGCACAACCCCTTCTGGTTCGACGACCGGTCACCGTTGACCGACGTCCGTTGGCTCTAACTATGTCCAATTTCGAAATTCGAATTTCCTCTGGTCCCTGAACCCCCAACTCTAGAACTAGACAAAGAGGGAGCTGACCGAGGTCTCCCGATGAATTCGGTCGATGGCCTCTCCCAACAGCGGGGCCACTGAGAGAACGATCAGCTTCTTGGAAGAGCGCCGCTCATCAAGGGGGATTGTATTCGTCACCACCATCTCCTCGAGAGCTGAGTTCTCGATGCGCTCAATGGCCGGCCCTGACAGGACCGGGTGGGTGCAACTGGCGTAAATCCGTCGAGCCCCCTCCTTCCGAAGGGCCTCCACCGACTGGGCGATCGTTCCCGCCGTATCAATGATGTCATCCACGATGATCACATCCCGATCCTTTACATCCCCCACAATGTGCATCACCTTGGTGTCATTGGGGCCCTCCCGCCGTTTATCGATAAAAGCCAAGGAGGTCCCCAGCCGTTTTGCAAAGGCCCTTGCTCGCTCCACCCCGCCAGCATCGGGGGCCACCACCACTCCCTCATACCCTTCCTGCTCCTGGAAGTACCGGAGGAGAACCGGAGCCGCATAGAGGTGATCCACTGGGATGTTGAAAAAACCCTGGATCTGCCCGGCGTGCAGATCCATGGTCAGGACCCGATTCGCTCCCGAGACGGCGATCAGGTCTGCCACGAGCTTGGCGGAAATAGGGCCCCGGGGTTGGACCTTGCGATCTTGCCTGGCGTAGCCAAAGTAAGGAATCACAGCGGTAATGCGGTGCGCAGAGGCGCGGCGTAGGGAATCGATCATGATGAGCAGTTCCATCAGGTGATGATCGACGGGGGGGGAGGTCGGTTGAACAACAAAGACGTCGGCACCCCGCACATTTTCATTGAGCTGAACGTAGACCTCCCCGTCCGAAAACTGAGAGATGTCGGCTACACCCATGGGCACTCCCAGATACTCGGCGATCTCCTGCGCCAATTTCGGATTGGCATTGCCAGAAAAGAGGATCAGTTGCGTCACGGTGCTCTCCCTCTGCTCGATGGCTGCGGGGCCAGGATTCGAACCTGGACAGCCAGATCCAAAGTCTGGCGGCCTACCATTAGCCGACCCCGCATCCTCGCTCCGCACATGGGCGCCGGTCCCAAAAAATTGAGGGATGAGCTTTCACCGTTCTGAAAGAAACTCACCCCTTCGCCTCTTCTCAGCAGGAGAATCATTCCGGCCCCACCTCTCCAATGCCCCCGGGCCCCAAGGGGGGGCGAGACAGGGTCTGGACGACAAAGACTATGGTCTCCTTCTCCCTGAGACGGGCTGCCCACTCCTCTGCTTCCTCTCGTGCTCGCGCACGACCAAACACTGCCGCGCCACTGCCGGTCATCAGGGCCGGCCGGGCACCCCAGGTCTCCAGGGACACCTTGAGTTGCTGGACAATAGGGTAATGGCGGAAGACGACTTCTTCAAAACGATTCCAGGACAAAGCCAAAAGCGGCTCAAAGTTCCCCTCCTCCGCTTCGGCTTTTACCCTAAAGCTTTTCTCCCTCCCTGTCAATTCCAAATTGGCATAGGCCCAGGCGGTCGAAACCGGAAATCCGGGAAATGCGATCAGCAACCAGGAGAGAGGCAGGGGAGGAAGGGAACGGAGATCCTCCCCCCGGCCAGACGCCCACATCGTGGGCCCACCGAAAAAGAACGGGACGTCCGACCCCAGCTGGGCGCCCAACTCGTGAAGCTTTTCCGCAGAGAGGCCAGCGTGGAAGAGACGATTGAGCCCCCAGAGGGTGGTGGCAGCGTTGCTACTGCCCCCCCCAAGTCCTCCCCCGAGAGGGATACGCTTGACGATCCGGATCCGGATGCCGGCCCGGATGCCGGCGGTCTTCAAGAAAAGGGCCGTGGCCCTGTAGGCCAGATTCTCCTCTCCCTCTGGGCACGGAAGACCACGCGACTCGACGGCGATGTCCTTGCCTTCCTCGAAGATCCGGATTTCGTCGCAGAGGTCCACGTGCTGCAGCACGGTCTGGATCTCATGATACCCGTCGGCGCGTTTCCCCAGAACCTCGAGAAAGAGATTGACCTTGGCCGGGGACCAGAGGGTAAGTCCCATCAGCGGATCAGCAGCCCCCGCTTTGTGCCGGGGTGGATTCGGGGAGCGCGAAGAGACGATCGGCGAGGACCGGGTTGATATCAATCGCCTGGTAGGTCACCCGAACGCTCACCGGCCTGCGAGCTTGCGTGAGTGTAATGCTCATGGGATACGCAATCCCCTCCACATCGCGGATCGCGCTGAAGGCGAAACGAAGCCCCTGGCGACCCATCCAGATTTCTCCGCCCAGGAGAGCCCCGGAAGAATCCAGGTAGAGCCGCTGCACCGCATCGCTGTACTCCCCCTCGAGCAGATATGCCGGACGGCTCGGGAGGTACGAAACGAAGGGGGAGGAGACGATGGGGCGTGGGGGAAACCCAGTGAGCAGGCGGACAAAAGCACTGGGAGGGAGCTCCAGGCCGAGGAGATCAGAGAGCAGTTGACACCCATCCGGTGGAATACCCGCTTGGTCCGATGCACCGCGCACAACCACCCGATCCCCATCGGAAGCGATGACCAGGACTGGCAGGCCGAATGCCCCCAGGGTCTCCAGGCGGAAGCGGCCATCGCTCCGCAGGGCCACCGCTTCCCGAAACCGCCGCGTTTCCCCATTCAGGTTGATCTCGACTGCCGCGATTCCTCGGACGGAACGGATCTGCCCCTCGCGGATCCGAAGCTGGGCAATGAGAACCTCACGCTGCGCTTGGGGAACCGGGCGACCGGCCTCTCGGGGGGGCGGGTAGGTCGCGCAGCCAGCCAGGAAGATCATCGCCACCAGGGCCCACCCAAGCACACACCGCCCCGAAGGGATCATTGCTTGCCTTGAAGCAGGAGAGTCTGGGCCTCCTGAACCTTTTCCTTTACCTTGACATTGGTGTCGTCGAGCTCAAGCGAGTGCTCCCACTGCTCGATCGCCTGATGAATCATTCCCTTCTCAAAGAAGACATCCCCGAGGTGCTCCCGGATGGTCGGGTCTTCCTTCTTGACCAGCGTGACCGCGCGCTGTAGCTCGTTGAGGGCCTCGTCCAACCGTCCCAGCCTGTAGTATACCCACCCCAGGCTATCCACGAAGGCGCCGTTGTCTGGCTCGAGTTCGAGGGCCTTCTCGATCAAGGACACCGACTCATCCAGATGGATTCCTTCCTCGGCGAACATATACCCGAGATAGTTGTAAGCATCCGCATGTTTGGAATCCATCGTGAGCGTCCGACGGAAGGCCTGCTCCGCCTTCTCCAGCTGGCGGTTCCGCTCATAGGCCGCCCCCAGCTGATAATGATAGTTTGCGTTGTTCGGGTTTAATCGGACGGCCTCTTCCAATACCTTGGTCGCCTGACCGTACTCTTTCAGTCTCAGATACGTCACCCCGATCAGGTAGCGCGCGTTCCCATCCTGCGGCTTGAGACGCGCAGCCTCTTTGAAAGCAGCGAGGGCTTCATCCAACCGATCGAGGTGTCCGAAGACAAACCCTTTGTGGATCAGGACATCTGCATATCGCTCCCACCGGGGCGGAATCTCATTGAGCGCTGCAAGTGCCTCCTCGTACTTTTTCTGCCCTTCCAGACTAATCGCCAGGTAAAAGTGCCCTTCTTGGTTGTCTTGGTCCAGTGCGAGCACCTCTTCGAGAACCTGCTGCGCCTCCTTGTGCTTGCGCATCTCAATCAACAGCAGACCGATCCGATTCCGGAGGGCGAAATCCTCGGGCCGCTCGGCGACAATCTTCCTTAACTCTGCCAGTGCTCCACTCAGATCTCCGGCCCGGAGATACGTCTCGGCCAGTCGCTCTCGGAACCCTCGATTGGTTGGGTTCTCTTGGAAGGCTCTCCGGTATACCTCGCGCGCCTCCTCCCACCGCCCGAGCCGCTCGTACGTCAGGGCGAGGAGGAGGCTGGCTTGGCCAAAGCTCGGCCGGAGCTTCAGAACGGTTTCCAGTTGGGAAATTGCCTCGTCCTCTTGTTTGGTTTCCAGAAGGACCCGGGCCAGGTTATACCTGGCCTGGTAGTCGTTTGGGGCGATGGTCATCGCCTTCCGAAACGCCTCCATGGCCTCCGGATATTTTGTCATCCTCGTGTAAAGATTCCCCAACCGAAGATAGGCATCCGCCCGATCCGGCTGGAGACGTAACACCTCCTGATAGTAACGCTCGGCCATCCGGCCGTTCCGGATATTCTCGTAGACCGCGGCGAGGAGCAAATGCACCTCGATATTTCCAGGATCGATCGAGAGGATTTCTTCGGCGAAGTTGATCGCCTCCCGGAACGCGCCCCGCTCCATATGCAGATTCGCGATGGCAATCCGAACAGTCAGGGAGTCAGGATCCAGGGCCAAGGTCTTCTCATAGTGCCGAAGGGCCGCGCCTAAATCTCCTTGGTTCTCCGCCTGGCTTCCCAGCAGGAACTGATAGTAGGCTTCCTCCTCCTCCCTCGGGCTCCTGGGAGCACGGGCGTCAGTTTCCTGGACCTGCGGCTCTGCTTTTTTGGCGGTGAACGCGATGGCGGAGGAGGACGCCGTCAGGGAAGAACATCCTTGCCCGAGAGAAAAGAACAGGATTACCATTATGGCGAGCCGTGGATTCCGATTCCTCGATCCCGTCTCAGGGTTTCGACGTTGCTCACCCCCGGGATTTCGACCCTGCTCAATCCAGGGATTTCGATTGTGCTCAATCATAGGACTTCGCTCGTTCGTAATGGCGCTAAGGCCCGGAATGGTGCAGGTACTGTGCCAGGTGTTTCCACAGCTCCCGCTCTCCCTCTCCGGTCCCGGCAGAAAAGAAGAGGATCTCTTCCCGATTGTGGATCCCCAGCGCCGAGGCCGCGATCTCACGCTTCTGCCGCCGGACCCCCCGGTTCACCTTATCCGCCTTCGTCAACACGACGAGATGCGGAATCCGTGCCGCGTGAAGCCACACCCGCAACTCCTGATCCAGTGGAGTGGGGGGATGACGAGCATCAACGATCATAACCACCGCCCGGAGGGCCGCCCGCCCTTGCAGGTATCCTTCGACCATCGGCGCCCAGGACCGCCGGATCCGCTCCGGGACCTTAGCATACCCGTACCCGGGAAGATCCACAAAATAGAAAGTCCCGTTGACCCGGTAAAAATTAATCGTTTGGGTCCGCCCGGGAGTCTTAGAGACCCGGGCCAGCTTGCGCCGACCGAGGAGTCGGTTGAGCAAAGAGGATTTCCCCACGTTCGACCGGCCGGCAAAGGCAATCTCCGGCCCTGCATCCCGAGGAAAGCCCCGTGGACCTGTCGCACTCCCTATAAATTCCGCTGAGGTAAGCTTCATCTCCTTGGCAGCGAGTAACTTTTAAAGTATCAAATGGAGGGATGGAGGGCAAGAGAGAAAGGGGAGTTACCCTTGACTCCTCGAGGCAAGTATGGTAGCTGCGGGGCTCAGGAGTCGCAGGAAGTGTGACGCGTCGCCTGCGCCGCTCGATGCTCGGCATATTAGTCATGGAGGAAAAAGGGATGGCCAAAATTGTCGTCCTCCGGGGGGACGGTATCGGGCCCGAAGTGATAGAGGAAGGCCTGAAGGTTCTGAAAGCCTCCGCCCGGCGGTATGGCATTCCCTTGGAGTTTCAGGAGGCGCTCCTGGGCGGGGTAGCCATCGACGCCACCGGCGATCCCCTTCCAGCAGAGACCCTCCGTTGCTGCACAGAGGCGGATGCCATTTTGCTCGGGGCAGTCGGAGGGACCAAGTGGGATACCCTGCCCGCCGAGATACGGCCCGAGCGAGGGCTCCTCAGACTCCGACAGGCTCTTCAGCTATATGCGAACCTTCGGCCGGTGCGCCTTTTTCCTTCCCTGCTTGAGGCCTCGCCCCTCAAACGGGAGGTGATCGAGGGGACCGATCTCATCATCTTTCGAGAATTAATCGGCGGTCTCTATTACGGAACGCCCCGTGGGATCGAAAAGCATGGGGAGGACGAGAGGGCGGTGGATACCTTGAGCTACACCACAACCGAGATCGTTCGAATCGCGCGGCTGGCCTTTCACGCGGCAGCGGGACGCCGGAAGAAGGTCACCTCGGTTGACAAGGCCAATGTGCTGATCAGTTCCCAACTCTGGCGGCGGACCCTGTTGCAGGTGGCGGAGGACTTCCCCGAGATCAGTCTCGAACACATGTTGGTGGATAATTGCGCGATGCAGCTCATCCACAACCCGCGCCAGTTTGATGTGATCGTCACCGAGAACATGTTTGGCGACATTCTGTCAGATGAGGCCGCGGTCATCTCCGGCTCTATTGGGCTTATCCCCTCCGCCAGCCTGGGGGCCGCGCGAGGCCTCTATGAACCAATCCACGGGACCGCTCCCAACATCGTTGGGACCGGCCGGGCCAACCCCATCGGGACCGTCCTGTCCGCGGCCCTCCTCTTGCGCCATTCTCTCAAGCACGAAGCGGCGGCAGCCGCCATCGAAGCCGCGGTAGAGGGTGTGCTGGCCCAGGGATATCGGACCCCGGACCTCAAGCAACCTGGCACCCAGGTCATCGGGACCCAACAGATGGGCGATCGGATCGCTCACGCCGTCGAAACAGCCTAACCAGCAACCCGCAATCGGCTATCAGGAGCAGAGTTCGGATTTCGAATTTCGGATTGAAGGGCAGCGCATATCTACACAATCCGAAATCCGCAATCGTTCGACTGAGGGCCTCGACGGTGAGCTCACGGTCGAACCGCTCACGACTCGAAGTCCCAAATCCGAAATAGTGACGGAGGAGGCTTCATGAAATCGTATCGTGAAGAGCTGTGGTTCGAGACCAAGACCCGAAGGGCCTATATCAATGTCACTCCCCAGGTGGATGCCGCCCTCAAAAAAAGCGGCATCCGGGAGGGACTCTGTCTGGTGAGCGCCATGCACATCACCGCGAGTGTTTACATCAACGACGATGAATCGGGCCTCATCCAGGACTACGACGACTTTCTGGAGCGGCTGGCCCCCCATGAGCCGGTGGCTCAGTACCGCCACAACCGGACCGGTGAGGACAACGGCGATGCCCACCTGAAGCGCCAGATCATGGGCCGGGAGGTCGTGGTGGCGGTGACCAACGGGAGGCTAGATTTTGGCCCCTGGGAGCAGATCTTCTATGGGGAGTTCGATGGCCGGCGCCGGAAGCGGGTGTTGATCAAGATTATCGGCGAGTAGCCATGCCCCAGGCGGGTTGCCTCTTGCTGTTGAGGGGCCGGGCGTATAATCTTAGAGAAGATTGGGCACGTACGACAGGAGGTGATGCAGGTGCCGAACAAGGCCCCGGACCACGAGGAAGAACCCGAATTTCGTGTGACCGACCGACGCCGGGTGAG
>VRUN01000102.1 GCA_019456075.1 Candidatus Methylomirabilota bacterium
AGCATGGAGACGCGGTGGCAGAGGTGATTATGAATGCTCAGGTAAGGAAATCGGACGGGGGCATCATTTTCTCCAGGCTTATAAGTGGTGAGGCCACGGAAGGCATTGCGTTCCGATCTGGAAAAAATGCAAAATCTGCGCTCGAGAGCGCACTGAGAAATGCTGTGCAGTACTTGGATAATGACACTGAGTTTATCACGGCCTTATTCGAGGCCGCCAAGCCTTAGGCTACATGTGAACGGAAGGGGTTGAGTCCACATTTGACAATTATTCGGCGTAGCCATAGACCCGGGCCCACCTGCGGCACAATCGACGGCGTATCAGACAATTCCGACGCCTTCTCGGGCGAAGCATTGCCCGAGAAGGCGTTTTTCTTTTTGGAAAGAGGCCCACGCATCTGTTGGAAGGGGAACGAATCGATCCAGGAACTCCTGGGTCACAAGCATCTGACCAGCACGACGATCTGCGCCCACGTCCTGAACCTCGGCTAGCAACCGTCCGTAGTCCTGCAGACCGGCTCTTGAGCTCAGGAGGCAGTAGCTAACGGCTGCAAGGAGGTTGCACCTTGGCGAAATAGGCTGCAGCATCCTGCAGCGTTTGAGGTATTAGACAGTTCTGTCTAATTCTAGTTATCTGCCATACGTTTCGGCTTGGGACTAGCGATGTGCAACCAAAGCATAAGTTTTAGACACCGCCTTTTCGCCAGGTTCATGGCGGGCGAAAATGAGCGAAGCCACGAGAAGTACAAAGAGAAGAAAGCAGAATTGTTCTCTGAGGTCCGTGGTCGTGTCCTAGAGTTGGGACCCGGGACTGGAATAAACCTTCCGTTCTTTCCGAAGGACATAAATTGGATCGGTATAGAGCCTAATGCAGCTATGCACCCATACCTCAAAGAGAAAGCCGACGAGCTAGGCTTAAGGGTTGAATTCTGCGAGGGGCTCTCTAAGGACGATGGTATAGAGGATGACTCTTTCGACTTTGCGGTAAGCACACTCGTGCTTTGTTCCGTCGATAGCGTGGAGACAATATTAGGGGAGATTCGACGGTCACTCAAACCGGGAGGTAAGTTTTTGTTTATAGAACATGTGGTGGATCAGTCTAATTTTGTTCGTCGGCTAGTTCAGAAGCTAGTTCCATTCACACCGTGGCGTTATTTTTCAGATGGCTGCAATCCCGGGCGAAATATCGGTAGTTTTATCAAGGATGCCA
>VRUN01000043.1 GCA_019456075.1 Candidatus Methylomirabilota bacterium
CGATAACCCCACCCTCCCCCTCTCCCCGCTCCTCCAGGACTGCGATTGCCATCCGCGCGGCATCCATAGGTTGGCGGTCGCCCATCAAAAGACCGACGGCTGTCTTGGCCAACACCACCCGAATAATCGCCTCACCATCTCCCGTCGCCGAAGACGCGCCTAATCGCTGGTCGGCATAGGTCCCAGAGCCGATCACGGCGCTGTCCCCCACCCGACCTGGCCGCTTGCCCAAGAGGCCCCCCGTGGAGGTGGCCGCCGCAACACCTCCTCCTCCGTCCACCGCCACCGCGCCAACCGTCCCGAGGTTCGTTTCCTGCATCGCCTCCCATCTCGCGCGCTGTCGGTCGGTGACGAGCTCTTCGGGGCGGCACGCCTCAATGCCCACACCACGCGCAAACCGGACCGCCCCCTCCCCCACGAGCAGAACATGCTGGCCGTCCTCCAGGATGCGCCGGGCCAGCCGGATGGGATTCCGAATGTTTGGCACCGCGCCCACGGCCCCAGCTTGCAGGGTTCCCCCCTCCATGAGCGAGGCGTCTGTCTCCACATCCCCGGCCGCGTTGAGGACGGAACCCCTTCCGGCGTTAAAGAGGGGGTGATCTTCCAAAAACGCCACTGCCTCCTCCACCGCATCCAGGGCTGTCCCCCCTTGACGCAGGCACTGCCATCCTACAAGGACTGCTTCTTCACAACCCTGCTGCCGCTCGGCCCGGTCCTCTTCTGGAATGTGACCTGCGCCCCCGTGGACGACGATGACCGGCCTCATGCCGCCGGTCCTTCAGCAACACCCTCCGGCCTCTCCGGTCCCCGCTCCACGACCTGCAGCGGTTTCAAAATGATGTACCCCTCTTTCACCTCAACCTCTAGGATATCTCCACTATCCAGCATCAGATTTTTTCTTACCTTCGCCGGTATCGTAATTTGTCCTCGGTCCTTTAAAATCACACGGAACAAGCAGACACCTCCATCCGAAAATCCGAATTACAGAAATTCTGACACATTTTTTGTTCTCGTCAAGCAAAATTTGCCCTTGCCAGCCCAAAAGGCCTGGGTTATTTTTGTGGTACTCCAGGATGCCCGAATTAGAATCGGTGAACGGGCATCGAAACCCCCCTCACCCCTTCGGCGTTCTGAGAGACCTTTAAATCGCAGGGAATGCAACGAGGTGAGCCGACTCCACTGTCAGGCAGGAATCGGACATGGAAGTCTATCTCAGTGAAAACGCCTTCATCGGGTTACTAGTCTCCGCCCTCGAGGTCTATCGGCGGGAGTGTTTTGGCATCCTGTTAGGCCACAGCACCCCTGACCGGGTCTTCGTGGAGTTTGCGGTCCCGTATCAGTCAGCCAATCGAAAGTACCGAGAGGTCCACATCGACTGGAAGCGGAGTCAACGGGTTGAGGAGGCGGTCCGCAGCACGACCCGCTGGGAATGCATCGGCGACTACCACTCGCATTCCAAATTCGGGCTGCGTCGGGCCACCACCCAGCTCTCGAACGAGGACAAACAGCACTTTAGTGAAGGGACTGTCGGCGTTGTGGTGGCGGTCAACGATATCCGCAAGCCGAGACCCTGGAGCTATGTCAAAGGGGGCACCCTCTCGGGTTCAGTGAACGGCTATTCCATCCGCATTGCCGCCTACTATAAGTCTAACGATCACATTGCGAGGGCCCACGTCGTCTCCCCGTACGCCATCGGCTTTATGGAGAAGCGCCAAGACCTGTTCCGGCGGTCCATCCAATAAGGATGAAAGGTCCTCAGGCTAATGGGGCCCTGAAATCCTACCTGGACCGTCTCTACATTACCTACGACCTGAGCTACCTTTCGACGTCGGCCCTCAAGTTTCCCCGCCGTTACGACCGACCCGAAGACATCGAGGTGGTCGGTTTTATCGCCAGCTGTTTCGCGTATGGCCGGGTGGAGGGATTCACCCCCCCGATCGACGCCCTCCTCGAGGCCCTGGGGCCGCACCCCTCTCAATTTCTCCTGCACTTCGATCCCAGACGGGACGCCGAGCGCCTCCGTGGGTTCTCGTACCGCTTTAACACCGCCAAAGATGCCATCTGCCTCTTCTGGATCATTCGGCAAGCTTTAGAGCGCCACGGTTCTCTTCGGGCCCTCTACCTTTCCGGTTACAGTGACCGACAGGAGGATACCCGGATGGCGCTCACCGCTTTCATCGACCATCTCTTGCACCTGGACCCACGACCGGTCTATCGGAAAGGCCACCTCTCCGGGGGGATGCACTACCTCCTGCCATCGCCAGCACGCGGAGGGGCGTGTAAGCGCCTCCACCTTTTCCTGCGCTGGATGGTCCGGCGGGATCACATTGACTTCGGCCTCTGGCCTGAAGTCACGCCGGCCAAGCTGATTATCCCCCTGGATACGCATGTGGCCCAGGTCTCGAAGCACCTCTGTCTCACCCGGCGGAAGAGCCCGGGCCTCGCGATGGCCCTCGACATCACCCGGAACCTGAGATGTTTCGACGCAGCAGATCCGGTCAAGTACGACTTCGCCCTCTGCCGATTGGGAATGCTCGGGAACAGATGAGAGTCGAGAGCTTAGAGTTGAGAGTCAAAAGAAAGATGCGACGTTCCAAAAGTGCTGACAGCCAGAAACGGTCCCACCGAGGGGGACCGCGGTTTGGGGCGCATATGTCCATCGCCGGCGGGGTGGCCAATGCACTGCTCCGGGGCCAGCAAAGCGGCTGTGACACGATCCAGATCTTCACGAAGAACAATAACCAGTGGCGGGCCACGCCTCTCACAGACCGAGAGATCAGGACCTATCGCGAAAATCGGGAAATGACGGGGATCTGGCCTGTGATCGCCCACGACGGATATCTGATCAACGTGGCCTCTCCGAAAAGAGACCCGTACAGGAAATCCCTGGAGGCCCTTCGGATCGAGGTAGAGCGCGCGGCAGCCCTGGAGATCCCGTGCCTGATCATGCACCCGGGGGCGCACCTCGGGAGCGGAGAAGCGGAGGGGATTCAGCGTATTGTGGAGGCGTTGGATACCATTCTTGAGGGGGCCAAGGCTTCGCCCGTTACGATCTGTCTGGAGACCACCGCTGGGCAGGGATCCAGCTTAGGCTATCGTTTCGAGCATTTGGCGGCGATTCGGGAAGGCATCATGCACAGCGAACGGGTGGGGATTTGCCTAGACACGTGCCATATCTTCGCGGCTGGCTATGAGATCCGGACCCGAAAGCCATACGAGCGGACGATGCGGCAACTCGACGACGTGATCGGCCTCGAGCATATCAAATGCATCCACCTGAATGACTCTCAGCGAGAGTTGGGGAGCCGGGTGGACCGTCATGCCCATATTGGCCAAGGGCACATCGGCCTCGAAGGATTCCGCCTCCTGGCGAATGATCCGCACCTTCGGCACATTCCCATGATTTTGGAGACCCCGAAGGGGGAGGATGTCGTGACCACGGACCGCCGCAACTTGACGGTCCTTCGGAGATTGGTGCGGGGGTAATGTGGGTGATCGCCGGGGCCTATTGACTCGCCGGACCAGGAATAGGGAATAGCATGGGCACGATGTCAACGCCCGTACCGGGTCGGCTCGGCAGGCCTCGCTCTTCTTCCCGATGGGAGTGTTGAAGGGCTGTCAGGACCCCATCCCAGCTTTCGGCTGACACCATAAGCGCCTCTTCGACTTTGGGGATGGCCGGGGGCGGCACCCGCTCCTTCAACGCCGCCAAGAATTCCTTTTCCTTCTGCGCTTCCGCTTGCGCAATGGCCACGGCCCGCTTCACTCCCTCTTCGGCGGGATATACCCCGCTTTCGATCCGATCCAAGAAGAGGATGATACGATCCCGTGAGAGTTCAAGAGCCTGGACGACTTCGATGACTTCGATGTGCAGCTCATCCGGAACGGCCGAGGACACCGCAATCAGCGTAAACGCGTTTTTCCTGGTAAGATCTTCCGTCGTCTTTTTGGTCCTCTGCAGATCCAACGGGGCGGCTGTAACCAAGGCGCCAAACCCCAAGAGGGCGAGAGAACCCCCAAGCATGCCACACAGATTCCGCCGGCTCATCACTTCGTCTATCCCCCTCGGGCGAAGGCATCGCCGTAAGATGAGCAAGGACCCAGGGAAAATCCCGTTTGCAGAATAGCACACCCTGTCCACATCCATCGCAGGTCGGGAGGAAGGGTAATGAACGCTGCCGAACTCTTAAAGGTGGTCACCGCCTATTGGAGTGCACAGGCCGTTTTGACCGGCACCCGCCTTGGTCTTTTTGATGTCTTGACGGACCACTCGAGGGATCTGCGTACCCTCGCCAGAATAACCCGCTGCGACGCCCGGGCGCTCGACCAGCTCCTGCACGCCCTGGTTGCCCTCGGTCTGGTGAAGAAGCGAGGCGACCGGTTTCGGTTGACCGCCCAGGCAGCCCCACTCCTTTCCTCCAAAAGCTCCCGGAACCTGCTCCCTCTCCTGCAGATTCATCACGACCGCTTCGCGGATTGGGCCAAGCTCTCGCGGGTCGTCAGGCGCGGGAAACCTCTCCCCGCGGTCGGACTCTTCGTCAAACCCGTCGCCAGAACCCGGCGCTTTATCGACGCTATGGAGGCCATGGCGCGCCACGGGGCGCACGGGCTCGTCGAAGCGGCAAACCTCTCAGGGCGCCGGCACCTGCTCGATGTCGGGGGTGGTTCAGGCGCGTATAGTATCGCGCTCTGTCGGGCCTACCCTTCGCTCAAGGCCACGATCCTGGATCTTCCGGGCACCCTCACCTTCACCCGGAAGTATGTCCGAGAAGCCGGGATGCTTGACCGGATCTCTTTCCTTGCCGGCGACTATCATTCTCTTGAGTTCCGAAAGGAATACGACGCCATCCTGGTGTCCCATATCCTGCACAGCATTGGCCCCAAGGCGTGTCAAGCGCTCTTGACCCGTCTGAGCCGGGCCCTGCGACGCGACGGTGTCCTCCTCGTACGAGAGTTTTTTCTTGACCGCTCCCGCACCCGATCCACGTGGCCCGCTCTCTTCTCGCTCAATATGCTGCTCTGGACGGCCGAGGGAAGGACCTACAGCTGGTACGAGGTGGAGACATGGCTCCGAAGGGCTGGCCTCCGTCGTTTCAGGCGCGCGTCTGTTCCCCTCCACGAAGGGGAAGGACTCCTCACCGCGACCCGGTAATTGGACTTCGCGGCCGCGGGAGCGTTGATGACATGCTACGCCGGGGGGCGAAATCCCGGAACCTCGAGGACGGCTACATTGACCTTTGCCGCCAGGACGAAATCACTTTCGGTCAAGCCGTTAATCTTATGCGTCCAGATCTCACACGTGGCCTTCCCCCAGCCGAAACTGATATCGGGATGATGCCCCTCCTGCTCGGCGATCGCCCCCACGCGATTCACGAAGTCGAGCGTCGCCTTGAAATCCTTGAAGCGGAAGGTCTTGCGAAGGTGGTGTTCATCCACCACCTCCCACCCCTCCACCTGCGCGAGCAGGGGGACAATCTCCCCGCCCTTGAGAGGGGGCGTTCCCCCCTTACACGGGACACACGACTTCTTCGCCAACTCCGACACCATCCCACTCCTTTCATGAGGGAAAATTTCCCGGTGCTGAATTGCCTTAAATATACCCGCCTCCAGCCATAGCAGCAAGTCCGCTCATGGTCCCCTCCCTCGGTCTTTCGACCTCCTCTGACACCCCCTCTTGCCCGCGCTCTCAAACCGAATCCCAGGCCGGTATGCCCAGCTTGCACGAATGGTGAGAAGGGCCATCCTTCAATATCAACAAGTTGAATCAATTATCCTCATCCACCGCTTAAAAAAGTCTTTGCAGCACCCGGGATTATTTGATATAAGCGCTGGACTAGGGGGGAGGAACCGTTGCGGGACTTGAAGTCACGCCGAAATATTGAGCGACTCCTAGGAAGCCAGCGCCCTGCGTTGAGGCGTTACGGCGCAATGGGGCCCAGCTTCTTCCTCGCAGCATTCCTCCTCTTCTCCGCGTTGGTGATCTCCTATCTTCTTCCGGCCCGGGAGATCACCCCACAACCTCCGCAACCGACGGCCTCGTCTTCTGCTGCCTCACTCCCCCGGGTGGCCGAGTCCCTCCTCGAGGCCGTGCTGCATCCGTCCCACCGGGTGGTCCACGGAGTCATTGGGCGAGGGCAAACATTTGCCGAGGTCCTGAGCGCCAAAGGCCTGTCCGGGCGCCTCACGCATGAGATTGGCCAAGCCCTGCGCCCCTATGTGAACTTCCGAAAGATCCAGGCGGGGACAACCTTCCGGGCTAGGCTGGACAAGAAGGGGGCCCTCCTTGATTTCCGGTATGAGGCCTCTCCACTCGAGATCTACGACGTGACCCGAAAGGGACCGGGGCTCCAAGCGACGCGGCGCGAAATTCCCGTCGAGCGACGAGTCGAAACCATAGCCGGGACGGTTACCTCTTCCCTTTTCGAGAGCATGGAGGGGCTTGGCGAAAAGCCTGAGCTCACCGTCCGCTTTGTCAATATCTTCCTCTGGGATTTCGACTTCAACAGTAACGCCCGACCCGGGGACCAATTCCGGATGCTGGTGGAGAAGGAGTACGGCGGCGGCACGTTCGTCCGGTACGGGAAGATCCTCATCGCTCAGTATGAAAATCGCGGCAAGACCTATACCGGAATCTACTTCGAGACGCGCCCGGGCAAAGGGGACTTCTACACCCCGAAGGGTCGATCCGTGCGCAAGACCTTCCTCCGCTCCCCACTGCGATTCACCCGTATCAGTTCCCGCTATACGCACCGCAGGCGCCACCCCATCTTGGGTGGGGTCAGACCCCACTTGGCCATCGATTACGCCGCCCCTCGCGGGACGCCAGTCCGGAGCGTCGCCGACGGCGTGGTTCTCTCAGCCAGATGGAAGGGGGGAAATGGAAAGTCGGTCCTCGTCCGACATCGAAATGGGTACCGGACCATGTATAACCATCTGTCGAGGTTCGCCAGAGGCATCCGGAAGGGGACCCGTGTTCGGCAGAAACAGGTGATCGGCTACGTGGGTTCCACCGGCCTCTCTACGGGATCCCACCTCGATTACCGCGTGGTCAAGAACGGGCGTTTTGTCAATCCCCTCAGACAAAAGTTCATCCCGGGGGATCCCATTCCAAAATCCCAGCGTGCGACATTCCGGGTCCTCCGCGACCGCCTCCTGCATGAGCTCCAGCCGTCTACCCCGACTTCAGCCAAAGTGGCCCCCGACCCACCTGCAGTCGGCGGTAAGAAATCAGCCCGGAGATCCTGAACCGATAGCTCACAGCCGATCACCGACAGCCTCCAACTGGTCGGCAGCTGACCGCTCACCGGTAGTCCCTGATCGCTCACAACGGACCCTTGGCTACACATTCCCCGGCCGCTTCTCCTCGCGAGCCTGGCCCGCACCCTCAGGAGGTTGAACCGGAGCCTCCGGGCGCCGAACCAGCAAGATCGGCGTGGTGGTCGCTTGGATCACCGACCGAGCCACGCTCCCCCATATGTTCCGGCTTGACCGTCCGTGGAAGGTCCACCTAAGAATTCCAGTGGCCCTTGGGCACCGTCACCCACCCCCCAAAAGCTTCCCTCGCCTCCCGGTAGAAGGCCTCCGTCTCCCCCTGGTATCGCGGCGAAAAGTGGAAGAGGGTGAGTCGCCGGACACCCGCTTCGCGGGCGATCAGCCCGGCTTGTCTCGCGGTCAAGTGACACCGCTCTGCCGCCAGCGGTTCATCCCTCTCAAGGTACGCCGCCTCGCAATACAAGACGTCAGCCGCCTTCGCCAACGCCACGATGCGCTCTACGTTTCCGGGAGAATAGATGGCATCGGTCACGTAGGCGAGCTTTTGACCGGGGGTGATGTCGACGAGCGCTGTCTTGAGCTCTCCGAGAGCAAAGGTCTCTCCACGCCCTCCTGGCCACTGCACGGCGATCCGAGTTTCGTCGGCGACCCCCCCACGGATCTGTGCCTTCAGCTCTGAAAGCCAAGGTCCCACAGGCAAATGGAGTTCTGCCAGCCGCTCCTTATTAATATTGATATGGAAAGGCTCCTCCACGGCGAAGGCCAGACAGGGGATCTGATGATCGAGATGCGCGGCCCGAACTCGAAAGCCCGGCTCACCCCAGAGCTCGCCCGTAAACGCTCGCGGTGCCAGATCGTGACGCCGAAAGGCCTCCGCGCAGGCAAAGCGCGCTCCCCGGATCGCGTCGAGATCGACCTCAAAGACCTCGAGGCTGAGGGGGTAGCCCTGGACCAGATTCCAGGTGTACCCCTGAAGCTTCCCCTCCACGTTGCCAATAATCCCCGGGGGTCCAAACACGCTGAGGAGGCGATCCCGACCGAGGACCGTCCGGAGCAGGTGATCAAAACCGACAAAGTGATCGAGGTGGGTATGGGACACGAAGACCTCGCCCACGCGGAGGAGATCGCCGGATGGCAGGGGGGTGATGGAACCCAGATCAAAGAGGAGCGCACGCCGCGCCCACCGGATTCGGACGTAGAGGGCCGGGTCTCCCCATGGGCCGTTGACCAGTTGCATCTGAAAGGTGGGTTTCATTCAACTACATAGCAGTCAGTAGTCTAGGGATATGAGACCGGAGACGGGAGACCCCTAGACTCGAGTCTCAGTTCTCCATTCTCTCGTCTATTCCCCATTGCTGATTGCTGATAGCCGCGGTTGGTGCGGTGCTAGCTGGGCCAGCCCACGAATTGGCCATCCTCCCAAAGCTCAACCATGCGCTCGACGATGGTCAGGCGATCTTCAAAGCGCTCACTCTGGGAGAGGCCCTGATCATGCGGCCAGACCTCCTCGAGGAATGGCCGGACGTCTTCGGGAATTGCATAGTACGCCTCCCGCAGCTGACCGAGCGTCCGGCGGTTGACCTGCTGAAGATTGGAGGAGGGGACGATGAGAGGTTGCGGGTTGTCGTAGAGGCTTCGCCAGTGCAGGCAATCGCGCAGGTTGGTCCCGACGAGGTCCCGCACAGTGCGGGCAAACTCCATAAACCAGCCGATGGTCCGCCCGCACACCTGGCACCCGGGGCATCCGTCAATCTCCACCACGGGGTGGTAGGCCTCCGCTTGCAACGGGCCCCCCGGAAGAATCCAGCGGACCGACCGGTAGTGGCGGAAGCGCGCGTTGTTGACGGTCAGCTCAGGCATGGCCTGCGATCAAAAGAGTAAGGGTTCTGATGTACTGTACCAAACGAGAGGGCCGCTCCGCAAATCTTGTCAGCGACTTCTCAGGCAAAAAAACTCGTGCTAGGATGACGGGCAGAAAGGGACAGGGACCGCAGCATGGCCGAAGCGATTCTCTATAATCTGGAGGGGTGACCCACCTGCGTCGAGGCGAGGGAGTTCCTCTCGCATCAGCGGATCCCCATCGCCATCCACGAGATCTCCACAAGCCCTCTGGGCCCGCAGGAGACCCGGGAACTGGTACGGCAACACCAGAGGCTCTGGATCAAAGTGGGATCAGCGATCCAAGAATGGGATCTTGCCCGGCCCGAGATCACGGATGAGGAGATCCTTCAGTATCTCATCCATCAGGATGGCAGGCTCCGAGTCCCCGTCCTCTCCCGGGGCCCCATCCTCATCCGAGGGTTTACGGAGGCGCTTTACCGCCAGATCCTCCTTCCAGGAACGCCCAGATCGGAGTAGTCCTCGCCGATCTTCACCGGGCCTCCCTTTTGAGATACGACCGGGCCAAGAGGAGACTGGCCAGGGTCATGCCGTCCTGGATGCGATTGCGCTCGACCCGTCGGTACACCTCGCCAATCGGCATGGTGATCACCTGGATGAACTCTCGATCTTCTAGCCGCTGCCTCCCCGGCTCAAGTTCCCTGGCCAGATAGACAAAGCAGACTTCATCACTGATCCCCGAGTACGGATGAAAGCGCCCCAGACGCGTCCATCGCCGGGCTCGGTAGCCGGTTTCCTGAAAAAGCTCTTCCTTCCCGGTCGCCAGTGGGGCCTTCCCGCGTGTATTCCCTCCCGGGAGCTCGTAGCTGAACGATCTCGTGGGATACCGGTACTGGCGGAGAAGAACTACCCGCCTATCCGCGGTAACGGGAACCACCATGACCGCCGGAGGGATCGTGACGTAGTAGTAATCAATGACGCGGTCGGTCGGCAGCCGGATCTTCTCCCGGGCGATCTGGTACCAGGGGCAAGAAAAGGCGACAGACCTCTTGAGGACTCGCCAGTGCCTCAGCAGATGCCGCTGCGCCATCACTCTTCCCCGACCGCTGGTCGAGCTGTCAGCAGTCCGCCGTCAGCACCCAGCTGATTTCGGATTGCCAATGTCGAATTTCGAATTGAATGGCAGGTGTATGGTTACACAATTCGAAATCCACAATTCCAAATCCGAAATACTAGAGGCTGATTTCCGACTGCCGTCGTTCAAACGGGCCATGCCTCCAGGCGCCAGCTCATATCCCAGAAGGCGTGCTCGTATCTTGCGCTGAGCAGGAAACACTCTTCCATCCGAGCCCGCTCTGGTGCCCCCGCGGATTCACCGAGGGAATCGAGCAGCGCACGGATCCACTGGGCCAACGCAGCAAACTCCGGCGAGGCATAGGTCCGGATCCATTCTCCGTACAAAGGCTGATTCTTGGGCTCTCCCTGCTTTGCCAGGGTCGATCCGATTTCGCAGTACCCCCACTGGCAGGGGAGTAGCGAGGCAACGATTTCACTCAGGCTTCCCAGCGCGGCCACACCGAGCAGATGTCGCGTGTACGCGACGGCCGTCGGGGCCGGTTTCGTCTGCTCCAGCTCATTCCGGCCGATGCCGAACTTTTCGGCGTAGCCCCGGTGCAGCGCCATCTCGGTGTTGAGCGTCGCATGGAGCAGCTCAGCGAACTTTCCCATTGTCGCGAGGTCAGACCCCTTGGCCGCTGCCAGGGCAAGAACCCGGCTGTACTCAACCAGAAAGATGTAATCCTGGCGGATATAGAACTTGAACTTGTCGACCTCTAACGTCCCATCCCCGATCCCCTGTACAAAGGGATGGTGCAAGGTCTTTTGCCAGATGGGTTCTGCCTTTTTCCAAAGCAATTCGGAAAAGCTCACGTGCTCCTTTCCTCCGTCTCGCTTCCGACAGCGGCCAGCTTAGATGTGGAATTCGATGATGTCGCCTTCATGCACCATGTAGTCCCGGTGGACCCGTTGCCCCTCGAACTTGCCGGCCCCCCAGACCCGGGCGTATTTGAGCTTCGCCGCAAAGTCCTTATGAATCACCTCGGCGGCCTCGAGCAGGGTGGTCCCCCTGGGCAGAGATACCGGATGGGAAAAGTCCGCCGCCTTTCCGGGGGCCTTGGTATAGATCCGTAACACTTCCAGGGCCTCGTACAGCTGGTGCCCGATCTTCTCCAAACCGGTCCCCGCGAGCGCCGAGACCATCAGGAGCGGAAACCGCCCTCCCACGTGCTCCTGGAGGAGCAGAAACCGATCGGGTGCCTCGGGGAGGTCTGCCTTATTCCCCACGATCATGGTCCGCTTCATGACCTGTCCCGGCTCCGTGAGCTCCACGCTCCCCTGGGCTCCCCCGGGCAGCATCTTGGCCTGGACGAGGAGTGTCTCGGTCGTCTCCACCTGTTCGAGAAGATCGTCAGACCCCAGATCCACCACCCAGAGTATGCGATCGGCGTTCCGGATAATGCCCAAGACCCATCCCTCGACGAGGCCGGGCGCGACCGCGGGCAGGTCCACGAGCTGGATCTTCACATTTTCGAACTCGAGCATCGCGGGCAATGGCCGCCGCGTGGTGAAGGGGTAGTCCGCAACTTCGGGTTTGGCGTTGGTGAGGCGACGCACCAAAGCGGACTTCCCCACGTTCGGCCCACCCACGAGCACGACCTGGCCGATCCCCTCCCTGTCTACGTATATTCCGGTCCCCCGCTTGGTCGCCGGACGCCTTTCGAGTTCGGCCTTGGCCTTTGAGAGCCGGCGCTTGAGATCTGCCTGGAGCTTCTCGGTCCCCTTGTGCTTGGGGATCAGGGCCAGCATCTCCTCCAGGGCCCGAACTCTTTCTGGGGGCTGCTTCGCCTGGCGGTATCGTTTTTCGGCGTCGAGGTATTGCGGGGAGAGATTCGCCGGCATGACCTCCTCCAGCAGTCAGCGATCAGCCTTCGGCACTCAGTGCTGAGGACTGGGGACTGAGGGCCGAGGTAAGATCGCCCTGCCGTACGGCTCAGTCCTCATCGCTCAGTCCTGACATGGCTGGCCGCGGGCCGCTGACTACTCGACCGACGGCGGCGTTCAAGATATACGAGGAGGATAGAGAGGGCAGCGGGGGTCACGCCGGAGATGCGCGAGGCCTGCCCAATGGAGATCGGGCGGATCGCACTGAGCTTTTCCCGCACCTCATTGGAGAGTCCGGGGATCGCGTGGTAATCCATATCCTCGGGGATCCGCCTGGCCTCGAGTCGTTTGAATTTTTCTACCTCTTGAAGCTGCCGATCAATGTACCCCTGGTATTTAATCTGGACCTCCACCTGATGCGCCACCTCCACGTCCCTAACGTCTACCGCTCCATCCATCATGGCAAGGTCCGCGTACCCCACCTCTGGCCGCCTCAGGAGCTGGACCATCGGGACGACCTCGCTCAGCGGTGAGGTTCCGCGTTGGGTGAGCACCGCGTTCACCTGTGGCGTGGGATAAACCTTTCGGCTTTTGATCTCGTCCAAGGCCTCCTGAATCTTCCGACGCTTCTCCTCCAGGCGCTCGTAGCGGTCGCGGGAAATCAGCCCAAGGCGGTAGCCCTTCTCCATCAGGCGGAGATCGGCGTTGTCCTCCCGGAGCAGCAAGCGGCATTCGGCCCGAGAGGTGAGCATCCGATAGGGTTCATCAGTCCCCCGGGTCACCAGATCGTCCACCAACACCGCCATGTAGGCCTCGGAGCGGTCGAGGAGAAATGGGGGACGCCCCTGGATCTTAAGGGCGGCATTCACGCCGGCCCAAAACCCCTGAGCGGCCGCCTCCTCGTACCCGGAGGTCCCGTTGATCTGCCCGGCGGTGTATAGCCCAGGAACCTCTTTGGTCTCCAGGGTAAGATGGAGCTGGTGGGGATACAGAAAATCGTACTCGATGGCGTACGCGGGCCGGAGAAATTCCGCCCGCTCTAAACCGGGCACCGAGCGAACGAGTTCCTCCTGCACGTCGAACGGCATGCTATTCCCCAAGCCGCCGGGATAGAACACATCACAGTCGCGACCTTCGGGTTGGACATTCACTTGGTGCCGTTCCTTGCCGCAAAAGCGGACCACCTTGTCCTCCAAGGAGGGGCAATACCGAGCCCCCGTCCCCTTGATGGCTCCGCCATAGAGCGCGGAGCGCTCCAGGTTTCGGCGGATGATCTCGTGGGTCCTCGGTGTGGTGTACGTGATGTGACTGGGGACCTGCGTGAGATCGAGCCGGGCCGTGAAGTGAGAGACAGGGCGCGGATCCGCATCGCCCTCCTGCCGCTCCATTCGATCGAAATCCAGGGACTCACGCTTCAGACGGGGCGGGGTACCAGTTTTGAATCGTCCCAGCTCAAAGCCAAGCTCCCGGAGGGAGTCGGAAAGGGTATGACAAGGCCGCTCCCCCATCCGTCCACCAGAGAAATTCGTCGAGCCGACATGAATGAGCCCCCGCATGAAGGTCCCGGCGGTGATCAGAACAGCGTTGGCGCCGAAGAAGGTCCCTTCATGATCGACGAGCCCTGTGATCCGGCCCCCCTCCACAATTAGGCGCTCCACCGTTCCCTGAAGGAGATCCAACCCTTCTTGTCCCTCCAGAACCCCCCGCATCGCCAGATGATAGTTTCGTTTGTCGCACATGACCCGTGAGGATCGGACCGCGGGTCCCTTCGAAGCATTCAGAGTCCGGAATTGGATTCCGCTCTCGTCCGTCACCCGAGCCATTTCGCCCCCCAGGGCATCGATCTCTCGGACGAGCTGTCCTTTGGCAGTTCCACCGACCGAGGGGCTACACGGCATCACAGCGATGGTTTCGAGGTCTAAGGTGATCAGGAGGGTCCGACACCCAAGACGGGCCGAGACCAACGCCGCTTCGCAGCCGGCGTGTCCCGCCCCCACCACAATAATATCGTACGATATCTTGGGCATGTCACTCCACCCAAAGGTTGTCGGCAATCAGTCATTTCAGGGCTGAGCGATGAGGACTGAGGGGTGATCTTAACTCGGCCCTCAGCCCTTCGACCCTCTCAGGGCGGTGAGCGGTTCGGCTGAGCTCACCGTCGAAGCCATAGTCGAACCGTCCTCAGCACTGTGTGCAGAACGCTGAGAGCTGACAGCTGATCGCTTGCAATTCAGCAAGCGTCCAGGCTAAGATACGAAGGTTATGATATCAGCTCCAGTCACACAAACCAAGCGCTACACCGATCTCCGAAGCTTTTTGCAGCGACGATTCGGCTGCCGCGTTCACAAGATCGCGCTGGACGCCCACTTTACGTGCCCGAACCTTGACGGCACCAAGGCGGTCGGCGGCTGCATCTTCTGCCACCAGGGCTCCGGGCATTCCACGGTGGGGACCTTGAGCATTTCCGAGCAACTCCAGAAGGGAAAAGCCTACCTCCGCCGGCGGCACAAGGCAAAAAAGTTTCTAGCCTACTTCCAGCGCTACACGAACACGTACGCCCCGGTCGAGGACCTCAGGCGCCTGTACGACGAGGCCCTCGCTGTCGAGGACGTCGTAGGATTGGTGGTTGGGACCCGGCCCGACTGCGTCCCGGATCCGATCCTCGCCCTCCTCCAGGAATACGCACAGCGGACGTACGTCTCCATTGAGTACGGGCTCCAGTCGATCCATGACCAGACCCTCGCCCGGGTCAACCGAGCCCACGGTTTTTCCGAGTTTCTGGATGCCGTCCACCGGACGGCCGGGCGGGGGATCCACACCTGCGTCCATGTCATGCTGGGTCTGCCTGGAGAAACCAAGGCGGACATGCTAGCAACCGCACGGGCGATCGCTCGCCTCCCCCTTGACGGGATCAAGATCCATCTTACGTATGTTCTCAAACACACGGTGCTGGGCGACATGTACCTCAACGAACAATATCGGCCGATGGAGATGATGGAATACGTCGAGCGGGTTTGTGATTTTTTGGATCTGCTCCCGCCAAGCATGGTCATCCATCGGTTAACCGGCGACCCGCCCCGAGACCTGCTCCTCGCCCCCCAGTGGGCGCGCCATAAGTGGCAGGTCCTCAACGCGATTCAGGCGGCGCTTGACCGGCGAGATAGTTTCCAGGGACGCAAGTGGGTTCCCGACTCATCCCAATGAGTTTCTCATAGGTCGCACCATGGAGTATCCGAAGCTCAGGCCCGTGGAGGCGTTTCCGACAGAGGTGGACGGAAGGCAAGTCCTCTGCCTCCGGGACCCGACGCACTACGCCGAAGCGGTCCTCTTTATCCCCCTTGAAGCCGTGGATATTCTCCGCCACTTCGACGGCACGCACTCGGTCCTCGACATCCAGGCCTCGTATGTCCGTCGCCACGAACAGCTCCTGTTCCGAGATGTGGTAGAACATCTCATCGCCACGTTAGACGAGCACTACTTTCTCGAGAGCGATCGCTTTGCGAAATACCGGGGAGCAGTTGAGGAGGGCTTTCGGCAAGCCAGGACCCGCCCCGCCTTTCTCGCGGGAAGGTCCTATCCCTCGGAACCCCAGGAGCTTCGCCAGGCGCTCGAACAGGTCCTGGCGCACCCTGAAGGCCCGACCGACACGATCGGCGCTTCGCCGGACCCGATTCGGGCCGTGATCGCCCCCCATATCGATTTCGCGCGGGGAGCTGTGGGATATGCCTGGGCCTACCGTGGGCTCGAAGAGAAAACGGATGCCGAGCTGTTCGTCATCCTCGGGACAGCCCACGCCGGAACCACCAAACCCTTTGCCGTCTGCGGGAAAGACTTCGAGACACCGCTTGGCCCTGTTCGGACAGACCGCGACTTGGTCCAGGAATTAGAGCGGCGCTGTCCCACCCTGGCCGTGGATGACATTGCCCATCGGACAGAACACTCCATCGAACTCCAGGTCGTCTTCCTCCAATACCTTCTCGGTGCCAAGCGTCCCATCCGGATCCTTCCGATCCTGTGTGGCTCGTTCCACGAGTGGGTCCTCGACAGAAAACTCCCTTCGGATGATCTAGAGGTGCAGAGCTTTCTCGAGGCCCTGCACGATCTCTTGGAACCGCAGGCGCATCGCGTCTGCCTCATCGCCGGGGCCGACCTTACCCATATGGGTGCCCGCTTTGGTGATCCCGGTTCGATCACCCCCGACCTGCTTCGGTGGATCGAGGGCCAGGACGGACAGATGCTCGCGCCGGTCGTTGCCGGCGATCCTGAAGGGTTCTTCCACTCGGTCAGCCGGGACGAGGATCGGCGGCGCATCTGTGGACTCCCCCCCATGTACACCCTGCTTCACCTCATGAGAGGCCGGACCGGAAAGTTGCTCCACTACGGCCAGGCACCCGATCCCGAAGGCGTCGTGACCTTCTGTAGCATGACCTTCCCCGCGTAGTACCGACGACCGATGACCGCAACGGCACCGACGAGGGGAGTACCCTGTTTCCCTCGGCAACGGTTTGACGTTCACGGATGACCCAGGGGCGAGGCAGCACGTGCGCGCTCCGAGCGACATGCCGGGAGTCCGAAGGCTTTCGGACCGTGCAGGGTCGCCGCGGGCCCGAAGGGTTCCGGGCTCTTGCGGAGAGGCCCGGAGCGAGGAGCGTTTAGGTGCTGCTTCCTCGGCTTTGCTCCCGTCACCGCTGTCTTAGCGGTCGTCGGTCATCGAATAACGGTCATCGGGCATCGGCTCGGAGGGCTTTCTCCACCGAGGCGAGGGTGGCCGGAATAGCGTCCGGGAGGGTGATCTGGGTGGGGGGCTGCTTCAGGCCATGGCCGGTGATTACCGCCACGACCAGGTGACCCGGTTCGATGGACCCATCCTGGAACAGCCGAATGGCCGCGCCGAGAGAGATCGCCCCGGCCGGCTCGGCAAAGATCCCGGCCTCTGTTGCCAGGAGCACCTGGCTCCTCGCGATCTCCTCTTCCGAAAGGGCCACCGCCGTCCCACCCGATTCCTGGGCAGCGCGAAGGGCCCGCCACGCCATCGTGGAGGGGCTCCCCACCTTGATGCTCTCGGCGATGGTCTCTTGCGGTTCGACCGGCCAGATCTCATCCCTTCCCGCCTGAAAGGCTTGGGCAATGGGGGCACAGGCCGCGGCCTGTGCCACCACAATCCTGGGAAGCCGCTCGACCCACCCGAGACGGTGTAGTTCCTTGAATCCTTTCCAACACGCGGTCGGCCCCGTCCCCCCCGCGGTCGGATGAATGATCCAGTCTGGCACTCGCCCATCGAGGTCTGCCCAGATCTCATACGCGTAGCTCTTCTTCCCCTCATTCCGAAACGGGTTGGAAGAAAGGCAGTTGTACCAGCCGAACGCCTTGAGGGCCTGACCGTAGAGCCGTGCCGTCTCGTCGTAATCCGCCCGGACCCCGATGATGCGCGCTCCGTAGGAGGCCGCCTGAACCACCTTCTCTCGGGCCGTCGCCTCTGGAACGAACACAACACTCTGAAGACCTGCCCGGGCGGCGTAGGCGGCAACAGACGCCGCGGCATTTCCGGTCGAGGCCACTGCGACCACGTCGTGTCCCTCCTCCACCGCCCGAGAGATCCCCACGGCGTTAGAGCGATCCTTCAGCGACCCCGTCGGAAGCAGCGTGTCGTTTTTGAGATAGAGCTCGGCCCCCCCCACCTCACGCCCGAGTCGCTCTGCGGGCAAGAGCGGCGTCCCTCCCTCACCCAGGGTCACAATGGCCCCCTCTTTCTCGATCGGGAAAAACTCTCGCCACCTCCAGATGCTCCGATCTTTCCGGTGCAAAAAGAGGTCGGCACCTTTCCCCTCCAGCCCGCCCAACTCGAGCTCGACCTCAAGGACATAGTGACACTCTTGACACCGCGGCTCCTTGATCTCGACCGCATAGCCCTTCATGCACTTTGGACACTTGAGTCCTTGAACCTTCCCCACATCCCGCTCCGGCGATCGTTGATACGATGTGCAGAACCAAAGAGTCGAGTTTACCTCAACTCTGCTCCCCTACGAGTGCGCGCCCTCCTTAGAAATTCACCTGCCCCAAACCAACGGGCGCCCCCAGCCAATCCACTGTAAGCGCAAGAAGGTGACGAACGAAGCCAGCCCACCGAACGTCGCCAAAACCACAATGATCATCGCAGGATCCTTCACGCTAGTGGGGCTCCAATCGGTGACATAGAAAGTGGCGTAGAGAGCTATAAGACCCGAAACGAAGACGAGTCCCAAAAAGCTCAATTTCTCAACCCACGTGCCTGTGAAAGAATCCCTCGCTTCACGACAATGTTCCCCCC
>VRUN01000044.1 GCA_019456075.1 Candidatus Methylomirabilota bacterium
CTGGCAAGCACGAGGAGGCCCGAGAAGTCCTTCAGAGGGTGATCGAGCTGGAACCCAATAGCCGGTCGGCAGAGTATGCTCGAAAGGTCCTCAAGGAGCTCAAGCGATGACAGCGGTCTCCTCGGAGATGCGCGCGGTCCAGGTCCCGGATCTCCGCGACTTCACGCTGCCGGAGCTTACGGAGTGGATGACAGGTCTGGGCGAGCCTCCCTATCGGGCAGGACAGATATTTCGCTGGCTATGGAGGCGTCAGGTCGGGGAGTTTCGAGAGATGACAGACCTCCCGATGACCTGCCGCCAGGTCTTGGAAGCGCACGCTCGCGTCAGCACCGTAGCGGTCGTGGCGATCCAGTCTTCCCAGGACGGAACCCACAAGCTCCTGCTCGAGCTCCCGGATGGGGAGCGGATTGAGGCGGTGCTGATTCCGGAGGCCCGTCGTCTGACCGCTTGCATCTCTAGCCAAGTCGGTTGCGCCCTGGGATGCCGCTTCTGTCTTACAGCCACTATGGGGCTTCACCGAAACCTCCGGCCGGCCGAAATTGCCGGCCAGCTGGTGGCTCTGGGGAAAACCCTTGGTTCCGGGAACCACATCACCCATATCGTCCTGATGGGGATGGGAGAGCCGTTGGCGAACTATACTGCGACCGAGAAAGCCCTGCGAATTCTCATCGCCAGGGAAGGGCTTGCCTTCTCTCCTCGGCGAATCACCGTCTCTACGGTCGGGTTGGTTCCGGGGATCCGTGGTTTAGCCCGATCCGGACTCGGGGTCAGCCTCGCGGTCTCCCTCACGGCGACCACGGATGAGCTGCGCGATCGCCTCGTGCCCATCAATCGCCGGTATCCCCTGCGGGAACTCCTCCAGGCCTGCCGGGATTTTCCCCTCCCGCCCCGGCGCCGAATGACCTTCGAATACGTCCTGATGGCGGGAATCAACGATGGCAGCGAGGATGCCCACCGCCTGGTCAAGCTGCTCAAAGGCATCCGATGCAAGGTCAATCTCATCCCCCTGAATGAGGCGCCGGAGATCCCGTTCCGACGTCCCTCCCGTCAGCAGGTCGAGGCTTTCCAGAAGATCCTGGAGCGGGCCGGCACCATCGCCACGATTCGGGAGAGTCGGGGAGAGGATATCTCGGCCGCCTGTGGCATGCTCGCGACGGCCGAGAGGCCGCTTGACAGTGTCTGCTCCGTCCCGTAGAATGATCGATGCGGGGTGGAGCAGTTCGGTAGCTCGTTGGGCTCATAACCCAAAGGTCGCAGGTTCAAATCCTGCCCCCGCAACCAAAAGGACGTTTAACTGGCCGACTTGGACAGGCAATGGCGTGATTGCCTGTCTTTTTTATTGCTCCGAGTCAATATCCTTGTCATCGGTCATCGGGGGGCGGTAGACTGATTTTTGGGGCGGTGTAGCTCAGGGGCAGAGCAGGGGTCTCATAAGCCCTTAGTCGGAGGTTCAAGTCCTCCCACCGCCACCATCCATCTTTGTAGGACTCCTTCCTTGACCGCAAAAGAACAAGAGCCCCACATCCTTGGGTGTGGGGCTCTTACTTTGGATGGTGCCAGCGGAATTTGGGTCCGGTATTGGTAATCTTATATGTGAGCCTTCTCCACCGGCGCAGGGCTTGGGTGACCATCCCCATCGCCTTCTGCCGCGCTCTTGTCTGCACAGATCCCCGCGAGCTTCTCATTTTGCCATTGAGCGATTCCCCTGAGGCTCTCGCGTACATCGCGGTATGGCCTGTCTGCCACGAGCGGCGCGGGAAACATCTTGAGCATGTCGTTAAGAGGTTTTTCCATGACGCGCAGGCGCTCAAGGTTCGCTTCGGCGCGCGCCCTGAGCTTTTCGGCGGTCCTTTCTGTCAGTGTACGGCCTGCGTCAATCGCATCCCGATAGGTAGTGAGGAGGTTGTTAAAGTTCAAGAGTTCCGTTCTGACCACGGTGGCGGTGAGAACGAGGCTCTCCTCAGCCCACTTATAGAAGAGGAGATTACTCAACGCTGTTTGGAGGGCCTCGGTTTGCATCTCGGAAATGGGAACATGACCAGGCTTGGCCTCCTTCACGAGACCCCGGAGCAGTCCTTCATTGACCCCACTCTCGATTTTTATGGCTGTGATGCAACGACCAAACTGGTCCTTTTCGTCGGCCTCCATACGGCGGCGTTCCACCCGAAAAGAGAGGCAGACGCCAGCGAAGGCGGCACCGAAGGCACTCACAGCAGCAACGAGAGCCTCCACAGGCATGACCAAAACGGCAAGCATGACCACCGCCCCCCCGATCCCGAACCCAATACGTACCCGCTTCGGGAATTTCGTTAACTCCTTATACAACCCTTTCATCCGCGCTTTCACGTTACTCATCCCCGCATCCTTCCCTTTCTGGCTTCTCGTCCGTAAGTCCCTTTCGTCGCAGAGCTCCGGTATGCCGTGTCATGAATCGCGGGAGCCCAGGCCCGCCGGTTTGGTGCTCATGCAACTTCCGGACCCCCGATCCCCGGATGGCGTGATCTCGCCCGAGGTACCGGGCCGTCCAGAGCGAAGATCCTTGCCAAAGTGTCCCTAGGGTGCTTCCCGGGACACCCTCACGGCCATTTTGTCCATGGTCTCCCGAAGGCAAAGTGCCCGTCCTAAATCCCTCCAGGCTCTTAAGTTCCCTAATCTTTTCCGCAGGCGGGATTGGCCCCAAACTTGCTACATCATCTCGCTCACGAGACGCCGCAGCGGCTACAAGGGTTTTTGCCCGCGGTCGGTCTCAAACTCGTAAGAGGGTCGGCAGTCGCCGGCCCGCGGAGGATGTTCCATGACCCTGAATATGGAATCTGCCCTGCCTCAACTCTTGCAGCTCCTCGCCCTGCCTGTTTCCTGGATCCCAGCCGTTCAGGCGGCTATCGTCCGCTTTGTGTGGGATTTCTCCTCTCCCTGGGTGGGAACGCTAAAGCTTGTCTTTTTCCTGCTCCCGGCCATGCAGCTCATCGCCGGCACGTGGTGCACCATGTTCGCCCTCTACACCCTCCCGTTCCGGGGAGGGCGGAAGCAGTTTGTTGCGGCGATGCTGACCACCTGGTGGGATAGCGGGCGAGGCGTCGTCTTTTTCTGGGCTGGACTTTTCCGTGCCCTGTTCCTCACGGTGGGGTGGATTTGGGGGCTTATCCGCATCTTGGCCGCTGGCCTGTACCTTGCCATCGTGGAACTGGTGACGCTTCCCTTTTCCATCATGAAGCGGACCATGCAGAGATATATGCAGCCGAGCATCCCGTGGATCGCTTTCACTTTGACCCTCTTCTGGTCGGTCTTGGAGGCAGGAATCTTTAGCTACACGCTCAATCCCGTGGTCTCCGAGATCGCGAACGACCTCGTCGGGGGTGGCTCTCACCGCTTCCTGCAACCGGTCTTGTTCATTGTCCTCTTCCTGCTCATTGCCGGGAGCTTCGCCTGTCTGCACGTGATGGTCGAGGCCATCAAGCAACGGAACTGGAAAGAGATCGTCCAGACGGTGCTGGTGGAGTTCTTCGTCATGTTTTTCGAGGTCGTCTTCCTCTACCGCGAGCTGGTCGATGCCATCACCCCCGTGCTGGCCATGCAAAGCGGCGGGAATGTCCGGATCGGGATCGCGGGGGTGCTCCTGATCTCGACGTTGGCGTGGATCGGGATCCGCGGGATGACTTGGTTCCTCTTTGCCCGCTACGGAACGCCAACCCTCCTTGCCATGATCTCTGGCCGAGGGATGCCCGAGCCCACGGAGGAGATGTCGGGGACGCCGGCGGCGGCCGCGCCTGGCCCAAGTGTCGTCTCTTCCTGGACCAAGGAGATGATCAGCCAGGTGAAGGCAGACATCGGTTGGTTTCACAACACCGGGAAGCACTTCCTCGAGGCGTACGTCCTGCCGCCGCTGCAGGTGGTCGCCGGCACGATCAATTTCTTCATGCTCCTCTTTGCCAGCCGGCATCTCTTCCAGCTGCCACTCACCACGCTGCATGCCTTCATGCAGACGGGCGAGTTGCTCAAGCTCGTGCGAGCGGAGGGGCACGCCTCCGGCAGCGCGAGGGGCCGATAGGGCCAGGGGGACACCGATGACGCGCCAAGTTCGAATCCTACTCGTTGCACTGTTGCTGCTGGCACCTGGCTGCACCTCCAGTGATGCAGAGAAGCCTCGCCTCTCTCTCTTCGTGGGGGTCGATGTCAGCGGGTCCTTCTCGAAGACGCCGCGCTTCAAGGATGCCCTTCGGTTCCTCTCTCACTACATATACGGCCACCTCCACGGCGTGGGGGGCCTTGAAAAGCCGCGGGCCCTCTTCGTGGGCTCCATCGGGGGGGATGTGCCGAACGAACCCAAGGCTTTCCATCCCATCCAGGTCTTCGAGCGGAAGAACGTGCCCGAGATTGAAGCAAAATTGAAGGAGCTTTTCGACACCAAGGGAAACTATCTGACGGACTTCAACGCCTTCTTCAAGCGGATCTCGGAAACGGTGCAAAAGCAGAACCTGATTCTCGCGCCCGTCGCCATCGTCATTGTCACGGATGGGGTCCCTGAGGTCGCAGCCAAGAAGGGAAAAAAGGTGGTCCAGGCGGCCTATGAGCAGATTGACCTCTCGCCCCTCGAGTTCCTGGCGCGAAACGTCACGATCCGGGTGCTGTATCCCTCGCCCACGGTCGCAGCGGAATGGGAACGGACCATCCCTCGGCAGCGTGTCCGGATCTGGCCGGTAGAAGCCGAGGTCATGCAGGGCTGGCATGAACAACTCGAAAACCGGCCAACCGTGAAGCAAGAGAAGCGCCTCTGGCAGTGGATCCAGGACATCGTGGATCGCCGGGTGCGCCGCCAGCGGATCATATAGCGCATAGCCACCCGTCCAGCGACAGCAATCCCCTCGAGCAGGGTCAACCTTTGCACCGCGGACTTTGGACCTTGGACCCTTCGACAGGCTCAGGGCAAGCTCTCTCGACAGGCCTGCCCCGAGCTTGGTCGAGGGGCTCAGGCCTACCTTACCTCTCGGCGAGCAGGAGGAGGGCGAGAAGACTCGAAATCAGAAAGATCGAGACCCACGAGATGACCTCCAGGCCACCGGACCACCGGTTGATGATGGCCACCGCGTCGACAGCTCCGATGCCAAAGGCAAGTAGTTCCCGCCAAGACAGCGGAACGATTCCTTCCTTAAAGCCCTGAATGAGACGAAGAAACGGGATCGTGCCGGGGACCAGTACCCCTACCACCCCCAGGGTGATGGCCCATCCCCAATTTCCCTCGAAGGCTTGGGCGGAGGCCAGGATGAGGTTAAACCCGGTGACCGCCGTGAGGAAGAGGCGGAACAGAAATTGGGGCCGGTCCTCTTCCAGGCGAACCACACCTTTCATCTCTTTCTGGTCCATGGACTGTATGTCCCCTGATACCGATATCTTTGGGGCCAGAGTGTAGCACGGGGCAGCGTCAAACAGAAGCCTAACCTCATGATTCCGGCCGACCTGTCGCTTCTCAAGCCTCGGGTCGGGAACGGGAAGGCGGTTGCTCTGACCCGGAGGGCGGAATATTTCTCGGTCTCAACCCGTTTCCCAACAGAGGAGAACGGAAGTTGGATCGGGCGGGGTTCTTGTTCACGCGGGCAGGACACAATCCCTCTTCCTCTCGATTTCCTGAGGCGAAACCTTCTGCGGAGCGCAGCAGTGCAAGAGGATAGAGCTGTGTTTCAGCATGAGGCAGTCAAGCATCTAACTGCCCTGTACAATTTTGCCCTCTCGCTGGCCAAGGATGAGGGGGACGCAGCGGATCTGGTCCAGGAGACCTACCTCCGGGCGCTGCGGTTTCGCCATCGGTTTCAGCCGGGAACTAATCTGCGGGCTTGGATGTTTAAGATATTGAGGAATGCCTTTATCGATAGCTACTGGCGCCGGAGCCGGGAACCGGCGATGGAGGAGGCAGTATCGGAGCAAGGTTCTGCCACGCTGGTCGAAAGGGAGGGGGTTGAGGGAGTCGGGTCTGAATCGATCGACCGCCTGGTCCGGATGGACCTCCACGAGGCCCTCGAGCAAGTCCCGGACCAGTTTCGGACGGCCATACTCCTCTCTGATGTGGAGGGGCTGAGTGTCGAGGAGATTGCCGAGATCATGGACTGCCCCCCGAACACGGTGAAGACGCGCCTCTTTAGGGGCCGTCGGCTCCTTCGGGGGCACTTAAAGGATTACGGGAACTGAGATGAGGAACGAGATGACCTGCCGGGAGGCCTCAGAATACCTCCAAGAGCTTATGGACACCACGCTGGCGCCAGATCTGGAGCGGAGGCTGCGGGCGCATCTGGACACCTGTTCGGCCTGTGCCGGGGAGCTGACGCTGCAACGGGAGATCCGCAGGCGGGTGGCCGCTGGGGTGCCCCGGCAAGAAGTGCCTTCCGCACTCAGGCAAAAGGTGCGGGAAATCTTGGCTCCCAGAGAGAAGTGGGCCTGGGGGTTCCTGCCGAGACCGGTCATTCGGTGGGGTATGGCGGTGGCTGCCCTTGTCCTGATCAGTCTGATTCCCCTCACTCTGCTCCAGCAGAACCGGGAGGAGCGGATCGCGTCGATCGTGATCGAGGCTGTAAACGATCACCGCAGCTTTGCCATGCGGGTCAACCTCCCGACACTGCCCACCGCGGACCGCGAGCAGGTGAGAGAATTGGTCGAGGCCAAGGTGGGTTTCCAGATCGTCCCGCCGATGGGGCAGAGGGGAGAGCTCCGCCTCGTAGGCGGAGATGTCACGTACTTCCTGGATCGGAAGGTGGCCTGTATCCTCTATGGAAAGGGTTCGAAGCTGGTCACCCTGCTGGTGCTACGCGATGAAGGCATCGAGGCAACTGAGCAAGGGTTCCGCCAGGTGAATGGGCTTCGGGTCTATACCGCGACATACAAGGGGACTGGTGTAGTCTTGTGGAAGCAGGATAACCTGCTCTACTCTCTAGTCTCGGAGCTTCCTCAAGAAGAGTTGCTGGGGGTGGCCAAAGAGATGGCAAAGATCTGAATCCTTCACCCCTCCGATTTCCTCAGACATCCGTCGTGACCCTTTCTCAGAGCGTGAACCTCCGTTTGTCTCCTACCCACCGGCCGCCTTGTTGGTCTTTCCGTCCTTGACATTTTGATCTCGCCAGTGCTAGGTAGGAAGCCTGCCGTACCTTGCCCTGCTTTTTCCGCGCCAGCGTAAAGGAGGACCCATCCGTGCCCGTCCTGGCCCAAATGGAGGAGCGGATTCGCCAGACCTGGGAGAGCAGCCGTCACCGTCATTCCTCCATTCTGTCTCGGTTTGTGGCCCAGGGTGAGGGGGTGGGGGCAACCATCCGGGAAACGGCCGATCCTCAGTCCGTAGGATTCTCTATTGCCGCCCTCGCCATGGCCAAGGGGATCGCGTCGTGTCAGACGGCCGACCCTGGCCTTGCCAAAGAGGTGGAGCTCCATAGGGCTTTGGCCGAGACCAATGTTGGCCTCGTGGCCGACCCGAACCCCGACACGATCTCTCACGCCGGGATCGGGATTACACGGGCGACGCTGGGGGTGGCCGAGACCGGCTCGATCCTCGTCCATCTGGATGAGGTGGATGGGCGTCTGCTCAGCATGCTTCCAGAGATCCATGTCGCCCTTCTCCCCCAGGACGCCCTGGTGGACTCTCTGGAAGAGGGCCTGCTCTTGACCCGCTATCTGATCCTGAAATCTCAGGCGCAGGGCCGGCCCTCCTATCTCTCGTGGGTCACGGGTCCCAGCCGGACCGCAGACATTGAGCGGGTCCTGACCATTGGCGTACACGGACCCAGAGAGCTCCATATTTTTCTCCTTCCCCCAACGGGTAAGGGGTACTTGCCATGACCCGCCGGAAAGAATTTCGCCGTCGGGCGGCCGAGGCCCTGGCGAACCCTCAAATCCGAGAAAACCTGGGCCGATTCGGGACCGCGTACCGCACGGCTAGGAAAAATGCCCTTGCCGGCCTCGACTACGAGGCGCACAAAGCGAACCTTCGACGAATGAAAGAGGATGCCATCGAGCGCCTCCCAGAGCTTGCAGAGCAGTTTACGGAGGCGGCCCGGGGGGTTGGCGCCATCGTGTACCAAGCCAAAACTGCGGCGGACGCCAACCGGTACATCGGACAGCTCGCCAAAGAGAGAGGGGTGGAGCTCATTGTCAAATCCAAGTCGATGGTGTCTGAAGAAATTGGGCTCAACGGGCACCTCGAGCAGCTTGGAATAACACCCCTCGAGGCGGACTTAGGTGAGTGGATCATCCAGCAGGCGAATGAGCACCCCTCCCACAGTGTCATGCCCTGTATCCACATGAGCAAAGAGGAGGTGGCCGGCATCTTCTCTCAGGCGTTGAAGCGTGAGGTTCCGCCGGACATCGGCTTGATGGTCCGCCTGGCCCGCGAAGAGCTCCGGGAGAAGTTCCTGAGTGCCGGCATGGGGATCTCGGGGGCCAACATCGCCGTGGCTGAGACGGGGACCGTGATCATTGTCACGAATGAGGGGAATGGCCGGCTGGCCACCACTGTCCCGCCCATTCACGTGGCACTGTTAGGCTATGACAAGATCGTGCCGACCATCGAAGACGCTGCGTCGCACCTCAAGCTTTTGGCCAAGACGGCTACCGGCCAGCAGCTCACGGTTTACACCACATTCATTACCGGAAAAACAGCGGCGAGCCGAATCCCCAGGGCTCCGGAGTTCCGGGGCCCCGCCGCGGCCGAAATGCATATCGTCCTTTTGGATAATGGCCGGTGGGCGATGCGGGATGATTCGGAGTTCAGGGAGGCTTTGTACTGTATCCGCTGTGCTTCGTGTGCGAACGTCTGTCCGACGTATCGGGTCGTGGGCGGTCATGCATTCGGGCATATCTACACCGGAGTCATCGGTACCGTTATCACGCCGTTCCACCATGGCTGGGAGGCGGCGGCGGTCCCGCAGGAGGCCTGCCTCCTGTGTCGGGCCTGTCTTGACGCCTGTCCAGTCCAGATCGACCTCCCCCGGATGATTGTCGCGATGCGGACCCACATTGTGGAGGAGGAGGAGCAGAAAAAGAAGGCGAGGGGGATCCGGCGTCTGTTCCTCGACAAGATCCTTCCGAACCCCAGCCTCTTCAATTTGGCGCTTCGGCTGGGGGCGATCGCGCAGCTTCCTCTCACCCGGGGACGAACGGTGCTGCGCGAGCTGCCGTGGCCTCTCAGAAATCTCACCAGCATCCGGGCCATGCCCGCAGTGGCGGCGCGCCCGCTGCGGAGCCGTGTGGCGGAGGTCCTCCCAAGTCGGGGGGAGTCGAGGCAGACCGTGACCTTTTTCGGCAGCTGCCTCATCGATCAGTTCTATCCCGAGATCGGAGAGGCGGTGATCAAAGTCTTGAATCACTACGGGGTCACCGTGCACTACCCCAAGGCTCAGAGTTGCTGCGGCCTCCCGGCCTATTATGAGGGGCATAAAGAGACGGCGGGTCGGATGGCCAAGGACCTGATCGCTGCCCTCGAGCCAAGTCCGGCTGAGAATATTGTGACCGCGACCCCTTCCTGCGGGATCACCTTGAAGCAGTACATCCCAAAGCTCGTCAAGGGGGACCCCCTGTGGGAAGAACGGGGATACTCCCTCGCGGCCCGGACGCACGACTTTTCCGAGTACCTGGTCGAAGTCTTAGGGCTTGGGGATGGAACCCTCGGAGAGGCCACCGCGGACAAGGTCCCACTGACGTACCACGATTCGTGCAGTGCACTCCGGGGGTTGCGCGTCCAGGAGCCCCAGCGGCGCCTTCTCCGGATGCTCGAGCGGTACGACCTACGGGAGCTCGACGAGGTCGGGGAGTGCTGCGGCTTTGGGGGTCACTTCTCTGCCGACTATCCAGATGTCGCGGGCGAGGTGCTCAAGCGGAAAATCGCGGCGATAGAGCAGACGGGCGCGCACGTTGTGGCGCTGGACAGCCCTGGCTGTCTCCTCCAGATTCGGGGGGGGCTGCTGAAGCAGGGAAGTCCCATCGAGGTCAAGCACATAGCGGAACTTCTCGCGGAAGATCTGCCTTGAACCGATCGACTAGGCTCGAGGCTAAGCTTGCCGAAAGGGCCTGCCCTGAGCCTGTCGAAGGGGCTTGCCAGGCTCAATGAGAATTCTTAAGATCGACTTGGATTCGGTGGTGGAGGTGAACAGGGGGGTGGTGGAATAACTCCCGGTGCCCGGAGAGGAGGGAAGTGATGAGTGTGGTGAAGGATGTTCCGAAGCAACTCTTGATTAACGGGCAGTGGGTAGACGCCAAAAGCGGGAAGACCTTTGAGGTGCCGAACCCCGCAACAGGTGAGGCGGTGGCCGCCGTTGCGGATGGTGGGGCAGAGGATGCGCGATCGGCCATTCGGTCCGCGCATGAGGCCTTCAAGTCCTGGTCCCGGACCTCGCCAATTGAGCGGTCGCGGTATCTGGAAAAGGCCTTCAAGCTGATGAGTGATCGGCGGGATGAGCTGGGACAGCTGATTACCTTCGAGAACGGTAAGCCGGTGGAGGAGGCCAAAAAGGAGGTTGCCTTTGCGGTGGGGTACTTTGACTGGTTCGCCGGTGAAGCGAGACGGATCTATGGCGAACTGATTCCCTCCAATGTCGCGACAAGGCGGCTCTGGATGATCCGGCAGCCGGTCGGCGTGGTGGCGGCGATTACCCCCTGGAACTTTCCAGCCACCATGATTACCCGTAAGATCGCTCCCGCCTTGGCCGCGGGTTGCACGGTGGTGCTGAAGCCGGCCGAGCAGACCCCCTTGACCGCGTTGGCGATCGCAAAGATCTTACAGGATGTGGGATTGCCTCCTGGAGTCCTAAATGTGGTAACGAACCTGTATCCTGAAGAGATTGGCCAGGAGTTTCTGGTGAATCCCTTGGTCCGCAAGGTGGCTTTTACCGGCTCCACCGAGGTGGGGAAGCTCCTCATGCGGGGGGCGGCGGATCAACTCAAACGGGTCTCCTTAGAGCTGGGTGGCAATGCCCCCTTTATTGTCTTTGAAGATGCCGACTTTGATGCGGCGGTGGAAGGGGCGGTGGGAATTAAGTACCTTCGGGTGGCCGGTCAGTCGTGCATCTGCGCGAACCGCATCTACGTCCACGAGAGTATCGCTGATCGTTTTACCCAGGCTTTCGTGGAGAAGGTGAAGGCCATCAAGGTGGGTTCGGGATTCGAGCCCGATGTGATTGTGGGTCCGCTAATCAATAAAGACACCTTGGACAAGGTCAGCGGTCTCGTTCAGGCGGCCGTGAAGCAGGGCGCCAAGGTTGCCACGGGGGGTGGACCTCTGAAGGAAGGCGCATTCGCCAAGGGCTATTTCTATGCCCCCACGGTCCTCCTGAATGTCACTGATGACATGGGGGTTTCCCGTGAAGAGATTTTTGGGCCGGTCGCCCCCATTCTCACGTTTCAGACCGAGCAGGAAGTTGTTGAGCGGGCGAATAAGACCAATTATGGGTTGGCCAGCTACCTCTTCACCAAGGACCTCGGCCGGGTGTTTCGCATCGCTGAGGCACTAGAGTACGGATTGGTCGGGGTCAACGATGCGGCGGGATACACCCACGAGACGCCATTTGGGGGTTTTAAAGAGTCGGGCCTGGGTCGCGAGGGAGGCAAGGAAGGGATCGACGAGTATACCGAAGTGAAGTCCATCGTCGTGAATCTCCCGAAGTAGGGGGCCTGCCCTGAGTCTGGCCGAAGGGGGAAGAGGGTGACAGGAGTCCCATCACCCGTGTTGGTGACAGGAGCGACGGGGTTTATCGGCAGGGCGCTCTGTTCGGCCCTCAAGGAGCGGGGACAGGTCTTCACGGCACTCGGTCGCCGTCCGGAGAGGGCCAAAGCAGCCCTGCCGGGGGTAAAGGACGTGTGGAGGTGGAGGCCGAAGATGGAGCCGGCCCCACTAACCGCCCTCCAGGGCGCTGGTGCCGTCGTCCATCTAGCGGGCGAGAGTGTGGCTGGACGGTGGAACGCGCACAAGAAGCGGGCCATCCGGGACAGCCGAGTCTCTGGCACCCGCTACTTGGTTGAGGCCATTGGCGAGGCAAAGTCCAAACCCGGGGTACTCATCTGTGCCTCGGCCGTCGGCTACTACGGGAATCGGGGGGAGGAAGAACTGACCGAAGAGGCCGCTGCTGGTAAAGACTTTCTTGCCGAGGTCTGCCAGGCATGGGAGACCGAGGCCCGGCGGGCAGAGGAGTTTGGAGTTCGGGTCGTGATGCTCCGGAGTGGGATCGTCCTGGGCTTGGGCGGGGGAGCGCTCACGCAGATGCTTCGCCCGTTCAAGCTGGGCCTCGGGGGGCCGTTGGGAAATGGCAACCAGTGGATGCCCTGGGTCCACGTCGAGGATGTGGTGGGAGTCATCCTCCATGCCATTGAGCATGCGAGCGTGAGTGGTCCGATCAACGTCGCCGCTCCGACTCCCGTGCGCAATCGGGAATTCACCAAGACGCTGGCGCAGGTGCTTCATCGCCCCGCCTTCCTCCCCGCGCCGGCCTTCGGCCTGAAAATCCTGCTCGGTGAGTTTGCCGATGTTCTGCTTGCGAGTCAGCGGGTGCTCCCCAAGCGAATTCAGGAGTTGGGCTATTCCTTTCGCTATCCCGCGTTGGAAGGGGCACTGCGAGCGACATTAGCCTGATATGGGAGACAGAGATGCCGCTACAGAGCAAAGACATGGACACCCGGGTGATCGAAGCGCTGGTCAAGAAGCACTTCGGGAATGAGTTTACCTGTTTCGTGACGCGTAATCTCGCACGGGGGCGGTACGTAAAGGGGGACCGCCCTGACGTGATAGGGCGACCACGAAAGGTCCTAGTTCTCCAGCTGGGTTACGAGGTGATCGGGCAGTTCAGGGACGACAATGGGGATGTCTTAGAGTTTTACGGGGATTCCGATGAAGAAAAGGCTCGGGCCTTTGTCGAGGAGTACAAGCTGGTCGTTCAGCGCGATCTCCGCTTACACTTTCTTTCCTGATTCGAATCTCAGCTCCCGGTGCGTACTTGGACTCCGGCAAGCTCCTCCAAGATGGTAATGACGGCAGAGTGGTCCCAGGCCCCTCGTCCCTTGACTCGCAGAGCAGAGAACAGTTCCTGGACCACCGCGGTCGTGGGGAGGGGAACCTGTAAGGCTCGAGCCGCCTCCATGATCAGCCCCAGGTCTTTGTGGTGCAGATCAATTGTGAATCCGGGCTGGAAGTTCCCCTTGATGATTTGCGGCCCCTTCATTTCCAGACACCGACTCCCCGCCATCCCGCCCCCTAGGGCCTGGATGAGGCGTTCCGGGTCCAGGCCGGCCTTCCCCCCTAAGGTCAAGGCCTCGCCGATGGCGGTGAGGTTGAGCGCCACAATCACCTGATTGGCCAGCTTCGTAAACCCGCCCGCTCCGGCAGCTCCCATGTAAGTGATCGTCTTGCCCATGGCCTGGAGGATAGGGAGGACGGCCTCAAAGACCTCTCGATCCCCCCCGACCATGATGGAGAGGGTCCCCTCGATGGCCCCTTTCTCTCCTCCGCTAACCGGGGCATCCAAGGTGTTGACCTTTTTCTTCTTCGCCTCTTCGTAGATTGTCTGAGAAACCAGGGGAGAGATCGTGCTCATATCTATCACGGTTGTGCCTGGCTGAGCGCCCTCCAAGACACCATTCACCCCAAGGACGACCGCCTCGACATCAGGCGAATTTGGAAGCATTGTGATGACCACCTCAGAGGCTGCTGCCACGTCCTTGGCCGATGAGCCCAGGGTGGCCCCCTCACGTTTCAGCTCTTCCATCGCTGGTCGTGAGCGGTTATACACGGTCGGGGCGTAGCCCGCCTTGCGGAGATTCCGGGCCATCGGTTTCCCCATGATCCCGAGTCCGATAAAACCAATCTTTTGCGCCATGATGCTCTCCTCCGGTTCACAGTTCATCGTTCACGGTTCACGGGAAAAACCCAAAAGCAAAGCCGTCTGTTGCGCCTTCCACCGACGGTGGACTGCAAACCGCGAATCATGACCTATGAACTGCGACTCTGAAATATGACTGTGACAGTGAACGCTGAACTATTTGACTTCGAGGACTTTGGGATTGACGAGATTGGGCGGCTGCCGGCCGGTGACAGCGGCCACACAGTTTTCCGCGGCCATGCAGGCCATCTTTGTCCGTGTTTCCAGGGAGCCGCTGGCGATGTGGGGAGCGAGGACCACGTTCTGGAGGCGGAGCAGCCCCGGCTCCACCTTGGGTTCTCGCTCGAAGACATCGAGCCCGGCCCCGGCAATCTGCTTCGCCTTGAGAGCCTGCACCAATGCCTTCTCATCCACAATCGGTCCTCGGGCCACGTTGATAAGAAAGGCACTCTCTTTCATCATCTGAAGTTCTTTTCTTCCAATATAGTGACGGGTCTCGGGTGACAGGAGCATGAGGATAACGACGTAGTCCGATTCTCTAAGCAAGGTCGTCTTGTCAACATACATGGCCTTGAGCGCCTGTTCCTTCGCCTCATCGCGATTCCGCTGCGTGTACAGGATCCGCATGTGAAACCCTTGGGCGCGTTGCGCCACCGCCGTTCCGATCCGTCCCAGCCCACAGATACCCAGCGTCTTGCCGTACAGGTCGCGCCCGAGAAATCCCATGAGCATCCACTCTTTCCATTTCTTGGCCCGGACGAATCGGTCGCCTTCGACCACCCGGCGGGCGGTCGCCGTAATAAGGGCCCAGGTAAAGTCGGCGGTCGTCTCGGTGAGAACGCCGGGGGTATTGGTCACCATGACACCATGCCGCGTCGCGGCCGGCACGTCGATGTTGTCGTATCCGACGGCGACGTTGCTGACAACCTTCAGATCGGGATTGCTGGAGAGCACGTCGGCGTCGATGGTGTCCGTGAGGAGGCAGACCATTCCTACTTTGCCTTTGAGGCGCTGAAGGAGCTGCTTTTTCGTGTACCGCACGTCCCGCCGATTGACCTCGGCATGACACTGCTTGGAAACGAGGTCCACGGCGGCTTGGGGAAGCATGCGGGTGACCAATACCTTTGGTTTCATTGGGGTTGCCTTTTCTACCGGGACGGAAAATGCGGTGACGGGGATCCGGCTGCTCACAACGTAAGGGATGGCCATCTGGTTGTCAATGAGTTTGGGACCTCTCGGTTGACAGACCTCGGAGAGGATGGTAGGAACGAGCCGACTGAACGGAAGTCTAGGCTCGCACAACGTTACATCTCACGGAGGGGGCTGGTCGCGGCGCTGGCACCCCTCGAGGAGGAGGCAATGATCAGCGGCAAGGCGTCCGCAGTAGGCGAAGTGATCGTCGCCCGGCTTGAGCACGGGGAGGACCTGTTCGAGTCGCTTGAAAAGATTTGCCGCGAGCAGGATATCCGCAACGGCGTGATTCTCACCGGCTTTGGATCCGTCGGCCGGTCTCAGCTCATGGGTGCCAGCTCTACCGCCTATCCCGAACTCGAGTTCTACCATGACCGGCGTGAGGAAGGGCTAGAAATCCTGGCCATCTCCGGGGTAATCGCCGACTATGAGGTGCACGCCCACATGGTGCTCTCGAACCAGGACCGGGCAATCGGCGGTCATATCGAGCCGGGCTGCCGGATCCTGACCCTCTGCGAACTAGTCATCGCGAAACTCGATGGGATCCAGCTGAAGCGGCTGCCGGACCCGAAGCTAAAGCATAGGGTGCTCCAGGTCGTCGCATCCGCCTGAGGGATACGCGGATAGGGGTCCGCGCCGTTGCCATGACAAAGCGCATAGGGCGGGTTCCCCCAGTTCTACCGCAACCCGGTTTTCCGTCAGATTTCGAGGTCGCGGGGACCTTGACAAAGGGGAGTAGGACCCGGTTGCCGAGGCGTTTTGCGTTCTAAAACTCGATTTTCAAATGGCCCCTTGGTGTGGGAGTCGGCACCCATTTTTGCTTGACAGGGGGGCATCCCTCCGGTAAAACCAAGAAAACACGACCTAAGGAAATTGGAACGCCTTTCTAGTCCGGGAATACTCCGCGCCTGTGTCTCGTTAAGCAATCAAGGAAAGGACCCTCTGTGGGGCCTAGAAATCTCCCCCCTGTGTCCCACATGACGCTGGAAAGGGCCCGAGACCAAGGGAGTGGTCACGGGACAATCGGGAAGCCAGAGAGGCGCTCTGGGTTTTCGGGAATGGGGAGCCACGTTTCCTAACTGAAAGGAGGAGGGTCATGAACGAGACGGGGAATAAACAGGAGAGCCGGCCGACGGAGGCCCACGGCGTATCCCGGCGCAGCTTTCTGAAGAAAGCTGCGGTTGCCACGGCAGCGGCCGGCGCTGCGACCGTGGCCTTTCCGAATGTTGTCCGGGCGAAGCCTGTCGTCCTAAAGATGCAAGGCGCCTGGGGCGCGAAGGACATCTGGAATTCGTTCGCCGAGGACTACGGCAGGCGGGTCAACGAGATGTCGGGCGGCAGCCTGAAGATCGACTATCTGGTCTCCGGCGCGGTGGTCAAGTCCTTCCGGATCCAGGACGCCGTCCACAAAGGCGTGCTCGACGCCGGGCACCAGGTGACTGTGTACTGGTACGGGAAAAGCAAGGTGGCCTCGCTGTTCGGCACCGGCCCCGTCTTTGGCCAGGACGCCCACCTCGGCCTGGCCTGGATCCATTACGGCGGCGGCCAGGAGCTGTATGACGAGCTGATCGAGCGGCTGAAGATCAACACCGTCGGGTTCTTCGCCTTTCCGATGCCGACCCAGCCCCTCGGCTGGTTCCGAAAGCCGATCAAAAAGGCGAGCGACCTGAAAGGCCTCAAGTACCGTACCGTGGGTCTCGCGGCCGACCTGTTCCAGGAGATGGGCGTCAAAGTGACCCAGCTTCCCGGCGGCGAGATCGTCCCGGCCTTGGAGCGCGGCGTGATCGAGGCCTTCGAGTTCAACAACCCGACCTCGGATAAGAGCTTCGGCGCCCACGACGTGAGCAAGGTCTACATGATGGGCAGCTACCATCAGGCGGCGGAGTTCTTCGAGATCATCTTCAACAAGACCAAGTACGACAAGCTGGCGAAGGAGCAAAAGGCGATCCTGAAGCA
>VRUN01000045.1 GCA_019456075.1 Candidatus Methylomirabilota bacterium
CTCTGTTCGTCGTGGCGGTCCTCCTCTTGCTCGCGTTGCCGGTGCTCACCTCTGCGCTCGCCATGCTCTTGTTCGACCGGATGGCCGGGACACACTTCTTCCTTCCCGAGGGCGGGGGTGAGCCTCTGCTCTGGCAGCACCTCTTCTGGTTCTTCGGGCATCCGGAGGTCTACGTCCTGATTCTCCCAGCCATGGGGATCGGGTCGGACGTCCTTTCCACGTTCTCACGCAAACCGATCTTTGGTTACCGTTCCATGGTGTACGCCATTGTCGGGATCGCCTTCCTCAGTTGGGTCGTCTGGGGCCACCACATGTTCATGAGCGGGATGAACCCAGCCCTCGGCAACGCGTTTATGATCTCGACGATGATCATCGGGGTGCCGTCGGCCATCAAGACCTTCAACTGGCTCGGCACGCTGTGGGGTGGGTCGATCCAGTTCACAACGCCGATGTTGAATGCCCTCGCCTTTGTCTCCATGTTCGTGATCGGCGGACTGAGCGGCATCTACATGGCGTCCACCCCGGTAGACATTTTTATCCACGATACGTACTACATCGTGGCACACATCCACTACGTGGTTTTTGGCGGAAGTATGTTCGGGCTCTTCGCAGCCATCTATTATTGGTTTCCCAAGATGTTCGGCCGCATGATGAACGAGACGCTCGGCAAGATCCACTTCTTTCTCACGTTCATCTTCTTCAACGCCACCTTCTTTCCCATGCATATCCTCGGCGTGGGGGGGATGATGCGGCGGATTTATAACCCGACGCAGTATGAATTCCTGCAAGCGCTCCAGCCGATCAATGTCTTCATCACCGTGAGCGCGATCTGTCTCGGTTTGTCCCAGATCCCACTCGTGATTAACTTCTTCTGGAGCCTCTTTGCCGGGAAGAAGGCAGGGTTCAATCCCTGGCACGCGAATACCCTGGAATGGACGGCTCCCTCACCACCGCCGCACGGCAACTGGGGAGAGCATCTCCCGGTCGTTTACCACGGCCCGTACGAGTACAGCGTGCCCGAGATGGACGAAGACTATCTGCCGCAGACGAAGCCCTATGCTCTACCTGTAACGGCAGGGCATTGAGGACTCCCAAATGGCGCTAGACGCTCGGCCCGTATCCAACCACACCCCATGGGTGCATCGCTTCGCGCTGTTCACGACGGGCGCCACGTTTATCCTGCTCATTGCCGGCGGCCTGGTCACCAGTACGGGCTCGGGGCTTGCGGTCCCCGATTGGCCGACGACATTCGGGTACAGCATGTTTCGGTTTCCCTGGTCGAAAATGGTCGGCGGGATCTTGGTCGAACACGGCCATCGGCTGATCGGGGCAGGTGTCGGTCTCCTCACGCTGACCTTGGCCCTATGGCTTTGGGTAACCGAGCCGCGAGGGTGGCTTCGCTGGCTTGGGGTTGGTGCTCTCGTTGGGGTCGTCGTCCAAGGGGTCCTCGGCGGGCTTCGGGTTGTCTTCATTGATCGGACGCTTGCCATTGTCCATGCCGCCCTTGCGCAAGCCTTTTTCGCGCTGACGGCGACCTTGGCGTTTTTTACGTCCCAGGAGGGGAAAGAGGCCCCACGGAAGATGCAGACGGCGGATGCAGGTCGCCTGCGACACCTCTGTCTGCTGACGACAAGTGTCATCTATCTGCAACTCATTTTCGGGGGCGTGCTGAGGCACACAGGCGTGGGGGTGGGTGTCCATCTCTTGTTTGCGGGCGTCGTGACCATCCAGGTCCTTTTTCTTGCTGTGCTAATCCTGAGAGGGTATAGAGATCAACCGAGGCTGGTGCGCCCGATCACACTGCTGAGTGCACTGTTGATTCTGCAGCTCGTCGTCGGCCTCGGAGCGTACGGTGGCAAATTTACCTCCCTGGGAGTGGGACTGTCGTTTCACGCGCTCGTGGCGCTCACCACCGCGCACGTGGCCACCGGGGCGCTGATGTTGGCCACGTGCCTCGTGCTGACTCTCCGCGTCTATCGCGGACTGACGCCCAGGGTCCCTGCAGTCGCTCAGGAATTCGTCCCCTCCCATCCGGCAGGTATGTCCGAGAAGGCACCCGCATGAGCGAGAGGATAAAGGACGGGTGGACACCGAAGTGACACACGTGCAGAGGAGACACCCCGCAGACTTTCTGGCGTTGACGAGGCCTCGTGTGGTACTCATGGTCATGATTACGACGCTCGTCGGGTTCTACCTGGCCTCGGTGGGAACACCAGACTATGTCCGGCTCGTCCACACACTGATCGGTTTGGCGCTCGCCGCAGGTGGAACGCTTGCGTTGAACCAGTACCTCGAACGGGACGTGGATGCACAGATGGAGCGCACACGATTGCGGCCATTGCCCGACGGGCGGCTCCAGCCCAACGAGGCGCGAGCCTTCGGGGTGGCGATTACCGGAGCTGGCCTCGTGTACCTGGCTTTCTTCGTGAATGGCCTGAGTGCTTTCGTGACGGCCATCAGCGTGGGCAGTTATCTTTTTTGCTACACGCCACTCAAGCGCAAGAGCCCGCTTTGCACTGTAGTGGGAGCGGTACCTGGCGCACTGCCACCGGTGATTGGTTGGGGAGCGGCCAGTGGCGAGTTGGGCCTGGGGGCCTGGGTCCTCTTTGCGATCCTATTTCTCTGGCAGATCCCGCATTCCCTAGCCATCGCGCGGCTGTATCGGAACGACTATGCGCGCGCGGGCATCCGGGTCCTTCCCGTGGTCGAGCCGGACGGTGGAAGTACCGGTCGCCAGATTGTAAGCAACTGTTTGGCTCTGCTCGCCGTAGGCCTATTGCCGACCCTTATTGGCCTTGCGGGATCGGTGTATTTTTTTGGTGCCTTGTCCCTCGGGATCGCGTTTCTTGGATGCGGGATCGCCCTTGCCATTTCCCGCTCGGAGGCGGCCGCGCGACGTCTCTTGTTCGCGTCGCTCGTATACCTGCCGGTGCAGCTCGGATTGATGGCGCTGGACAAGATACCGTTCTAGGTCGAGAGGGACGAGGGTTGTGAAGATGGCAAAGGGACTCGAGACCCCCGTCATCGATAAGGCAGTTAAGGAGCAAACCCGGGTTCCCCCGAGCTTTGATGAGGGACCGCCTCCGGAGTTTCCTCGGGACCCCTTCGGTCGTGGGGGTGACGGCCGACAGGAGCCACCCGTCAGCAATGCCCGCTTAGGCATGCTGATGTTCCTGGGGGCGGAGGCCATGTTCTTCGGCGGACTGATTGGTGCCTTCCTGGTTTTTCGCCTCGGGAGCACGACCTGGCCTCCGGCCGGCCAGCCGTATCTGCCAGTTGGCGTGACGGGTTTCAACACGGTCGTTTTACTGTTCAGCGCCTACACGATGCGCTGCGCGATCGGTGCCATCCGTGCTGGGAACCGACAGGGGCTTGTTCGTTGGCTTCTGGTGACCGCCCTCCTCGGCGTGATTTTCTTGGGGGTCCAAGGGTACGAGTGGACGCGCCTGGTGCGTTTTGGCCTCAGGTTGTCAAGCGGCGTTTACGGAGCCACGTTTTATACCTTGATCGGGGTCCACGGAGTCCATGTGTTCGGCGCCGTACTCTGGCTTTTGATCATTCTGGCTGGGGCGAGGGGCAACCGGTTCTCGGCGACGAGACATGTCGGTGTTACACTCTGCGGGATGTACTGGTACTTCGTGGTGGGCCTCTGGCCCGTGCTGTTCACGCTGGTGTACCTGAGCTGAACCTGATGAGAGGGCTGGTGGTCGTGGGACGACGGATCCGCATGGTATTCGATGTGAGAGTATTCGTGGTCGGGCGATGGGTCGTTCTTTTACTGGGGATTGCGGGAGCGGTAGGGCTCAGTCCGGTTGCCGTGCAGGCGTGTTCGGTGTGCGGGGGCTCCGCGATCGGCACAGATCCCGGCTCGGGTTTCAACTCGAGCATCTTGTTCCTCCTGACGATGCCGTATGCCGTTGTCGGTGCGATCGCTGGGTGGCTGATTTACAGCTACTGGCGCGCGTCCGGCAACCGGCGGGAGCGAACACGGATGCCATACGTGGCCGCGCGCGAAAAAGAGAGTGAAAGTTGAGTCAAGTCGTTGCAACGCATCCGGCTGTCGAGCCTGCGGAGTCGCCCCTCACTCCTGAAAGCTGGGGCAAGCTTGGCATGTGGATTTTCCTGGCCGGGGACGCGATGTCCTTTGGGGCCCTGCTGGCCGCATACGGCGTCCTCCGATTCGGCAGCGTGGACTGGCCCGTCCCGTCGGGCATCCTGGGAATCAATCTCACGGCCTTCATGACGTTCCTACTGATTGTCAGCAGTTACACCATGGTAAGAGCCCTCTCGGCGGTGAAGAGAGGTGATCTGGCAGGGCTGAGGAAATTCCTCGGGTTAACCGTCCTGGTCGGGGTAATGTTTCTGGGGTTGCAGGCCTATGAATGGACACATCTGATACATGAAGGCCTCGGGTTCACGGCCAATAAGTGGGGGGCCTCGCTGTTCGGGACGACGTTTTTCGCCATCACCGGCTTTCACGGGGCACACGTGACCGGAGGCGTGATATATCTCTCGTGCTATTTGATCCAGGCCCTCGGGGGCCATGTGAAGCCGGACACTGCGAACCATATTGAGATTGCCGCCTTGTATTGGCACTTCGTGGATTTGGTGTGGATCCTGGTCTTTACCTTCGTCTACCTGGTGTAAGCGAGGGTCGGAGAGAATAATGGCAACGGATCACAAGGAACCAAATTACTTGGGCGTTATGGTTTGGCTCGGGGTGCTGACCATTGGCGAGATCGCGGTCATCTATATGCCACTAGCCAAGCTGCTGATTGTGATTCTTCTTGTTGGGTTCGCGCTATCCAAGGCATCGCTGGTGGCGATGTACTTTATGCACTTAAAATTTGAGCCGCGAACGCTGGGCGTTATCGCCATAACTCCATTGATTCTATGCGTCTTTTTGGTTTTTATGCTTGCTCCCGACCACGCCGCAGTTCCTCACAAAACGACGTTCACGAAAGCCGCGGAGCATTCCGAAACCCCCCATTGACAACCACCGGGAATGCTCCCTTATTAGATTCGGCGTTCTCACCTCGTTCCGTGGGATGTCCGCATACCATGGTGGTACTCCCCGACCCGGTCCTGCCACCCGTCACCGCAAGGGCTCGCATGTGTTGAGTATCCAGCCCTCTGCGACTCCTCGTATTTCCTTCGTCGATGCGTCTGAATTGCCGGATGTCCGGGGGCGGTAATCGCATGAAGGATCGTTTGGTTCTCCCGGGTATTGGACTTGTCTCTCTGGTTGTCCTCTTGGGTGTGACGTTCATTCTGTTGGGCCGTCATGCGCAGGTCGAGGGAGATTACGCTTTTTCCAGCTTGCCTGCTGTCAACGCTTTCCTCAACGGTACGAGCGCCATTCTCCTCACAATAGGATATCTCTGCATCCGACGGAAGAGGGTGATGGGCCACAAGATCTGCATGGGGACAGCCTTCGGCGTATCTTGCCTGTTTCTGGTTTCGTACCTGATTCACCACTACCATGTGGGTTCGGTTCCCTTTTCCGGGCAGGGTTGGATTCGACCCGTCTACTTTACCGTCCTCATCTCCCACATCTGTCTGGCCGCTCTTGTCGTTCCCTTAGCGCTGACCACCATGTATCGGGCTGTGAGCGAACGGTTTGACCAACACGTGAGAATCGCCCGCTGGACCCTTCCAATTTGGCTATACGTCTCGGTGACCGGCGTTCTCGTCTATGTGATGCTCTACCAGCTCTATCGGCCACAATAAGTGGGCGAGGGTGCTTCAGGGGATGACCCGAGCGGGACAGGGAGTTCCACGCGGCGGATGGCCGGACGGAGTCCGTCTGTGTTAGAATTGCTGCGAGAGGCAGAATCCATGGATCTTCGTGGCATCGGCCAGGTTCTTGGCAGAGGCTTTAGCCTGAGGTGTCCCCGGTGCGGGACCGCACCCCTGTTCCGGGGCCCTTTTTCAATGTACCCAGATTGCCTCTCCTGCTCCCTCCGGTTTGAGCGGGAGCAGGGATACTTCGTTGGGGCGATCTATATCAATTATGCGGCGACGGCTGTTACGGCGATCGTCGGCTATTTCGCACTCGATCATTTCGTTGGCATGCCTCGCACGCAGCAGCTCATCACGTGGAGCACTTTCGCCGTCTTTTTTCCGCTCTTCTTCTTTCGGTACTCCAGGAGCCTGTGGCTGAACCTTGAGTATTTCCTCAATCCCGAGCATTCGCGTGGTGAGCAGGTCGGAGGGCCTCGAGGGTGAGCCAACCGGGAATCGAGAGTCCGGCGGTTGAGGTCGAGGGCGTTCGCTACGCGTACGGAGATCGGGAAGCCCTCGCCGACGTCACCTTTACCGTCCCCCGCGGAGAGATCTGGGCATTCCTGGGTCCGAACGGCGGGGGCAAGACGACCCTGTTCAAGATTCTTTCCACCCTTATGCGCCCCACCGGCGGGCGTGTGCGAATTTTTGGCCATGATCTCGCGCATGAGCCCCATGCGGTCAGGCCGCGTTTAGGGGTCGTGTTTCAAGACCCCAGCCTGGATCCGAAGCTCACGGTCATGGAGAACCTCATCCACCACGGACATCTGTATGGGCTGTGGGGCGAGACCCTCCAGAGCCGCGCTCGGGGGATCCTCGAGCAGTTGGGGCTGGAAGATCGCGTCCGTGATCTGGTGGAGACGCTTTCAGGAGGCCTGCGGAGGAGGACTGAGCTGGCCAAGGTTTTGATGCCTCGGCCGGAGCTCTTGATGATGGACGAGCCGAGTACAGGGCTCGATCCAGGTGCCCGGCAAGACTTCACCGCATACCTCCGCCAGTTACGCCAGCAGGATCACGTCACCATTCTGATCACGACCCACCTCATTGACGAGGCCGAGCAGTGTGACCGGGTGGGGATCCTCCACGAAGGAAGGATGGTGACGATGGGGGAACCGGATGCGTTGAAGAGAATGGTCGGCGGTGACGTGGTTGTGATCGATGCGTACAACCCTGGGGAGTTGCAAGGAAAGATACGCGAGCGGTTCGGGTGTGAAGCGGTCTTGGTTGACGGTACCCTCCGTCTGGAACGCCCGGGCGGGCATGAGTTCGTCCGGGAGATCGTGGAGGCCTTTCCCGGTGCGGTGAAGTCTGCGGCCTTTGGAAGGCCAACGCTCGAGGATGTCTTTATTCGGCTAGCCGGACGCCGCCTCTGGAGCAATCATGGATAAACAAACCACGGTACGCTTGGCTCTGCCCGTGATGACCCTGTGGTGGAGGGAGATGGTGCGGTTCTGCCGCCAGCGGAGTCGACTCGTAGGGGCGTTCGTCCAACCGGTGCTCTTCTGGATCCTGCTCGGCGCAGGTCTCAGTGCGTCGTTTCGACCTCCCGGCATGCCGGCAGGGACTGCCTATCTTGAATACTTCTATCCCGGCATCATCGCCCTGATCCTCTTATTCACCACCATCTTTGCGACCATCTCCGTCGTGGAGGACCGTCGGGAGGGGTTCTTGCAAGCGGTCCTTGTGGCCCCCGTGAGCCGCGCGAGTATCGTGCTCGGTCAGGTGCTCGGCGGGACCACCCTGGCGTTGTTGCAGGGGTTGCTCTTTCTCCTGCTCGCCCCGTTCGCCGGCATTTCTCTGACCCCCCTTGCGGTCCTCACGGCAATCGGTGTGATGTTTCTGGTTGCCTTTGGCCTCACGAGTCTTGGGCTGGTGATTGCGTGGCGAATAGACTCAACCCAGGGATTCCACGCGATCATGAATTTGATCCTGATCCCGATCTGGGTCCTTTCTGGCGCCTTCTTTCCCGCCTCGAACCTTCCAGGGTGGCTGCAGTGGGTGATGAAACTGAACCCCTTGACGTATGGCGTGGCGGCCTTGCGGCGGTGCCTGTATTTGGGGAATCCTGCTCTCGCAGGGGACGTGCCTCCGCTTCTCTCCTCCCTTGTTCTGACTGCCGTGTTCGGCCTTCTGGCCTTTTTGGCTGCGACGGCCGTTGCTCGGCGGAGCACCACCTGACAGGGCCAATTTCGAATTTCGGAATTCGAATTTCGAATTTTTTGGACCTCGGACGTTGGCCTGTGGTGAGCTCGCCGAACCGACCTCGGACGTTAGCGGAGGACCAAGGGTTGAGAGCGGAGAGCTAAGAGTTGACAGTCACAAGATAGCTCATAGTTGAGAGTCGAGGGCTGAGAGTGCAGGGTTGGGGACTGAGGGTGTCAAATTCGAAATCCGAAATTCGCAATTCGAAATTGCCGCTTAGACGGCGAGGCGGTAGTCGTGGATCAGCTCGGCGAGGCGTTTTGCATTGATGAGCTCAAGCGGAGGCCCCTCCACTACCTTGGAAGTCTCTTCGGCAAAGTAGCCAGTCGTGATGAAGATGCCCTTCGCCGCCTGTTCGCCCTTGACCTGATCCCGCAGGGCGTTCACTTGGGCTGAACTCACGAATCCGTTCTCAGGGTGAGTGCAGTGGACGAGAAAATCACCCCCGGTGATCGGTTGCGGATTGACGGCGGCGATCTCAAGCCCCCGCGGTCCACCCCGGACAGAAGAGCTGACCACCAATCCCATCTCCTCGACGAGTGTGAAGCAAAGCCGCTCGAAGTCTTCCATGGTGAGATGGGCCAGGCCGGAGGCCGGCTCTGGACGGCGGCCCTCCCGTTCGACCGCCGGCCTGCTGGGCTTGGCAAAGACCAAGAGGGCAATGAGGAGAAAGCCGATCGTAAGGGCGAACACAACCAGAAAAAACATGATGACCCTACTCGATCATTTTCTCGTAGATTTCGTCCTCGCGTCCCTCTTCGATGAGCCGGTCACTGATAAAGGCCTGCTTCAGGGCAACGTAGAGGCAAATGACCACCGCGATCAAGAGCATCGCGATGGGAACGTTATCGGGCCGGGTAAGGATAAAGATGAACTGCTCCATGGTTCAGTCCCCCTGACTGTGTCAAAGGATTCTACCCGGGTCCCGCCCGTATTGCAAGGCCCTTTCCCCTGTCGTCCAAACCCGCCATGGTCGCGGGTTTGACACCCTCCGGACCTTCCGCTATAGTGAGGAAGTTTTCCAGGCCACGAGGGCACGGATGTACTATTTGGGCCGCGGACTACAAGTGCTGGGGATGGCCAATCTGGTGGTGGGGCTCTTCGTCGGACTCACCGAGGAGAATGGTATGGGGCCCGAAATGCTCTTGCTCGGAATCGGCGTCGTCCTGTTCATGGTGGGTTGGCTCCTCCAGAGGAGAGTGGGGTGACACGCATTCTGCTCGCGGGAGTCACCGCGATATTACTTGGCGCTTTCTCGCCAGCTTACGCCTCGCTCGAGCTCGAGGAAAAGGCGATGCCGTTCTATCAACAAGGGGAGGCCCTCCGTCGGACGGGACGGTACGAGGAGGCAGTCAAGGCGTATCGACAAGCCCTCCAGATTTACCCGGAGCATCCAGTCGCCTTTGATCGGCTCCGGGAAATCTACCGTAAAGGCCAGACGGCAGCGGAGACTATCCAGGTCTTGGAGGCTACGGTAGCCCGGGAAAAAGGTGACTTCATCGCCTGGAACCTGTTGGGGGTTCTGTACGGGCGAGAGCGACACTGGGATGAGGCCCTGCAGGCCTTTGCGCAGAGCTTACAGGCAGAGCCGAGGGCCGCCGACACACTGGTCAACCGCGGGTGGATCCTCGTGGAGCTGCGCCGCTACGATGAGGCCGTCGCCGCCTTTGAGGCTGCTCGAGAGCTCCAGCCCCGACTCGCCCGGGCTCACGCCGGACTGGGCAGCACCCTCGTAGAGGCACGGGGGGATTACGAAGAAGGGATGAAGCGCTATCTCCTGGCAGTCAAGTTAGACCCAGGGAACCCCGCCCTTTTAAATGACCTGGGTTGGCTTGCGTATAAGATGAATCGCTATCCGGAAGCGGTTGCGGCACTCGAAAAGGCAGTGGCCCTGGATCCCGAAAACGCGATGATCCAGACCAACCTCGGATTGGCGTACCAGAAAGTGGACAAAGCCGATGAGGCGGTAGCGCAACTGGAGCAAGCGCTCGCCATGAATCCAGAGTACACACTGGCGTTGTATGGTTTGGGAAAAGCGTATGAAGCCCGAGGCCAGTATCGCGAAGCCCTTCAGGCTTACCGCCGGGCCTGGAGGCAGAGCGGAAACGAGCTGTACCTGTTTCTCTGGATTCAGACCTATATGTCAAACCACGGGCAGGCGATGATCCTGTTTCTCTTTGCCTTTCTGGCCGGTGGAGGAGTCTTTGCCCTTCGCGCCTTCCGGAGGCGGAGGACGTCGGCCGCCACAGAAGGGGAACCTACCGCTTCTTAGCCGCCAAGGCCTGCATCATGCGCTCGGTCTCAAGGATACGCTGGGATTCGAATTTCAAGCGGTATACCCAAGACGAGCGCCGCGGCCTGAGTGAGGCAGCTCCGAACTCCTTGGGGCGGAGGGCCTCCATCTGGCAGCGCTCAACCCAGAATCGGCCCACCCTCAGGAGGGCCATCAGGCCGAAGAGGGCAAAAAGTCCTGCTAACAGGTTAAACCCCACAAAGGGCATGAACCCCTCAGAGGTGAAGGGGGCGTTTAGCAAGTCTTGAAGGCGTGGGGCGCCCACCGTGGGCAGGCCATACTTCAAGGCGTAGACGAGTCCGAGGGCCGAACAGGCCCCGGCAATCGACAAGGGGATCAGGGCGCCGGGGATCTGCGCACGGGTCCGGCCGCGTTGCCGGCGGATCTCCAAATTGAGTCGGATCCTGGCTAGGCGATCGAAAATGGCGTTGGCCATTTCCATCTTCTGCCGTAGTGCCACATCCTTCTTCTCAAGGTCCGCAAGGGTATAGTCCCGCTTTCCAGCCGCCTTGGCGACCTCATCGAGCAGCGTGGTTGCGGTCTCCTCGGCTTGGGCGAGCTCCTCGTCATCCGCGGTCCGTGCGCCACTTTCAAAGTCGATCAGGGCATAGAGAACCTCTTTCGCCCGCTGGAAAGAAGTGTCGGGACCGACCGTCTGTGGCTCTGCCGCCTTCGGTGGAGCGGCGGGTGCCTCGGCCTTCGGAGCCGCTTTCGCCTCTGCTGGCTCGGCAGCGGGAGGAACTTGGGTCTTAACTGCGGGGGCGGACGGCACCCCAGAAGCCGTCCGCCCGTCAGCTTTTCCCAGGAGCAACCTTATCGCCGCGGCTGCGGCCTCAGCGGCACGAGCCGCCGCCTCGGCAGCTGCTGCAGCTGCCTCGGCCATCTGCGAGAGGGCGTCCGGGGCTGCGGTCACTGCCCTCGGGGGTGCGGCCGCTGGGGGAGCTGCAGGGGCAGCCGCCTGCGGGGCCGGTGCCGCTGCGGGTGGAGGAGGCGGAGCAGCCTCAACCGCGGGCGCGGCCTCCGCCTTGGGAGCTGGGGGCGCGGGGCCGCCGAAGCCTGATGGAGGGGGTGGAAACGTCACGCTCTTGCCATCCATCGTAAGGGTAAGGCCGAAATTATCCTGGTCGCCCAGCATGGCTTTCGTCAAGGCGTGCGGGGCGTCCGGGTACTCCTCGATGAACTTATAGTTCTTCGGCGTATATGAATTATACTGTTCAGGGACACTGTCCTCCGGGAAGATGGCTGTGACGGGGCAGACCGGCTCGCACGCCGCGCAGTCAATGCACTCCTCGGGGTGGATGTACAGCTGGTCTGTCCCCTCGTAGAAGCATTCGACGGGACAGACCTCCACACACGCTCGGTCCTTGGTGCCGATACAGGGTTCGGTAACGATATAGGTCATACTCCTCCCTCCCTTATCCTCCTCTTCGAATATTGGAATGGAACAAGCGGCGTGAGAACTTCCCCTATTCTATTGATTCCACTTGGGCGAGGCAAGAAAAATTATGCGGAGGGTCTCCTCTTTCGATCGAGTGCACCGAGGCCCCTGTGGATCGAAGCTACTCGCGCGGCGTGATTCCTCCCGAACGGCTCAGCGGAAAAAATTGCCCGCTCATGCGTTTTTTTGCTTGACAACCACAACATGTTGTAGAATACTGCCTATGGAGACACTAAATGTTGTGGAAAAACCTGTGGATGGCCTGCCCATAAATTGTGGATTTTCGGCCGGAAGCCTTTGAAAACTGAGAGATCTTGATCAGAAGAGGAGGATGTGGATGAAAGCTGGCTCGCGGCAGATGACCGGTGAGAAGGCGAGAGTGGCGACGTTCCTTCACCGTTTCCCTGACCCGCCTGCGAAGAAGGGGAGCTGGTCAGAGTCCGCCCATCGGGTCTTGCGGGAGCGGTATCTCGCCCGGCAGGGGGACAAGGTCTTGGAGACCCCCGAGGGAATGTGTTGGCGAGTCGCAGTTGAGATTGCGTCTGTGGAAGAAAAATGGGGGAAGGTGGCCGAGGAGATATACGACATAGCCTCTCGGTTTTATGAGTTCATGCTGGACGACTTCTTCCTGCCAAATTCTCCTACCCTTATGAACGCTGGGAAGCAGAACGGCCTGCAATACTCGGCCTGCTATGTGCTTCCGGTAGGGGACAGCATGGAGGAAATCTTTGAGGCGGTGAAGTCAGCCGCCATTATCCACAAGTCGGGGGGCGGGACCGGCTTTGCCTTTTCGCGGTTGCGGCCCCAGGATGCGACCGTCCGCTCGACTGGAGGCAAGGCCTCTGGCCCCATCAGTTTCCTTCGGGTCTTTAACGGGGCCACCGAGGCGGTGAAGCAAGGAGGGACCCGTCGGGGTGCCAATATGGGGATCCTCCGTGTGGACCATCCCGATATCTTGGAGTTCATCGAATCGAAGCTAGACGGGGGGATTACCAACTTCAATATCTCCGTGGCGATTACCGAGAAGTTCATGGAAGCCCTTCGGCAGGATGGGGAGTACGAACTGGTCACCCCGCACACGAAGGAAGTCGTGGGGAAACTTCGGGCACGGGCGGTCTTCGACCGTATCGTGAAGGCCGCATGGCAGACCGGGGATCCCGGTCTCTTTCTCGTCGACCGGTGTAACGCCGGCCGGGCGAATCCTACCCCGACCCTTGCCGAGGTAGAGGCAACCAACCCCTGTGGCGAGCAGCCCCTCTATCCCAACGAGGCCTGCAATCTGGGCTCTATCAATCTCGCGAAGTTCTTCAAGATAGCGGCGGGGAACGGGAAGGGGTACATCGATTGGGATGACCTCGAACGAGTGGTCCGGTTAGGCGTTCGGTTTCTCGATAACGTCATCGAGGCCAATCCTTATCCCCTCCCCGAGATCGATGCGTCGGTAAAGGCCAACAGGCGGATCGGGATTGGGGTGATGGGCTGGGCGGATCTCTTGTTCGAGCTGGCTGTCCCCTACGACAGCGAGGAGGCCTTGAGCCTGGCCGGGGAAGTCATGCGGTTTATTGGGGAGAAGGGGCATGATGAGTCGGCCCGGCTTGCCGAAGAACGGGGACCTTTCCCTAACTGGCCCCGGAGCATCTACCAAGACGAGCGGCCTCTCCGGAACTCGACGGTGACCACGATTGCCCCTACTGGGACCATCTCCATCATCTCGAACTGCTCCTCCGGGATCGAACCGGTCTTTGCGCTGGCGTTCAGCCACATTGTGGGGGATCGGCACCTGACCTTCGTCAATCCCATTTTCGAGCGGATGGCGAAAGCCCGGGCTTTTTACGGTGAGGAGCTGACGAAGGCCGTGGCGGAGCGCGGCACGGTCCGAGGGCTTGCAGGGATCCCCGAGGAAATCCAGCGGGTCTTCGTCACTGCCCACGAAATCGACCCCGAGTGGCATGTTCGTATGCAGGCCGCCTTCCAGAAGTACACCGATAACGGTGTCTCTAAGACCATCAATCTTCCCCATTCGGCGACCGAGGAGGACGTGGCAAAGGCGTACCTCTTGGCCTATGAGCTCGGCTGCATCGGGATCACCATCTTCCGGGACGGGTGCAAGGGGGACCAAGTGCTCCACCTCGGTACAAAGAAGAAAGACGAGGCCAAAGCCGAGCCGACAGCGGAGGCCGGGATTGGCATTGAGCCGAGGCCCGAGGCACTGCACGGGAAGACCTATCGGGTGCAGACCCCGGTCGGGACGGCGTTCGTCACGGTCAATGATAACGGCAAAGGCGCCGGCGAACCTTTTGAGGTGTTTGTGAGTGTTGGAAAGGCTGGCAGCGAGACCATGGCCCATGCCGAGGCCCTCGGGCGCTTGATCTCGTTGGTCCTTCGACTGCCGCTGCCCGCACATATGTCGGCCCGGGATCGGGTGGCCGAGATCGTAGGTCAGCTGAGTGGGATTGGCGGAGGGAGGCCTCTGGGATTTGGGCGAAAGCGGGTTCTCTCGCTTCCCGATGCCTTGGCCCAGGCCTTGGCACAGCATGTTGGGCTGATGGAAGTGGGGGAGGGAAAACGGACAGAGGTGGTGCTGACGAAAGTCGGGGACCTCTGTCCAGACTGCCAGCAGGCGACCCTCGTGAACGAGGAAGGGTGTCGGAAGTGTTACTCCTGCGGCTTTAGCGAGTGTTAGGAGGGGGGATGGCTGAGGAGTATGCGCTGACGAGGACCGCAGAAACCTTCTTGGCAGAGCAGCTCGAGGGACAGAAGCGGGCGGAGCAGCTCGAGAGGGTCTTACGAGACGTCCTCCAACGGGTGGCCCCTACAGAAGAGGTACACCTCCTGGTCTTCGACATGGGCAAGGGAGAGTGTCTCGTGGCGCTCCGGCAGCTCCGGAACGTGGTCCAGGTCCGGCTGTGGCGAGAGCTCGTGGACGAGGTCCTGGAAAATCCAGACGCCGCTATCCAACATGTCCTCGAGCGAATCCTGTCCGGGGCACTCGAGACGTAGTCGGGAGAAGGGGGGTCGGTCCACTAAAAGGTGCGAGATCGAGTGCGTGGTGTCATTGGCGCGATTGCGGCGAACAATGAGACGAAAGGAGGAAATTCGAGAAGAGAGGAGGTGAGACGGGCCTGTGGGTGAAGAGTGGAATGACGCGGAGATCCGTGGCTTGATGGAGCGGGTCGCTATGGAGCGTCGCCGCTTGGAGCGTAAGGCTGTTGCCAAACGCAAGCAGCCACGCCCCCTGGTTCCAAAGCGGACTGTGCCGAAAGAGGTGCGCCGCCCGGCTGGCATGGTGACAAAGAAGAAGGCCGGCTAGGTACACCCAATTTTCTCGTAGAAGGAGAGAGGCGGAAGCCTCTTTTTTTTGTTGTGTGGGAGGCATGGTTCTGGTTAATTTGGACCCGGCACAGCCCCAGGCAGGCTAGCGAGCGTCGGTGGGGTGGCAAGGGTGAATTTGGCCGTAATGATGCGGACTTTTTTTGCCATGCTTTTGTGCGTGACGGTAACGACCGTTGCGGCGGCGGTGGAGCAGCCCGGTCGGCACGAGGTTCCGAGCGCGGTGGTACGCGCGTACCTCCAAGCCCTCCTGGATGGAAGGTATGACCAGACCTACGACTATCTCTCGGCCAGGCGGCGGGACGGCATGTCCCGAGAAGATTGGGTAGCCCAGCTCAAGCGCCAGGCCGTCAAGCCTCGGTCGAAGGTCCTTTATATGCGCATCAATCCTGCCATGGTCCGCGGTGATGAGGCGACAGTGGTCACCAGCTTTCGCGTGAAGACCCCTGAGGGGACAAACGTGACTCGCGAGACCTACGACCTTGTCAGAGAGGAAGGGGGCTGGCGGATCGTTGGGAGTAAAGTCTTCAAGGCGCCAACCGAGAAGTAGCGGCCGAGGAATGCTCTAATGCTCCATGGGTCCAATGGTCGGTGAAAGAGGAGGCGGTATGGGGATCAAGCCAGATGCGTGGATTCGGAGGATGGCCCGGGATCAGAAAATGATCGATCCGTTCGAAGAGTCCCAAGTCCGGGAGGGGGTCATCTCGTATGGCCTCTCCTCCTATGGGTACGACATCCGGGTCGCGGATGAGTTCAAAATTTTCACCAACATTAACACCACCATCGTGGATCCGAAAGACTTCAGCCGGCAATCCTTCGTTGATTTCCAGGGCCCGATCTGCATCATCCCCCCGAACTCCTTCGCGTTGGCCCGGACCGTTGAATACTTCCGGATTCCCAGGAGCATCCTCACGATTTGTGTGGGAAAGTCGACGTATGCGCGCTGCGGCATCATCGTGAATGTGACCCCTTTTGAGCCGGAATGGGAGGGGCACGCGACGCTCGAGATCTCCAACACCACCCCCCTCCCAGCCCGGATCTATGCCCGAGAGGGGATCGCACAAGTGATCTTCTTTGAGTCGGATGAAATCTGCGAGCGGTCGTACGCAGACAAGCAGGGCAAGTATCAGGGCCAGAAGGAGATCACCCTGCCGCGCATCTAGTGCCGACGACCGGTGACCGATGACTGACGACCGATGACGGCAATTTCAAATTGCGAATTTCGGATTTAAAAGTCAGCCTTGGGACTTGTAAAAATCGAAATTCCCAAACCGAAATCCGGAATGTAGTCGTTCTCTACACCTCAGTCCTCAGTCCTTCGCTGGTTCACGGTTCACGATAGAAAAATCCGAAATCCGCAATCGTTCGACTGAGGGCCTCGACGGTGAGCTCACGGTCGAACCGCTCACGACTCGAAGTCCC
>VRUN01000004.1:0-19527 GCA_019456075.1 Candidatus Methylomirabilota bacterium
CGCCTTGAGCAGAGTGCGATAAGACTGCCGGACCAAGTGATTATCGTCAATGATGAGAACGGTGGATGGAGGTTGCAGGGTATTGCGACCTTTCGACCTCGGCCGCTGCGCTGCCAAGGATCATCTCCTTCGATCACCTGCTTATTCCTGCCTCCGCTAGCCGATTTCCACCTGCATTCTTGTCTCGGTCGAGCCCCCTCAGCTTGTAGTAGAGCCCCCGCAGGCTGATCCCCAACAGCGCCGCCGCCGCCGTCTTGTTGCCCCGCGTCTGGCGCAAGGCGTCCAGGATCTGGGTCTTCTGCCGGTCGCGCAGCGTGCTCCCGTGATCTCCCTGAAAGGTCGTCCGTAAGCCCGGGTGCAGCACCTGGCGCAGTTGCGAAATATCGATGAAGTCGCCGTCCGCCATCACCCCGGCCCGTTCGATGCAATTCTGTAGTTCCCGCACGTTCCCCGGCCAATCGTACTGTAACAGCAGCCGCAGCGTCCGCGCGGTCACCCCCCGAATCTGCCTCGCGCTCCGGTGATTGAACTGCTGCACGAAGTGATCGACCAACAGCGGGATGTCCTCTTTCCGCTGCCGCAGGGGGGGGAGCGTGATGCTGATCACGTCCAGGCGGTAGAAGAGATCCTCCCGGAACCGGCCCGCCTTCACCAGCTCCGGCAGGTCCTGATTCGTCGCCGTCACAATGCGGACATCCACCCGCAGGGAGTGGCTGCTCCCGACCCGCCGAAACTCCCGGTGCTGAATCACCCGCAGTAGCTTCGCCTGCAGCGGCAGCGGCAGCTCCGCCACCTCGTCCAGGAACAGGGTCCCCGTGTCCGCCAGCTGGAACACCCCCACCCGATCCCCCACCGCCGAGGTGAAGGCCCCCCGGACATGGCCGAACATCTCGCTCTCCATGAGGCCTTCGGGGATGGCGGCACAATCGAGCACCACGAAGGGCCGGCCCCGGCGGCCGCCGCTCTCATGGAGGGCCCGGGCGATCAGCTCTTTCCCGGTGCCACTCTCCCCATAGAGGCAGACGTTGGCATCGGAGGAAGCCACCTTGCTGACCCAGTGGTAGACGGTCTGCATCGCTTCGGAGTCACCGATGAGCTCGGCAAAGGGCGGGGGGCTGCGGCGGGAAGGCGCTTTCATGGGGGAGAGATTGTTACCGGTACACAACTCAGTCCGCGTCCGCGCCCGGTCCAGCACGGCCAGCAAGGCAGGGCGGTCGACTGGCTCGACGAGGCAATCGAAGGCCCCAGCGGCGCTCCACTCGGCCAGATCGGCTGCGCGTTGGGCAATGACGATAACGGGTGTGTTGGGACTCTCTCTTTGAACGGTAGTAAAAAGGTGACGCCCCTCAAGCGGCATTCCGTCAAGATGTAACACAACTGCACAAAATATCCTTTTGCGTAGCCGTTCAACTGCCTCTGACTCCGAGGCGACTGCCGCACTGCTGATCGAAGAAGAGGAAACGAGCCCCCGGAGATACCTCGCGGTCTCTGACCCACCTTCCACGATCAACACCTGGGACGGATCCATGGAATACCTCCGGGTATAGATTAGCCCTTTGGACGTTGAGGAGCAGGTACTCGAATCGAATTACTCTCGGCCCCGCTGGCGGATGGCTAGACGTTACTGTTAATAGTCTCCGCCAGGCCGAAGGCGACCTTGTCACGGCAGAAGCTCAGAATCCCTTCCAGTTTTCCGATGAGCAACCTGGCCAGTCTCTTGAAGCACCAGAGAAGCCTTGCCAGGTGCTTTTCCCCATCGGGTACGCTTTCTAGTGCGGATCGCGCTCGATGGAATCGCCATGCCCTTTCGAGCCTCGAACGTTTCCCTGTGGTGAAGCTCACCCCCTTTGCGAGCAAATAGGCAGCATGTACACTTATCTAGGCATGTCTGCTAGGTCAAAAAGCCTTTCTTAACAGAATTTCCACAATCTATCAACAGTTTATCCACAATATATGGCAGTTCATTTTCTGTTTAATACAATATGTTGTGGTTGTCAAGATAAAAACGCACGTAGGTGCAATATTTTTCGGGCATCCCCTTAGCGGAGGGGTGGCCCTCCACCTCGGTGTGCAAGGAGAAACGCCAGGGAACACTCAATCCCTGTGGATGTTTAGCCCTTGCCGATGCGTGAGGTTTGAGGCCCCGAGTCTACATGTCCGGCACGGGTAACCGGTTCCGCCTCCAGCATGCCCGGAGAGCTACCCACAGGGGGCACTCGACTGGACGGAGTGGGTCATCCCATGGTGGTTGTAGTAGCTTCCCTGCTCTGGGGTCTCTTGGGCTAGTGGCGAGGCACCCTGATGGACCTCACACCTTGAGGAGCAAATCATGACACGCCGTGGTAACATCATCCATTATCCATTGTCGGGGCCAGATGTGACTCCCGGGGGGGGTAGTACATGGCCGACAACCAATCCCTGCCAAGTAGCCACCGTCGAGGAACTCCTCCGCGCCTGCCTGTACGAGCAGGAAGCCCTCCGGCGGGTGCTGGTGCGAAAGGGGCTGCTGACCAACGAGGAGGTGCTGGAGGAGGTTAAGATGGTGAGGCAGGAGTTGGAGGGGAAAAGGGGAGCGGTAGGGAGGGAGCAATGCACGACGATTCTGGGGAGGGAAAGCTCACTTTTAGTGTATGTGGCGGATCTTCTTGGTCATGTAGTCCATGAGGAGATATTGGCCTAGGGTATGCGGGGTGGTAAAGTAGGCCTTCCCCCGGGCGATCTCGGTGACCTTTTGAACGAAGGCGACCAGGTCGTAGTCCCTGGCCAGCATGAAAGTGTTGATAAGTATCCCCGCCCGGCGGCAGCCTGCCACTTCCCGAAAGGTCTCATGGATAATCCAAGGATCCAACGCCATGGGGTTTTTGTAGATCCGGCCATCCGCCATTGTAACGGCCGATGGCTTGCCGTCCGTGATCATGACGATCTGCCGCATATCCTTGCGTTCCCGGGCCAAGATCTGCTGGGCCAGCCTCAGTCCGGCCTTCGTGTTGGTGTGGTAGGGGCCGACAGTGACCCGGGCCAGGCGGCTCAACGGAATCTCCTCGGCCGAGTCGTGGAAGAGGACGAGGTGGAGGCTGTCGCCCGGGTATTGGGTTCGGATCAGGTGGGACAACGCGAGCGCAACGCGTTTCGCCGGGGTAAATCGATCTTCGCCGTACAGGATCATGCTGTGGCTACAGTCGAGGAGGAGGACTGTGGCGCAGGAACTCTGGTACTCGGACTGTCGAACCACGAGGTCTTGGTGCTCGACCTCGATCGGGACCGAAAGACCCTGCCGCTCGATGGCGTTCAGCAACGTCCCCGTCACATCCAGATTGAAGGTGTCGCCGAACTCATAAGGCTTCGGGGGCAACGCCGCCTCAATCCCTGTCGAGAGTTGCCGAGTATCGTGGCGACCGAAATCGCTCTTTCCTAAAGCGCCTAAAAGGTCCTTCAAGGCCCTGTAGCCCAGGAAATCGACCGCTTTGTTGGTGATCTCGAATCGGGCCTGGCTTACCTCAGGGCCAAAGTCACCGACGTATCCTCTGATGTCCAGGTCATCTTCCACCTGTCCCCGAGGCTGAAGCGAGATGTACCCCTCTTCAACCAGGCGCTGAAGGAGGTCCTTGAGAAGGTCGGAGAGCTCGGATTGCTCCTGAAATTCAGGACTCTCCAGCCACCGATCGAGATCATGCGCATCCACCTGTCCCTGCTCGACCAGGGCCTGGAGGATCGCTTCGTACAGGTCCTGGAGGCTGCGACCACCTTCAGGATCGTAGTAGGGCGAGTAAAAGCCGCTGTGGAGCAAATAGTCAGCCAGCTTTTCGAGCAGGTCCTCAAGGCCGAGGTCGCCCCACGGCATCCCGGTCCATTTGGAATATCGAATTGTCCCCATAATCCGATGACCGACGACCGATGACCGACGACGGTTCGACAGGCTCACCGCAGGCCGATGAGCAATTTCGAATTTGGGACTTCGAGTCGTGAGCCTCAGTCGAACGATTTCGGATTTAAAAGTCAGCCTTGGGACCTGTCAAATTCGAAATTCGAAATCCGCAATCCGAAATCGCCCTGGACTCTCGACTCTTAGCTGAACTCAGTTGTAGTGGCGGCGTTGCTGGCCCGCCTCACGCTCTGCTGAAGGTGTCTCGGTCGCTCGGTGCTCGACGAAGTAGCCTCGTTCCTCGCTCCGGTTGATCTTCTGCAAGGCGTGAAGTCCCTCGAGGATGAAGTTGCAGCCCGAGACGAGGGCGTCAGGCTGGTCTTTCAGCTTGAGGTGCTTGGCGACCATCTCCAGCGGCGGGATCTTATGGAGTGTGCGCAGGGCCTCCTGGGATGCCATGGTGTCGGTAATCTGAATCTCGCCTCCCTGGTTGAACCATTCCACGATGGGTAGGCAGTCTGCAAGGCTCAGGCGGCTTGCGAACGTCTCTCCGATCGCCTCCCGGACGAGCCCCCTGGCGATCGTGTCAGCTCCACGCAGCTCTCCCTCGTACTCGAGCTCCAGTTTCCCGGTGATAGCAGGGAGCGCAGCGTAGATATCGGCGGGCCGAGGCACGACCCGCTTTTCCCGGTTCAGGACGGTGCGACGCTCGGCGTTGGACACGACATTCTCCATGCAGGTAATGGAAAGTCGCTGGCTCACCCCCGACCGCTTGTCGATGTATTTGCTCCCCCGCGCCAGAAAGGCGATTCGCTCTACGATCTCGAAGACGAACGGCGGAATATACAGCTCGTCCTCATTACGGTTGAGCCACGCCTCCTGCGTGGTAATGGCCATCCCTTCCTCAATAGTGAGGGGGTAGTGCGTCCGGATCTCGGAGCCGATGCGATCTCTGAGGGGGGTGATAATCTTGCCCCGGGCGGTGTAATCCTCGGGATTGGCCGCAAAGACCAGGCAGACATCAAGGGGGAGACGGACCGGGTAACCTTTGATCTGCACATCGCCCTCCTGCATGATATTGAAGAGGGCGACCTGAACCTTGGCCGCGAGGTCCGGAAGCTCATTCATGGCAAAGATGCCACGATTGGCCCTGGGGAGGAGGCCAAAGTGGATGGTCAAGGGACTGCTAAGATCAAACCCGGAGCGGGCAGCTCGGATCGGGTCAATGTCCCCGATGAGATCAGCGACCGTCACATCGGGGGTTGCCAGTTTTTCTACATAGCGGTGGTCGCGCGGGATAAACGTGATGGGGATGTCGTCTCCCATCGCGGCGAGCTTCTCACGGCAGGCAGCGCAGAGGGGGGCATAGGGGTTGTCATGGATCTCACATCCCTCGATGGTCGGGATCTCTTCGTCGAGGAAGACCGTGAGGCCTCTGAGGATCCGGCTCTTGGCCTGGCCCCGGAGCCCGAGAAGGACCATGTGGTGTCTCGAAAGGATGGCGTTGACGATCTGGGGGACAACGGTCTCATCGTATCCCACGATTCTAGGAAAGAGGGGCTTGCCTGCTTTCAACATTCGAAGCAAGTTTCCCCGCATCTCGTCCTTGACCGTTCGCTGCGCATAGCGCGCCTCGATAAAATCGCTCCGCCTGAGGGCTCCGAGGGTCATTGGTTTCTTCGCACGCGTGACTCTGGCCATGGTCTCCCCTTCCTTGCAGATGCATTGCCCCAGTGATATGGTGCAAGAGTTTAGTCTTCGGGTATGACCTTGTCAAAGACTTTTGGACACAGGAGGAGGGCGATGCGGGGCGACGTTACCGTTCGGTTCCTGAGAAATCTTCAGCACGAGGCCCTCATCAAGGGGCATAGACTTGTGGTCGATGAACCCAAAGAAGTTGGGGGAGATGATGCAGGGCCGACGCCGCAGTTGTTACTCCTAGGAGCCTTGGGGACCTGAGTGGGCATCACCATGCGCATGTATGCGCAACGGAAGGGATGGGACCTCGGGCAGGTAGAGATCACGCTCGACAGAGAGAAGAACAGCAAGGGAGTTCTTTCAGAGATCAAGATGCATATCGAACTCGATGGGAAGCTCAACGAGGAGGAGCGGAACCGACTCAAAGAGATCGCGTCTCGCTGCCCAACCCACAAGGTCCTTTCTACGGGGGTCCCCATCGTAGAGGTGTAGGCAGGTGAGCGCGTGACGCCCTCGGAACCACAGGTCAGGCTTTCGCCGCCTCGGCTGATCTTGATCATGGGAGTTGCCGGCAGTGGCAAGAGCGAACTCGCCAGGGCAATCCTCGACCAGGTCTGGGCTGTCTATCTGGACAACAACTTTCTCGCCGATGCCTTTTCACCCGAATCGCGCACCGACGAACGCTATCTGGCCGTTCGAGAGAACCTCTACACCGCCCTCTATCGCATCACTGAAGAAAATCTGCGAATCGGAAATTCGGTGCTGCTCGATGCGCCGCATATCAAACAGGTCCAAGACGCGGAGTGGTGCCGGCACATCCAGGTACTTGCGGAGAAAGCCGGGGCGTGGATGCGCGCGATTCGTTGCTACTGTTCCGAGCAGGTCCTGCGGCGGCGGCTTGAGGCGCGAGGAGAGCAGCGTGATCGGTGGAATCTCGAAAACTGGCAGACCTTTCTGGCACAGGAGCCGTCCCGTGCCCCCATCCCATTTCCCCATCTGGAGCTGGACACCGAGCAGCCCCTGAAGGGGAACGTTGCTCGGGCTGTCTCTTACATTCTCTCTCCCCCTCGTGACCCCGACGGAAATCTCATCGAGGCTTCCCGGTGCGTCGACTAGAATCGAGGGTCGCCGGACCCCCCTACGAATCCTCCCTTTCAAAAAAGCTCGCCGAACAGAAATCGCCCCGGATTTTCATCGGGTGACCGGTGGTCCATTTGGTCCCTTCTTTGCATAGAAGAGTCAGGGGGGGGAGATTCCCAGTCAGGGTGTTTAGGAGAGACCAATGTTGAAAAAGTCATTGATTACCAGTATTTTGACCTTCCTAGTCCTAGGAATGGTGTCTAGTTCTTGTTCAGTTTCCCTCTTCCGGACTAAAGAGAAAGAGAAAGAGGAGGTTTCACAAGTACAGTCCCACCAGAGAGAATTAGACGCCCAAAAGAGAAAAGTAAAGGAGTTAAAAGCACGACTCCGAAAAGAAAGAAGGAAGGTCAAGGCGCTGACCGTCCAGCTCCAAGCCGTTCATCCGCCCCTTGAAGGAGAGGCGTTCCCGGTAGATGAGCTAGTCGCCGTGCCGGAAAAGTATCTCGGCAAAGAAGTTATCGTTGAAGGGAAGTTAGGGGCCCCGGCATATTTCCGTGGTCCCGGCGGGCACTTTGTGCTGAAGTCGCTGAGGGGTTTGGCGTCGATCCAGTGTTACTTCAGGAAAGAAGGTTTGGATCCCAATTCTCGGCGAATATTGGCGGCGAAATCACCCCGTCAAGAGATGCGAATCTTGGGCCGTTTACTCGAGGCTTCAGGTGGGCTATCGAGTCAGATCGGGATTCGATCCAAAAGTGGTTACGAATTCCATGTCACAAAAATAGAAAGCTAACGTCCCCCGCCCTGTAACCCGAGGTTCCGAATACCGCCTTACACAAAAAACTTACGGTTCTTTAAGTTCGGATACAAGGATGCGACCCATTTGCCGTACCCGTTGAAAATTTGGGTGGGTCGCCTCTCTTCCGTACCGATCATGCGCTCGGAAGCCTGGGACCACCGGGGGTGGGCGAACTCGGGGTTCACGTTGGCCCAGAAGCCATACTCGTCGGGACCAAGGATTTCCCAGAATGTTTTCGGGCGGTCTTTGACAAATTCGATCGAGACGATGGACTTGATGTTCTTAAAGCCGTACTTCCAGGGAACCACAAGGCGGACGGGCGCCCCGTGCTGCTTGGGCAGCGGCTTGCCGTATATGCCGGTCGCCAGGAGGGTGAGTTCGTTCATCGCTTCTTCCATCGTCAAGCCCTCGGTGTAAGGCCAAGGAAGCCAGAACCGGAGCTGGCCGATGGCCACCGTGCGATCGAGGAACGTCGTGAGCTTTACGAACCGTGCCTCGCTTTTGGGCTCGACGACCTTGATCAGGGCCGAGAGCGGGAAGCCCGTCCAAGGGACCGCCATCGCCCACGCCTCGACACAGCGAAAGCGATAAAGACGCTCTTCGAGCGGCATAGACCGGATCAGATCATCAATGTCGAACACGCGCGGCTTTCGAACGAGGCCTTCCACGCGCACCTGCCAAGGCCGCGTCTTCAGGCGCTGGGCGAGCCAGTAGATCGTCTTGACCGGGCCAAACTCATAGAAGTTGTTGTATGTGGCTGCGACCGATTCTTTCGTCAGCGGGCGATCGAGGGTGAATTCCGGATTCCGCTTGGCCGGGTAGAGGTCGAGCGTCCGGTCCAACGGCGCCTCAGACGTCTTTTCGGCGGCTCCGGCAAAAGCGGTTCCCCCGATTCCGCCTGCCACCACCCCTAAAGCGCCCATCAAGAACCGGCGCCGGTCAAGGAAAATGGACTCGGGGGTCGCTTCTCGCTCCGGGAGGGCCCAATCGGGCTTACGCAGAAATTGCATGCATTTACCCTCGCTTCTGGGTCTTAGCTTGCCCTGAGCCTGTCGAAGGGCTCTCAACTCTCAACCCTCCGCACGTTGGGTATTGGCCCCTAGCTCTCAACTCTCGACCCTCAACCCTCAACTATATTTGACGCAGCGGCGACTATTTGGATTCAACGATGTATCAAGCCCGGAATCCCCAAATCTAACTTAAATCGATCTTTGACACCATCTTGGCATCCCAGTTCGTGCCAAGGTCGTTCAGCGCATTGCTGAACTTGTGCCCTTCCTTGTCGGCCGAGAAGGCCCGCTTCCACGTGTCCAGTGTGGCGTAGTTTGGTATCTCCCACAAGGCAAAATATTGGGGGCGTGAGCCGAGGAGAATATCCCGTGCAAAAAAAACCGGCGAACTTGACCTCGGGGAATGTCTTCTGAAAGTGATTGGTGAATTTCCGGTAGGCCTCGGTGATCTGTGCCCGGTTGATGCCGGGCCGAGGATCGAATTCGACCATATAGTACATCATCACTGCCTTCACCCTCCCTGTTTTATAAATAACACTTTACGCAGGCCGAATATTCCCGCACCCTCAAGAAAAACGCAGTCGGCAATCAGCCGTCGGATTCCTATCTCAGGGTTCTCAGGTCTTGGGCCGACCGCTGATTGCAGAGAGCTGACGGCGCCTTATTCACCCAGTGGCGCGGCGATAGAAGGGAAGGGGGGTGACTTCGGCTGGGACGGACTCTCCGTTCCTTTCGATCTGAACGACCGTCCCAGGCTCCTGCGACTCACGCCGGAGCATCCCCAGGCCAATGATCTTTCCGAGGGTGGGGGAAAGAGCAGCGCTGGTAATTCGGCCGACCTCTTTCTCCTCTCGCAGAATGCGGTCCCCCGAACGTGGAATCGGTTCGTGCTGCATGGTGAGCCCAGAAGTCCGCCGGTTGACATGTCCTCGGTGGGCGATCCGGATGACGAACTCCTGCCCGATGTAGCACCCCTTGGTGAAGTTCAGCGCCCTGTCCTCGATTCCGGCCTCTTGGGGGAAGTTTCCTTCGTCGAAGTCGACACCGAACCAGGGAATGCCAGCCTCCAGGCGAAGGGCATTCAAGGCGGCCATCCCCACCGGGGTGGCACCGGCCGCTTGGAGGGCCTGCCACACGTTAGCGGCCCTCTCTCGCGGAGTCACAATTTTGTATCCCTCCTCTCCCGTGATCGAGGCCTGAATCACCCGGCACGGGTGGTCGTCGAGGGTCAACTCGATACATCGCTGCTCCCCCAGCGGCAGGGCGGTGCCGGGCAGCAGGCGCTGCAAGAGGGTCGTTGCCGCGGGTCCTTGCAGGGCCATGAGCGTATGGTCCTCCAACTCCTCGAAGGCGACGTCGTCAGCAATGATATATTTGTTCAGGTGATCCAGGGCTTGCTCCTTGCAGTGAGCATCCAGCTCCAGCAGGTGGTAGTCGCGAAGGGCGTAGACCTCTGGGTCGGCCAGGATCTTGCCCTGGGGGGTGAGCAGGCAGGTGTAGCAGCCTTGGCCCTCCTCGAGCTTATTGATGTCGTTGGTCAGCAGGCCATTCAGGAACCGTGTCCGCTCGGTGCCGGTCACGTGGTAGAGGGCCCGGAAGGAGAGATCGAGGAGTCCAACCGATTCGCGGATCGCTCGATGTTCTTGAATCGGGTCTTGGTATCGCCCAGGCAGGTCCCATCCCCGCACTTCCTGAAATGTGGCTCCGAGGGAGCGGTGGAGCTCGTAGAGGCTGCTTCGATGTGTCATTGTTTCTCGTCCCGGTTAGGTGGTTTCTCCGCCGAGGTACTTCTGGAGGAGGGCGGGAAGGTCGCGGGCAAGGACCTCTTTGGTCACCACCTGGTTGCACAGGCGGTGTAGCGGAGCCGTCTGCTTCCAGGCAGCATGCGTCGTAAAGGCAAGAATAGGAACGGGGGCGGTCTCCCCCTCGAGCCGGAGCGCTGTCAGGGACTCTTCGAGGTTCGCCGCCTCGGCGGTCAGGTCCACGATCACGAGGTGTGGAGAAAGCGCCCGCGCCTTGTGGATCAGATCGTCCGTTGTGCGGGTAATCTCTGCCGTATGGCCCAGATATTCGGCCGTGTCCCGGACCTTGGTGGAAAAGAAGAGGTCCGGGATAAAGCCCAGAATCGTCTTGCCGTCCTGTGCCATGCAAGGGTCCCCTGTTGGCCTTACTGGTTCGTCCAGTACCGCTGGTACTCTGCCATGTATGTTAACGTATCGAGCTTCTTCATGCGGTCCAGGAAGAGAATGCCCTGGAGGTGATCGTGTTCATGCTGGATGACCCGAGCAAAGAAGTCTTTGACCGAAAAGTCAAGCTCTTTGCCCTCTCGATCATGGGCTCGGACCCGCACCTCGCGATATCGAGGGACTTTTCCGCGGATATCGGGGATGCTGAGGCACCCTTCCCAGTCCTCGTCCGTCTCGTCGGTCAAAGGCTCTACCGCTGGATTGATCAGGATCGCCAGGGGAATCGTGGGCGTCTGGGGGTAGCGAGGGTTCTCGTGGGCCTCGATGACGACGATTTGGAGGGATTCGTGGACCTGCGGACCGGCCAATCCGACCCCACTGTACTCTCGCATGGTTTCGATCATGTCGTCGATGAATTTCTTCAGGATCGGCGACTTGATCGACTTGATCGGTACAAGGTCGGCCGGCCGGCGCAGGACCGGGTTCCCCATCTGGGCGATCTTCAGGATGGCCATCGTTTTTCCTCGTCAGTTCTCGAATCTAGCGTAACAGATTGGGCGAGGCCCTGCAAGAGGTGGCGGCCGTCGGAGCGAGGCGAAAGCCCTGGGCACACGCCATCTCATTTTTGTTGACAGCCCTCAGCGCCGTGTAGAGAATGGGGCGGATTTTTCGGAGGTCTCATGCCCCAGGTGGCCGCAGATATCCAACATCTGAAGAAGATCACCCAGGAGATCCGGATCGACATCATCCGGATGTTGACTGAGGCCGGATCGGGCCATCCCGGAGGCTCCCTTTCTGCCACCGAGATTGTCACCGGCCTCTTCTTCCACAAGATGCGCCACCGTCCCGATGACCCTTTTTGGGCTGACCGGGACCGGTTTATCCTCTCCAAGGGTCACTGCTGTCCGGTCCTGTATGCTGCGTTGGCCAAAACTGGGTACTTTCCGAAGGAGGAACTCCTGACCCTCCGCAAGCTCGGGAGTCGCCTGCAGGGCCATCCGTATCCGGGCCGTCCCGGTGAACGGCTCCCTGGGGTGGAGACCGCCACCGGATCCCTCGGTCAGGGCCTCTCTATCGCCATCGGCATGGCGCTGGCGGGGCGGTTGGCCAAGAAGACATACCGGGTTTACGCGTTGCTCGGTGATGGCGAGTGTCAGGCGGGCCAGGTCTGGGAGGCAGCGATGCTGGCCCCGAAGGCCGGGCTGGATCACCTCTGCGTCATTGTGGATCGCAATAAGATCCAAAACGACGATTTTGTCGAAAATACCCTGAGCCTCGAACCATTCCGGGCCAAATGGGAGGCGTTTGGCTGGCACGTGATCGAGGTGAACGGACACGACATCTCGCAGGTGCTGGAGGCCCTTGAGAAGGCTGAGGCGGTCAAAGGGAAGCCGACCGTTATCATCGCTGACACCATCAAAGGGAAGGGCGTTTCCTTCATGGAAAACAATCCCGACTGGCACGGCAAGGCCCCCAATCGGGAAGAAGGTGAGCGTGCCATCCAGGAAATTCTAGCCGCGCGTTTATGAGGGGGATGGCGATCAGCAGTCAGCAGTCGGCTGTCAGCAAGTACTACAAAGATGGCTGTCGGCAATCAGCGGTCAGCTGTCTGTTTTCGTTTTGATAGTTGGGGAATTCCTTGCGGACTGCTGATAGCGGATAGCTGAGAGCTTCTTGAAGGAGTTGAGCATGGGAGGAAAGGCCACACGGGTTGCCTTTGGCGAGGCGCTACTCAAGGTCGCGGCGAAGAACCAGCGGATTGTCGTCATCAATGCCGACCTGGGCAAATCCACCAACACGGTGAAGTTCGTCGAGAAGTATCCTGACCGATCCTTCAACGTGGGGGTCGCCGAGGCCAACATGATCGGGATCGGGACCGGTCTTGCCCTTGAGGGTTGGATCCCCTTTCTCTGTACCTTTGCCACCTTTGTGACGGGACGCTTCGAGACGATCCGGGTCTCCCTGGCGTACGTCGACGCCAACGTAAAAATCGTGGGAACCCATGCCGGAATCGCGATAGGGGAAGACGGGTACAGCCAGATGGGCCTCGAGGACATTGCCCTCATGCGCTCCCTTCCCAACATGACGGTGATCCAACCGGGTGATGCGATCGAGGCCGCAGGGGCGGTCGAGCACATCGCGGAGCACCACGGTCCGGTGTATCTCCGCCTCACCCGCCAAAAGGTGGAGGATGTCAATCCCCCGGACTATCAGTTCGAGTTCGGAAAAGGGGTGATCCTGGACGCTGGAAAAGGCGAGGGGCGGGACCTGACCATTATGGCCACCGGTGGCACGGTCTATAATGCCCGGGAAGGTGCGCGACAGTTGAGAAGCCAGGGCCTCGATGCGCGGGCGGTCAACGTCCACACGATCAAACCCATCGATCGGGAGCTGATTCTCGATAGCATCCAGCGCTCGGGAAGGATCCTGACGGTCGAGGATCACGGCCTGAGTGGTGGATTGGGTAGTGCGGTTTCTGAAGTCGTGGCCGAGCGGGGTGAAGGGCTCGTCCGGCGGATCGCGGTCCGCGATTTCGGGGAATCTGGAGACCCCGTGGAACTCTATAAGAAATTCGGGCTGTCGAAAGAAAACATCGTCGCCGAGGCGAAAAAGCTGGTTAAAAAGGACTAGAGGGTCCTAGCTTTTTTGTTCAAGCCTTCGTTGGGACCAACAGAATCCGACGAAGGCATTTTTTTTGCGAGGGCCGCTTTACTGCTGGACAAAGCGCAAATAGATGGAGACGGCCTCATCATTTGTCCGCAGCTCGTCGTGTGTGAGTCCCGGTGTCTTCACGGTCTTTGCACCTTTGAGGGCCGGACTGTCCTGATCCCTCACCGGTAGCCAGAAGAGCCAGCGGCTGTAGAAGGTATCGGCCCCTGTTCCATCATATATCGTCGTAAACCGGATCGGAGCGGGCGCTTCCCTCTCACTCTGAGGACCGTTCAACTTTCCTAACCACGCCGAACCGGGTGCCAACTCGTCACACCCCATGAAATCATTCCACCCGATGATCCAGATCAACCACAGGCGGCGGCAGACGGTAGTCCCGTGGTTGGGGCCAGCGATTGCCACGAAATCTTCGACGGCCTGAGACAACTCGGGATGTGTAAACAGCATGCTCCGGGCGATTGTGACTCCCAAGGAATGGGCGATGAGGTCCACCTTCGGAGCCCCGGTGTAGGCCTGAACTGCCTTCACAAACGCGGCCAGATCGGGGACGTTAGCCTGGTTGTCTGTGTAACACTGTGAGGCCCGAGGAGATGGCTTCATATCCTTTCCGTTGTACGAGAGGGCCCAGAGCTCTTGCGCCGAATAGCCCGCTTCCAAGAAGCGCTGCCTTACACTTCGCCCCGGTTCGTCCCAATCACCGGCATCACCCGTATTGCCGTGGACAAAGATGACCGGGTGATGGTGTAAGGGATGCTCCCTGGCAATGCCACCCCATCCCCCGAGGCGGTATCCCCATTCCTGATCTTGCAGGGTTGGAAAGTCTGACGGGAAAGCCACATCCGCAGGCGGCGGCCGGCAGTGTCCCACCTTATGCGCGGCCGCGGCCTTCCCATAAGGCAACAGAAGAAGAATGAGGAAAGCGCTCCTTTTGACCGCCCCCCTCATGACTAATCCACCAGCACTACCAGTTTTCCTTTAGCCCGGTTTTCTTCCATGTAGCGGTGCGCCTCCACGATTTGGTCAAACCGGAACACGCGGTCGAGATTTACACGATGACGTCTTGCCACCACGCCATCCACGAATTGTTGCAAGGCAACTCGACCTTCCCTGATGTTCAGGGCTTCGCCTTGATAGGTCGTGAGCTTCACACTCGATGGGATCGCTTCAAAGGGACTGAAGCTTTCAAGAGTCCATTCTCCTCCCAGCATACCAACTATGCATACGATGCCCTTGGGAGCGGTTGCTTTGAGAGAATCACGGACCGTCACGGTGCCGACCAGTTCCAACACCCGGTCGACACCGTTCGGGAAGATCCGGCGCACGGCGTCAGCGATCCCCCCATCGTCAATGAGGACATGATCGACGCCGTTTTCGCGCATGGTGTCGGCTTTGGCGGCGTTGCGGGTCGTGGCCGCGACCGTCAGGCCCATGTCCTTCGCGAGTGAGATCGCCGCCAATCCGACAGAGGACGTGCCTCCGCGCACCAGGAGCGATTGCCCCGCCCCCACTTCCAACCCATCCGTCAGCGCGCCCCAGATGGTGAGGAACATCTCTGGAATGGCCCCGAGGAGTGGCCAATCCACTTCGGTGGCCAGAGGAATCACGTGGCTCGCGGGAACGCAGGTATATTCTGCATAGCTTCCATCGAAAGCGCGGCCCATGCCGCCCATCACCGCTGCAACGGTTTGCCCGGCAGTGAGATCGGTCGCCGGCGCCTTCTCAACCTCGCCTACGCACTCGATTCCAAGTACACGCGGAAAACTGACCCCCGGCGAATGTCCTTGCCGGGTGAACAGCTCCGCACGGTTCAGTCCAAATGCCTTAACGCGGATTAACACCCAACCGGGACGTGGGTCCGGGCGTGGGAGGTTCTTGATTTTCAGCACCTCTGGGTCACCCGGTTGCTCAACGACAATGGCCTTCATGAGGGACCTCCGTCCGAGCGCCCTCTACTGGAGGCGTCCGGCTTGCCAGTCTTTGGTATATTTCCAGTCCGGGCGCTTTGACATGATCGCCCGCAGGTCCATGCGCAGTTATTACGGTTGTTGTTTCTGGAGTACAAAGCTGAGGTATATCACCGATCCAGACCGAAGACCTTCATAGATTGTTGTCCCTTTGAGGCCGGCAAACTGTTGAAAAGTATTCAGCAGCACCTTGGGCACTAATTGTTGGATGAGCACCGTCTTACGATTATTGTCCAAATCCAGGGCCTCGAGCACATTCGGTGTTATATTCGTCTCTTTGATGAGAGTCAGTCCGGAACGGCGCAACTGTTCGTACAGGGTATCGATGTTGCCCTTGCCATGAAGGTCTGCGTAAAGAAAGTAGCCATCTTTCCGGAGCACCCTCTTAACTTGCGTCAGGAAAGCATCCTTTGAGCCATAACAATGCGACGCCTCGACATTCACGATGACATCGAAGCGATTGTCCTTGAAAGACAGCAGTTCGGCATCACCCGTGACGAACGACAGTCCGTCAATGCAATAACTCTGATTGCAAAATGCTACGGCTTTTTCGGAGTAATCAACACCCACCATTGTTTTAGGTTCCAAATACCGGTTAATGTAGTACGATCCACCTCCACGACCACTACTGATCTCTAGGACGTCCGCATCCTTGAGGTTCACGCCGCTGGCAACGTGGTGATAGAGTTGGATGCAGTAGCGATTTGGCTCGTCAGCTTCGTCTAGGCGGAGCTGTTCTGCATCAGGATTGAGTGGAACGTACCCATAGTTCATGAAAGACCAGTCTCTTTGCTGATAGTGTCCTGCCAGAAGATCGTACCACTTTCTCCAGATTAATCGTTTGAGATAAGGAGAGAACTGACAAAGTCTGATGACGAGCTTCGCGATCATGAGGTGTCTCGTTTAAGGTTAGTGTTTAGGAGTCGTTGAGTCGGTCATAGCGTTTCGTGCCAGGAATTTGCAGGACGAGGTCGGCGCCGAAGGCCAGGGCAGGGGTGAGGGCCCCCTGGGGGCGCTCTTCGAAAATCCTTTCCACGCAATGCACGCCTGCTATAGCCGTGAAGTGGTAACCTTCCGAGGTGTCAAGCCACGCCTGAGCTTCATTCCCCTTTTCATTGGCGGCCCGCGCCCACACGTAGGAACGTGCGGTTTGGCGCATATGCTCGTCTGGCCCGTGTACGGCCTTTTCGACGCACTTTTGCATCAGGCGGCGAGCAGGCCTGACGGCAAGCAGGCTCTGGCTCAGAGGCCCTACCCAACGCATGAGAGGAAGAAACCGTTCGGGGAAAGCCATGTAGGTGGTGATGTTGGGGATGCCGGTTGAGCGGTAGGCGGTTGCCAAGTCGCCCCAGCTCATTGGTAGCACGGTGTGCTCGCGATCCACAAAGCGAATACGCCGCCCACCCGTGCCTGTCGGGTGACGAACCAGTTGACCGTTTCGTCGAACGAGGGTGCCGCTGGGGGACTGTTCCAGAATGGTCTTCATGGTCCCGGCACTGGGGCTGCCTGTTGTAGCAACGGCGAGTTCCAACTGCGTGGGGTCGGGAACTCGCGCTGCGACGTAATTGGCCATACAGTCAGTCGGGACAATACCAAAGCCAACTCCCGACATCAAGGCGATGCCTCTTTCTTGGGCCTGTTGGTCATAGGAAAGCGTGTGCTCGAGGACGGTCACCTCGCCGGTGATATCAACGTAATTGGTGCCACCCTTGATGCAGGCACGCACCATCGGTGCACTCGTATAGATGAAAGGACCTGCAGCGTGGAAAACTAGGTCGAAGCCTACCACGATTTTGGCGAGATTCTCTTCGTCTTGCAGGTTGACCACGACGTAGGATAACCCTAGGCGCTCGGCGAGAGGGACAATTTTGTCAGCCGAGCGCCCGGCCAGGACGGGCTTGTGGCCACGGCGCACGGCTTCTTCACAGACGAGCACCCCGGTGTAACCGTTCGCACCGTAGATCATCCAGGTTTTCTCAGTCATTCAGTCCTACTTTTCGTTGAGGAAGGCCGAGGTCTTCTGAGCGCGGGCCTCAGTCTCATTTGGGCTGATGCTGAATCTTGCCATATGCCAACAAGATTCGGGCGGTGTCCGTACCGTCTACAATGCACATGCGGCACTTCTTGCCTTGGCTGTTCATCAATGCGATCTTGCCTCTCAACTTCGTTATGACTCGCTCATCAATTCCATCCACGTGCTGGACCACGTAGAGATCAGCTGGGGCTTCAACAAGCTTTTCGATCTGCAGGCCACTCTTTCCACATTTATTGATGGTCAGCTTTCCCTTTATGCCGCTTCCCTTCAGTAATAAAGATGCCTTCAACCGGTCTCCGCCGACTTTGACGTGTATAGTAAGGGAGTCGCTCGCTTTCCCTTCCGAGTCCTGCTTATGGAATTGTTCTCCGATGATTTCCTCGAAAAAGGTTTGGACTTGATCCTGCAATAATTTCAGGGGGAGGAGTTGCTTGACTTGCCGTGGGTTGATATCGCGTGCTTTGGCAAAGGAATCAATGTCTTCAATGAACAATTCATGTGTCATTTCCACCGAGTATTTATCGACGGATTTCAAGATGCCGTCCAAGGCAGATAGCTTGGCTTTGAAATCGTTGGCCAGAGCGCTCCACTTGATATTCACGCCACTTTGAAAAGAGGTTTGTGCTTGCGTGTTTTTCAATCCTATGGCTTCTCTGGGGGTTGGAAATATATCCTGCAGGACGGCCAAACACTTGTGGAGCCAATCAACATGTTGGTCTTTCCATTGAGGGATGTCCTCTTTTTCATCGAACGCCCCAGACTTCTTTGCGTCAAAATACTCGCCCGTGACCTTCTCGAGTAGGATATTACCCGAGATGATCATGTCCGTGATTCTCTCTCGCGCGGCGTTGGCACTGATCTTCAGCTTCATAACATCAACAGTTCGTTACGACGTATTCTGAGTTACCGCTATCCGCCAGCGGCAGAGGAAAAGTAGTCTTGGGCCCCATTGTGAAGCTCCTCGGGTGTGAGGTCCCGCTTCCGCGTGGCTATGGACCACTCATGGCCGAACGGATCCGTGACCTTCCCAAAGCGGTCCCCCCAGAATGTATCTTCGATCGGCATCTTGACGGTGGCCTCGGCCGTAACGGCTTGGGTAAACAGCGCATCCGCGTCCTGCACGTAAATGTGAATGCCAACCGTGGAGGCTCCAAGCGACTGCGGGCCCAGAGTGTTCCACTGGGGAAACTCGTCGCAGAGCATCAGGATAGAATCACCAATTTTGATTTCGGCATGCAGCAGTTTTCCATCAGGACCGGGCATGCGGGACAGTTCTTGGGCTACAAACGCCTTGGTATAGAAATCGATCGCCTGGGCAGCGTTCCGGACGATCAGGTGGGGTGTGATTGAATGAAAACCTTCTGGAATCGGCTTCGCCGCTTTTGCCATAATGTTCCCTCTATCCAAAGGGTGATTATGACTCGTGCCCTCTTGCTAAAAGCTTGCCAGAACTGTGCCAGAACTCCGTTCTCGCTAGGCGGATACCGGCAGGCCAGTCAGCTCTGCGCTCACTTGCCACAGTCGACGGGCAGCAGTCTTGTCATACGAAGCTTTGGAGGAGTGAACTGCCCCCTGATTCACGAAATACTTCCCGCTCACCCCTTCGACTTCTGGCGACGTCGCCAGGAAGAGGGACGTTTGTGCACCTTCTTCGGAGCTCACACCAATCATCTTTGCCAAAAATCGAAGCCCGCCTGGCATGTAATCAGCCAGCATATTGGTCGCCACCGTGCCGGGGTGTAGGCAGTTGACGGTTACGCGGGTTCCCTCGAGCCTGTGAGCCAGCTCGTAGGTGAACAGCACGTTAGCAAGTTTGGTCCACCCGTAAACACGGGTAGGGGAGTAGGATCGCTCGGATTGCAGGTCATCGAAGTCGATGGACGCGCCGTTATGGACTTGGGAGCTGACGTTGATAATGCGAGATGGGGCGCTGGCTTTGAGTTGGTCGAGTAGCAGATTGGTGAGGAGAAAGTAGGCGACGTGGTTGACGGCGAACTGGGTCTCGAGGCCATCCTCAGCGACAGTGCGCTTCTTGGGGATGATGGCGGCGTTGTTGATCAGGACGTGCAGGTTTGGGTATTTGGCCTTGAAGTCCGCGGCGAGTCGGTGGATCGCAGCTCGCGAAGAAAGGTCGGCGAGCAGCAACGAGACTGAGTCGTTCCCGCTGCCTCGCTTAATCTCCGCCATGGCCGCTTCACCCCGCTCGAGGCTGCGGCAGACCATCAC
>VRUN01000004.1:19537-51466 GCA_019456075.1 Candidatus Methylomirabilota bacterium
ACAGTCGCCCCCATTTTCGCCAACCCAAGGGCAGTCGCCTTCCCAATCCCGGTATTGGCCCCGGTGAGTATACAGGTCTTCCCAGCCATGGGGCCTGTGTTTGCCATCGCAAGTCCTCTTGGTAGGCGAGAGAAGACTGGCCAGGAGGAGGGCTAGCGATGTTTAGCCGCTGCCCATAACAAGGCTACCACGGTTGCAATTTCTTGGAAAGTGACTAGGCAGGGTGATGTGGCCCCTACTTCGTCAGATCATAGGCATCGGTATCGAATCCAGAGAGGATCTTGGAGACAGCGAGGAATCGCTTGTGGTTCCGCGTTCCCTGATTCTCCCCCATAAACATGGGAATGACGGTCTCCTCTAGCTTCCCATTGATCTGAGTCCCTACCACAGTCCCGCTGCCATCTACATAGTCGGGCCGGAATGATTCGAGAAGATGAATCCCGGCTGCGTATGCCCTTCGAAACTTCTCTCGGGCGACATCTTCAGGAAACGCAGGCTCTCGGATGAAGGAGACCCCGCCGGCTTTTTCGACCATTATCCATCCTTCGTGCGGTTTGAACCTCTCGGGATGACCACGGGTGTAGGCGTCCGGCACCACGACGGTCTGCGAGCGGCCGTCTTTCCATAGTGTTAATCTGTTACGACCTCCGCCCGTTTCCCACGACTGCCATTCCCAGAACAACATCTCGGCACCCTGAGGCACCGTGGTCTTGCCCGGTTCGGCACCACAGCCAAGTACGAAGACGATAAAGATCGTGATTACGATCCTTAACTTGTGAAGCATGCTTACCTTATGTAGTAGCCAGCTACTCTCCACTTCCCATCCTGATCGCGCATCGGGGTAACCGTCTCTACGGCAGAGCTTTTCCTTTCAAAAGACGTCTGGAACTGAATAACGACGTAATGACCATCCGGTGCGCCGGGTAGGGTCGTCGCGTATTGCGTGGACCTCAGCTTCCGAGAGAGGACCTTCCCGAAGGGCTTTCTCGCAGCCGTAAGGGAAGTCTGCCACTGTTCCTTCCCTACCGCAGCCTTGAAATATGCAGCAGCGTTCTCCCAGCTCTTTGAGTATTGACCTTGGTCGACTAAGGCTAACCATGCGTTGGCAACATTAACAGCCTTTTTCTCCGCGGCCGAATATGCCACCACTGCCTGACACACCACAAGACTAGTGAATATGCCTAGTGCAACAACTGTAAGCCTTTTCATTTTCATCGATACCCCCTCTAATTCTAAACGGTTGCGCCCCCAGGATATTGCAATTCCTGGGTCCAAGTTGGCCGGCTGGTAAATCCACAGGCTACAGAGGGGTAGGGCCAAGCGGTCGCTCGATTTCCGCCAAACGGAAGCGTAGATCTCGCCTGCTCTATGTGGTGGGGGACGATCTTTATGGGGCGGCAAAGAGCTTATCTGGCAGGCCGGTGTTGAACTGGAAATCACCGAAGAGGAGTATAGCCCGCTTGTCGGTCAGTTCGGGGTTGCCATAAAAGATCCGCTTGGTGTGGATCGTGAACGGTCCTTCCTTCTTGTAATCGAGCCAGGTTGACCTTCTTGGCGTCGGCCCGCCGACCTTCGGCCAGACTCCGGGCTGGAGCTGGAACTCGACGAACTGTATGTGATAGGTCTTTTGGTCAAGGTAATAGATGTAGCGGTCGTTGGTCTTCCCCACCCCTTGCTGGAATGTTGCTTCCAGGATGTCGATCGGTCCCCCTCGGAAGGTCGACGTCCCTTTGTATCGAAGGATGACGCCGGGATCTTTAAGTTTGAATGGGATTCCCATCCAGTACCACCAGTTCACGGACAGGAAGTGCGCCCGCTTCAAAGCTTCCTTTTTGGTCACGGGCCTGCCTCCCAGCGTCACCCATGGTTTCTGTCCGTCGAAGCCCTGAATCAACAACCCCTTGCCCGTCACGGTCTCCACACGCGCCTTCCCGTGCCGCTTCATGTAATAGAGGCTCACCCTTGCTCCGGCCACGCCTCCCTGGGGACTCAGGCCCACCCGGGTGATCGTGAATGTCATATCCTTCAAGTTGTCCCAGGCCTGCATGCCACCGTGAGCAGCGATGACCTTCTCTAGAAGTGCCTGCGCCTTGGGATCCTGGGCGCTGGCCGAGCCCGGGAATCCCACCAGCGATATTCCTGCGGCGAGCACGCTAGCAATTAGCGCATTCAATAATGACCGACTTTTATTATGCTCTCCCTTGCTTCGCATCGCGTCTCTTCCTTCCTTCCATAAAGGAAAGGGAGGTCGGTAAAACCTACTCCTTCCAATACGGGCCGGGATTTTTGCCTTCTGCGTAGTCCTTGAGGCGATACATCAACATCCCCCAGGTCGAGTTACAGGATGCAAAAAAGCTGCTGGTCGATTGCCAATCGCCGTGTACGAAGCGGAGGATGCTTGTTCCGTCCGTCCGGGAGATTTCCCAGGTCAGCCGAGTCCCTTTCCACTCATCGTAATCCCCGATGCACGCCCAGACCACTCGTTTTCCGGGCTGTAGCTCATCGATCCGCATCCGAAATAAAAACTTCCGATTGTAAAAGCCAAACTCCGCAACACTGCCGACCTGAGCTTCAGCTATGCTGTCCCCTGTCCACCAGCCGCGGAGGCCTTCCTGCGTAGCAATCGCCTCGTAGACCTTCTCAGGCGAGGCGTCGATTGGGATTTGATGATGCATCTCAGGCATTGTCGTTCTCCTTTGTCCTTTCGTGTATCAGCCCCATTGAGGACCCGTCACCGTCACATCGCAAATATAACGCGGGCTGGCAAGACGGAAAAGGAATTCTATGGATAACGTGTAATAAACGCTAGACAGATTGGACGATGGTCGCTATGATTACGGGCGGTCGGGGTTTACACAGGCCCCCACGCGTCCTCGCCTGTAATGGGGCAGGCCAGGGCGGACCAAGTCCGAGGTCCATATCGGCGGTCGGCTTTGGACTGGCGGGTGCTGGGCCCGTGATGTTGGGTGCGCCGAGAAAGGAGGTGGTCCAGTCGTGAATATATGTATGGCGATCTGTGAGGTGGTGGCCTCCTAGGCCTAACCACGATCTGTACCACCAAGGGAGGTCAAGTAGTTACGGGGGGTTATCTAGACCCTCATTGGTTAGAACAGGCTCAGGTTGGGTCAGTTAGGGTGGACGCGGGCACGTTTTGGGCACGTTCATCCCCCTAGGAGGCCCAGTCACCACCGGCCCCGATGGTCCCGCTATTCACCGGCGGGGCGGTCCGGCAGCTTTGGCACCGGCCGCAGGCTCCATTGGGGCTTTTTCTTTCTACGGCAGAGGTGGCAATGGAGTTTGCGAATGAAGGATTCAGAGTGAAGAATTCAGTTAGTTGAGAAAAGGGGGAACTCGGCGAGCGAAGAGAGGTTAATGGGGGCTCCCCTATGGGTCAGAGGCCCGCCCCCGAGGCCCAAGCTGTAAAAGGACAGAGGTCACAGGTAAATGTTGCAAACCCTGTGCCACGTATCTCCGGATCACAACCATTTGATTTTTCAGTGGTCCCTGGCTTTACGGTGTTCAGGAAAACCGCACCGACCCGGGAATCTTGCCACTTCCCTGCCGGGTGACCGGCATCCCCCCCACTCGCCCCTTTCGTTCTCTGTTATTGACAGAAGAAATGGTAGACTGTATCCGGTATACATCTCCCTCTTCCGAGGAGCCCATCGTAAAAATCCACCGTAAGTAGGAAACGATCCTATCTCAAGGCCAGAGAGGACGACACATGGAGGAAAAAAGATGAGCAGAGTAGAGCTCCTCACTGGCAACGAGGCAGCGGCCCTGGCGGTCCGCTTCTCGAAACCCCAGGTGATTCCCACCTATCCCATTACCCCCCAATCCCCGATGCTCGCGCATATCGCCAAAGACATCGAGACAGGAGTGCTCAAGGCCGCATTCCTCAACATGGAGTCGGACTATGCCGCGATGGCCGCCGCAGTGGGGGCCTCGCTGGGGGGGGCGCGGGTCTACACTGCGACGAACTCCCAGGGTCTTCTCTTCATGGCCGAACACCTGTACACCGCCTCTGGCAGCCGCTGCCCCGTTGTCATGGCGGTGGTGAATCGCGCCATCTCGGTCCCCCACAGTCGGTACGCGGACCACAACGATTCCCTGGCCGTGAACCGATCGGGTTGGATCCAACTTTACTGCGAGGACACGCAAGAGATTCTGGAAACCGGCATTCAGCTCTTCAGGATCTGCGAAGACTCGCGGGTGCGGCTACCAGGCATGTTCTGTTACGAGTCCTTTATCCATTCGAACACCGCCGAGGGGGTTGTCGTGCCAGAGGCCAAGGCCGTGGACCGATTTCTCGGGCGACCTCGCGTTGAGGCATTGCTCGATCCATCAGAGCCGCGCTCGCTAAATCCGCCCACGCCCCCGGAGTGGTACACCGAATTCAAATACGCTGAGCATCAGGCTATGGAGGCGGCGCTGGGCGTCATTCCCAAGGTCGGAGAGGCCTATGCCGAAGCGTTCGGGACAAAGCCGCAGGGTCTCATCGAGGTGACCGAGCCTGCCGGCCGCTGTGTGCTGGCGTGCATGGGCTCGGTTGTCAAGACGGCGCGTCGGGCGGTCCGCGAGCTTCAGGCCGAGGGGGTGTCCGCGAGCCTCCTCAAGATCCGCGCCTATCGGCCTTTCCCGCGCGAGGCGATTCGGGAAGCGCTTCGGGAGGCCGAGGTCGTCATCGCCGTCGACCGCAACTGCGCGGCGGGCAGTCATGGGGTTCTGTACGAGGAGATCCGATCGGTCCTGTATGGCTCTCCCGAGCCGCCGCGCGTCGTCGGGGTGATCGCCGGTCTCGGAGGGCGGGACGTAACCGTCCGCCACGTGAAGGAGGTCACGCGGAAGGCCTTCAAGCGAGAGCCCCCCTTTGATAAGGAGGAGGACGCCATCGAGTGGCTTGGGCTCGACCGGGGCCGCGTACGCGATGAATCGCCCCAGGCCCGACCCGTCGCCCGCGCCGGATAGGGAGGAATCCCAATGGCAGCGACGCCCCCACTTCCGACCATCCCCCGTTCGAAACGATTCAGCCTGCCGCCCGTCATGAAGGGGACTGCCTGTGAGGGCTGTGGAGCCCTGCCCGCGGCAGACCTCTTGGCCGAGATACTCGGGCCGAAAATGGTGGTAGTCTGTCCGGCGAGCTGCGCGGCGACCTTCAGCCTCTCGTACACTAGTGCGTCGTGGAAGGTTCCGTTTGTCCATTGGATATTCGAAAGTGCGCCGGCGGCGGCGACCGGGCTGCGACATGCGTATGACGCCCGCGGAATGCGTGACGTGCATGTCGTCTGCTTCGCTGGGGACTCCGGAACCCTCGATATCGGCTTTCAGGCACTCTCGGGGGCGGCGAGCCGGAACGAGAACATTTTATATATCTGCTACGATAATGAGGTGGCCATGAATACCCAGGGCCAGGCCACCTCGAGCTCGCCTGCCATGGCTCGGACCCCCACCACCCCTCGCGGAGTCTCAACTCTCAAGAAAGATGCCCCACGCATCATAGCGGCCCATGGGGCCCCCTATGTAGCGACGGCCGCGGTGTCTCACCTGGAGGACTATCGCATGAAGCTCCGTCGGTCAGCCAAGGTCCGCGGCTTTCGGTACCTGCACGTCCGAAAGTCCTTGCAGGCACTCGAAGCCGCCTCTCAGGCGGTCGAAGTCTCTGAGAGATAAGTTCATGGAGAATTTGGTGCCCTCACAATTGAAGTCGATTGCTGCCGATCTTAATACCCTCATCGAGGGAGACGCGCGGTTTGACGAGGTGACCCGGGTGCTCTACAGCACCGGGGCCTGCATGTATCGGATCAAGCCACTTGGGGTGGTCTTTCCGAAACATCGCGATGATGTGGTCACCACCCTCCGGTACGCTGCGGATCGCGGCATCCCCTTGGTTCCCCGTGGGGGCGGGTCGAGTCGGTGCGGGCAGGAGCTTGGGACAGGAATCATCCTCGATTTCACGCGCTACATGCACCGAATCCTGGAGGTCAATCTCGTCGAAGGCTGGGTGCGAGCCGAGCCGGGATGCACGCTGTCCTCTCTCACGCAGGTGCTCAAACAACACAACAAATATTTTCCTCCCGACCCCTCGAGTGACGATGTGTGCGCCCTGGGGGGGATGCTGGCGACCAACAGCAAAGGAGCACATGCGGTCAAGTACGGGACCACCCGGGATTACCTCAACTCCCTCGATGTCGTCCTCGCCAATGGCGCCCTCATCCGGACCGAGGCGGTCGATCGAAACAGTCCGCGCCTTCAGGTCCTCCTCCAGGACCCGGTCCAGGGTCCGATCTATCGAGGTCTCCTGAGCATTCTGGAGCGCTTCGGGGATCAGTTGAAAGAGAAGGTCCCGGAGGTGACGAACAACAACTGCGGGTACAACCTGTGGCGTCTGGCCCAAAATGGGATCATAGACCTCGGCCAGCTCTTCACCGGGTCCGAGGGGACCCTGGGGATCTTCACCGAGGCGACTTTCCGGATTCTGGATCATCCCTCCTACCGGACCATCGCCCTCCTGAGCTTCGACTCGCTGGAAAAGATGGGAGAGGCGGTAGCGGTTCTACGGGAGCTTCGGCCGAGCATGATCGAGATTCTCGAGCGGAAGATCCTGGATCTCAGCCGACAGCATGATCCCAGGCTTCGCCCTTTCCTCCCAGAGGGGGTCGAGGCGGTTCTGATCCTCGAGCATGAAGGGGAGCGCCCCGAGGAGGTCGAGGCTAGCATGGCGGCGACGCACAAACGAGTGGTGGAAGAATGCCGTCTTGCGACCGGGATGCGCTTGGCAACCTCTCCCGAAGATCAAGCGAACATCCTCGCCATCCGAAAGGTGGCGGCGGCGGTCATCACGAAGGTAAAAGGTCCCCGGAAGCCTCTGATTTTCATTGAGGATGCTGCTGTTCATCCAACGCGTCTGCCCGACTTCATCGGAAAGATGCGGCAACTCTTTACGAAGTATGAGGTGACGGCAGGCGTCTACGGGCACGCCGGGGACGGCAACCTTCACATCTTGCCCTTTTTGGACCCGAAAGACCCGCGGGATATCGCACTCATCCGGTCCATAGCCGAGGGAGCGCACGAGATCGTCTTGGGGCTGAATGGAACCATCAGTGCGGAGCACGGGGACGGATTGTCTCGGACCAGCTATGTCTCAAAGCAATACGGGGAGCTCGAGAAAGCCTTCCGTGAGGTGAAGGCCCTTCTGGACCCACACGGCATGCTCAATCCCGGCAAGATTGTGAGCGATGATCCGCCCCAGGTGAACGAGCACCTCCGATATGGGGAAGGGTATCGGACAGCCGCTGTAGAGACCCATCACGGGTTTCTGGAGGAGGGGAGCCTTACCGCGGCGGTCGAACGATGTATCGGCGTCGGAAATTGCCGGAAGATGCGTGGGACCATGTGTCCGTCGTACATGGTCACTCGTGAAGAAGAACACTCGACCCGCGGTCGCGCTAATCTTCTTCGGGCGGCGCTGTCGGGCGAGCTTCCCTCGGAAGCCCTGAGCGGCCCGGAACTTTACGGGGCGTTGGATCTCTGCCTCGAGTGCAAGGCCTGCAAGGGCGAATGTCCCACGAACGTCGATATGGCAAAGCTCAAGGCAGAGTTCCTGGCCCGATACTACCAGAAAAACGGCATCCCTCTTCGGGCTCGGCTCTTTGCCAACGCCGCCGCGCTCGGACGCTGGGGGAGCCGGTTGGCTCCGCTCTCGAACTGGGCGACGGCTTTCCCGGGGACCAGGTGGTTGCTGCACCGCCTTGTGGGGATCGAGCAGCGGCGCCCGTTACCTTCGTTCGCCTCTCCAAGCTTCGCGCAGTGGTTTCAGAAGCGGGGCGGCTCGCCACCAGGAGTCAGGGGGTCGGTCGCGCTGTTTCCCGATACCTTTATGAACTATCACTATCCTGGGGTGGGAATCGCCGCAACCAAGCTGCTCGAGGGGTTGGGCTATCACGTGATCTTGGCGGATGCGGGCTGCTGCGGGCGGACGTTCATTTCAAAAGGGCTCCTCGAAGAGGCGGTGAAGCGCGCCAAAGCAGCGGTCGATCAGTTGCATCGGTTCGTGGAGACTGGGGTTCCCATCGTGGGATGTGAGCCCAGTTGTCTCTTGACCATCCGGGATGAGTGGCGTGACCTGGTGAAGAGTCCCGAGGCCGAGGCGGTGGCGCGCCAGAGCTTTCTCCTCGAAGAGTTCCTCCTCGATCGGTATCAGCGCGGTGACCTTCCGCTCGCCTTTCGCCCCCTCGAGCGACGCGTTCTGCTCCATGGGCACTGCCATCAGAAGGCATTGATCGGGTCCCGCCCGACGATCGAGGCGCTGCGGTTGATCCCCGGTCTCATCGTTGAAGAGATCGACGCAGGCTGCTGTGGGATGGCCGGATCCTTCGGATTCGAGAAAGAACACTACGACCTCTCGATTGCTATCGGCCAGCAGCGGCTGTTCCCAGCGATCGAGAAAGCCGGGACTCAGGTAGACATCGTCGCGCCGGGGGTCTCCTGCCGACAGCAGGTTCTCCACGGGACCGGCCGCCTGGCGAAACATCCTGTCCAGGTAATGGTAGAGGCAATCGTTTAGGGGGCAGGGCCGTTGGAGGCGAGCCTGCAAATCCCTGCCAGGGGTTCGCTTTTCCATATGGGGGAGGTGGTGCCTTAAATGATGGTCTTGAGCGACAGGTGTATTGAAAGAGAGGGGTTGATGAGACGGATCGGGCGCGCATCGGTCGTAACCGTCTGCACGGTGACATTGTTCCTTGTGTCGCTAACAATGGGCCCAGTAGCGACCCGTGCCGCAGAGAAGAAGATCGTCATCACGTTGGGCCACGTGGGGTTTCCCAAGTCGCTCTTTAGTTTCACCGCTCAGTACTTTGAAAAACTGGTGGAAGGGCGCACTAACGGGCTGGTCGATGTCCAGGTGTTTCACTCGAGCAAGTTGGGTAAGGATAAGGAGATGATGGAGGCCGTTCGCCTGGGGAGTGGAAGTCCGCATCTCGCGCTCCCCTCCACCGTTCTTCCCGCCACCGACCCCATCTTCGGATTTCAGGAGCTGCCATTCCTCTTCAAGAACCGCGCCCACGTCACGCGGGTTCTGGAGGGGCGGGTTGGGGCTCGTCTCGCCAAGCGGCTGGAAAAAAAGGGATACGTGATCCTCGGGTACTGGGAAAACGGCTTTTGGAAGATTACAAATAACAAGCGGCCCATTCGCACCCCGGCGGACCTGAAGGGGATCAAGCTTCGCACGCCCAAGAGCCCGGCGCGAATGGAGCTGTTCCGCACCATGGGCGCGAGCCCGATCTCGATGAGCTTCAAGGAAATCTACTCGGCCTTGCAGCAAGGGGTGATCGATGGTCAGGAAAACTCCTATGCCCAGATCGTATCGGCCAAGTTTTATGAGGTGCAGAAGTATCTCTCCATCTCGAACCACGTGTACACCCCAGCCTACCTGGTGGGAAATAAAAAGTGGTTCAAAGGCCTGCCTCGGGACATTCAATATGTGCTTCTGTTTTCCGCGCATGACGCCGGACGCTATGCCCGGAGAAAGGGGGCCGAGATGGATAGAAAACTTTTCAAGCTCCTTGAGCCGAAAATGCAGGTCAACAAGATTAATCGCGCATCGTTTGAAAAAGCCTCTCAGCCCCTGTACGATCAGTATCCCAAAAAGTTCGGCGCGCAGAGCAAGTGGATCTTCAGTGAGATTATGAAGGCGAAGAAGAAAAAGAAGAAGTAGGGGGAGCGGGCGAGCGCCCGGCGGTCCTGCGCTAAGGGAGGCGGGGGCAGTACGCAAGGGGCGACGGCGTCGGACCAACTGTTCCAAAGAAGGGGAAGCCATGGGTGAGGCCCTGTTGCTAGTTGTCGAGAACCGCATTGCCACGATAACCATCAACCGACCGACCCAGCGTAACGCCGTCACCTACGACATGTGGAAGCGCCTTGGTGCCTATATGGCCAAGCTTGGGGCGGACCCCGAGGTGCGGGTGGTGATTCTCCGCGGCGCCGGGACCCAGGCCTTTTCTGCCGGGGCAGACATCGCCGAGTTCGAGGAGCAACGGAGAAACTCTGCCCTGGCCATCAAGTATCACGCGGCGGTCGAAGAGGCCATGGGTGCCGTCGCCAATCTCCCCAGACCGACGATTGCCATGATCACGGGCTTTTGTGTAGGGGGCGGGTTCGAGCTCGCCATCGCGACCGATCTCCGAATCGCCGCCGACAACAGCCGGTACGGAATGCCGACCGCCAAGTTGGGGATCGTCATGCCGCATTGGGAGATGTCCCGACTCGTGCGCCTGGTGGGAGCCGGTCGAGCCATGGACATTGTGCTGACAGCGCGGTTGGTCGAGGCGGACGAGGCGCTCCGAATCGGGTTGATCTCGCACCTCGTCCCTTTGGCCGAGATCGAACAGTACACCACCCAGGTCGCCAATGAGATTGCCGCCTACGCACCACTGAGCCATCGCTGGCATAAGGAGATCCTGGAAACAGTCCTTCGCACCCCCGACCTCGAGAATCTCACCGCTGAAGAATCCAAACTCCCCTTTGCCTGCTTTGATACAGAGGACTTTCAGGAGGGGCGCCGAGCGTTTATGGAAAAACGCAAGCCGGAGTTCAAAGGACGATGAACCGCGAGCCAGGCGACGCGAGTCGTATGACGGCACGCATGCCGCTCGAAGGGGTGGTGGTCCTTGATGTGAGCCAGGTAATGGCAGGACCCTTCTGCACACTCCTCCTGGCGGACATGGGAGCGGATGTCATCAAGACCGAAAGGCCCCAGAGAGGAGATGATTCTCGGGCGATGGGCCCCCCCTTTATTCATGGGGAGTCGGCCGCTTTCCTCGCGATGAACCGCAATAAGCGAAGTGTAGCCCTCAATCTCAAATCAGAGGAAGGCCGCGAAGTCTTTCGACTCCTCGCCCGGCGCAGTGACATTCTGGTCGAGAATTTCCGCCCGGGCACGATGGAGAGCCTTGACCTCCACTACGAGGCCATCCAAAAGATCAATCCCACTATCATCTATTGCTCCATCTCTGGGTTCGGCCAGACCGGCCCGTATAGGAGCCGGGGTGGCTTCGATCTCGTCACGCAAGGGATGAGTGGCCTGATCAGTGTGACGGGCCACCCCGGCAGCCCCCCGACGAAAGTGGGGGTGCCTATCTCCGATCTCAATGCGGGGATCTATGCCGCCTATGGGGTGCTGGCGGCGTATGTCCATCGGCTCAAGACGGGAGAGGGCCAGCATGTCGATACCTCCCTCCTCGAGGGGGCCGTGGCCTACACGTTTTGGGAGTCTGCGATCTACTTTGCGACCGGCGAGATTCCCCCGCCGATGGGTTCTGGCCACCGACTCAATGCTCCCTACCAGGTCTTTCAGTCGAAGGACGGGGCCCTGAGCATCGGGGCCGCCAATCAGTCCACCTGGGAGAAGCTCTGCGGGGTCCTCGGCGGGCAGGATCTCGCCAAGGACCCCCGTTTTCTGACCAATGCCGACCGGGTTCGGAACTACCAGGAGCTTGCCGCTAGCCTGCAACCGATCTTTCTTCAGCGGACGACGGCGGAGTGGCTCACGCTGTTGGAAACAGCGGGTGTGCCGGCCGGTCCTATATATAATGTGGCCCAGGTCTATGGGGACCCCCACGTCCAGGCTCGCAACATGGTCGTTGACCTGGAACATCCGGTTGCCGGGAAAATCAAAAACATTGGCGTTCCGGTTAAGCTTTCCCTCACCCCGGGGCAGATCCGCCAACCGGCACCACTTCTTGGCCAACATACCGACGAGGTCCTTCTCTGGATCGGCCTGGAAACAGCGGAGTTGGTCCGCCTGCGCGAGGCTGGTGCCATCGCCTAGTGAGTACAAGAAACAGCGGGCGAACGCGGGGGGGTCGCCTCTGGATTCGATACCGATGTTTGACCCGTAAGACCCGACGAAGTAGGATTACACCCGGATGCCAGCATACACAGGGTGTAGGCAGTTGGCAGGAAGCCTTTTTTGGGAGGACTGAATGAAGGTCGGTATTCCCAAAGAGATCGTGCCCGACGAAAGGCGGGTCGCCTTGGTCCCTGAAGCCGTCGGCACGGTGGTGAAAGCGGGGACGGAGGTCCTTGTTGAGGTCGGGGCCGGTGAAGGTGCCTTTATCCCGGACCGCGCCTTCGAGGAGGCTGGCGCTACTCTTGTGCCCGATGCGCGCGCGCTCCTTTCCCAGGCGGAGGTGGTGCTCAAGGTACAGGCGCCCGCCCTGAACACGGCCCTGGGCGCGCACGAGGTAGAGATGATGCGAGAAGGTGCGGTGCTCATCACCTTTTTGCAGCCCCAAAGTGACCCCGACCTCGTAAAGCGACTGGCAGAGAGGAAGATCACGAGCTTCAGCATGGACTACATCCCTCGCATCGCCCGGGCCCAAAAGATGGATGCCCTTTCGTCGCAGAGCACCGTCGCAGGCTACAAAGCTGTCCTGATTGCAGCAAGCTCGCTGGGCAAGTTCTTCCCGATGCTGGTGACTGCGGCGGGGACCGTGCCGCCGGCCAAGGTGCTGATTCTGGGGGCTGGAGTGGCCGGGCTCCAGGCAATCGCGACTGCGCGCCGTCTGGGGGCCATGGTCCAGGCCTACGACATCCGGCCCGCCGCCAAGGAACAGGTCGAAAGTCTCGGCGGCAGCTTCCTTGCATTCGATCTCGTTGGGGAGCAGACAGAGGATGCGAGCGGATACGCGCGGGAGCTGACCGGCGAGTCACAAGAGCGAGAGAAGGTGCTGCTGGGCCGCCACGTCCCGCAGGCGGACATCGTCATCACCACAGCCTTGATTCCGGGGAGACGAGCCCCCATCCTTATTACCGGCGAAATGGTCCAGGAGATGAAGACGGGCTCGGTGATCATGGACCTGGCGGCAGAGATGGGGGGGAACTGCGAGCTGACCGAGCCCGGCAGGACGGTGACCAAGCACGGCGTCATCATCCACGGGCAGCTCAACCTCCCCAGCACCATGCCCTTTCACGCGAGCCATATGTATTCCAGGAATATCTCAAGTCTCCTGCTCCACCTGGTGCGCAACGGCACGCTCGAGCTCGATTTCAACGACCCGATCACGAACGATACCTGCGTCACGCATGAGGGGAGGGTGAGAAACCCATGACTGAGGGTCTGGTTATTCTCCTAGTCATCTTCGTCCTCGCCATGTTCGTGGGCTTCGAGGTTGTCACCAAGGTTCCCACCACGCTGCACACCCCCCTGATGTCGGGGTCGAACGCCATCTCCGGGATCACGATCATCGGGTCGATGGTCGTCGCGGGGATGGGGGCCACGACCCTCGCGACCATCTTTGGGGTGATTGCGGTGGCGTTCGCGATGATCAACGTGGTCGGCGGCTACGTGGTGACCGACCGGATGCTGCAGATGTTCAAGCGAAAGCGGGAGGCCGAGCGATAATGGCCGGTTTCATCGCGCTCGCCTATCTCATTGCCGCCTCCCTGTTCATCATCGGCCTGAAGCGCCTCGCCGCGCCGGCCACCGCGCGGCAGGGGAACTTCATCTCCGCGATCGGCATGCTCATCGCGATCGTCGTCACCCTCTTTGACCGGCAGATCCTGAGCTTTCAGTGGATCGTCGTCGGAGGCGTGATCGGGTCGGCGATGGGCCTCTGGATGGCCCGTGCGGTCAAAATGACCGCCATGCCGCAGATGGTGGGGATTTTGAATGGCTTCGGGGGTGGAGCGTCGCTACTTGTTGCGGCGGCCGTATGGCATCGCTTGATACAGCCTGGGGCCTTCCTGCCAGTGGAGACGGCGGTCAGCATCTACGCGAGCACGCTCATTGGTGGGGTGACGCTCTCGGGGAGCATTGTCGCTGCCGGAAAGCTCCAGGAGGTTATCTCGGGCCGGCCGCTCCTCTTCCGGTTCCAGCATGCGCTTAATCTGATCCTCTGTCTGTCCATCGGCGGGATGGGGACTTACATGCTGATCTCGCCAGGCCACCCGGGCGTATTCATTGCCATGAATGTGGTTGCCCTCGTCCTCGGCGTGCTGGTGGTGATCCCGATTGGCGGGGCGGACATGCCGGTCGTCATCTGCCTGCTCAACTCCTATTCGGGGTTGGCGGCCGCGATGACCGGGTTCGTGATCTCGAACCACGGATTGATCATTGGCGGGGCGCTGGTGGGCGCCTCGGGCATCATCCTGGCGCAGATTATGTGCCGGGCGATGAACCGGTCGTTCGCCAATGTCTTGTTCGGCGGGTTCGGGGCTGAAGTCGCGGCGGTGGCAGTCGACCGGGGTCTCGCGGCCAAAGGCGTACGCGAGACCACGGCCGAGGACGCGGCAGTCTTGCTGAGCTACTCCCGGTCTGTCGTCGTCGCCCCGGGCTACGGATTGGCGGTCTCGCAGGCCCAGCATCAAGTGCGTGAGCTTGCCGATCTCTTGGAGAAGAGAGGGGTGACGGTTAAGTACGCCATCCATCCCGTCGCTGGCCGTATGCCGGGTCATATGAACGTGCTGTTGGCAGAAGCTGATGTACCATATCCGCAGCTTCTCGATATGGAGCAAATCAACCCCGAGTTCGAATGGACGGATACTGTCCTGGTCATTGGCGCCAACGACGTGGTGAACCCGGCCGCTCGCAACGCCCCAGCCAGCCCGATCTACGGCATGCCGATTCTCGATGTGGATAGGGCCCGGCACATCATCGTCCTCAAGCGGAGCATGAACCCCGGTTTTGCCGGGATCGAGAATGAGCTGTTCTACAACGAGAAGACCGTCATGCTCTTTGGGGATGCCCGAAAGTCCCTGACCCGCCTGATCGATGAGGTCAAGCACGTCTGAGCAGCCGGGGCGTCCCGATGAGCCGCTTACCTTGAGCAGGCGCCTAAGGATGTCCAGTGAGCAAGAGTCCCATGAAGCGCCTCCTTCTCCTCATGACCACGAATACGTATCGGGCCAATGCGTTCCTCGAGGCGGCGCAGCGCCTTGGCGTGCCCGTGGTGGTCGGATCCGACCGCGAACAGGCCTTGGCGGCGGCGAATCCCGGCGGTCACCTCACACTTGACTTCCTGGCGCCGGAGGACGCCTCGGGCGTCATCGTCGAATTTGCCCAACAGCACCCGATTCAGGCTGTGGTTGCTGCCGACGACGACGGCGCGGTCCTCGCTGCCGTGGCGGCGGCAGCGCTGGAACTGCCCCATAATGCTGTGGAAGCGGTCGCCGCCGCCCGGAACAAGCACCGCTTGCGCGAGGTCCTGGCAGCGGCCGGCGTCCCCTCACCGCGCTCCGCACTTGTCTCCATCGATGAGGATCCCGAAGGCGTCGCCCGCCGCGTAAGTTTTCCCTGCGTGGTGAAACCCCTGTTTCTCTCTGCCAGCCGCGGTGTCATGCGCGCCGACGATCCGGCCCAGTTCGTTGCCGCCTTTCAGAGAGTCGGTGCCATTTTACGCCGGCCGGAAGTCGCCGCGCAGGGAGGCGCGTTAGCCCAGCAGATCCTGGTGGAGGACTTTATCCCGGGCATCGAGGTGGCGCTCGAGGGCCTTCTCTCGGATGGCAAGCTTAGGGTGCTTGCGCTGTTTGACAAACCGGATCCCCTCGAGGGCCCCTTCTTTGAAGAGACCATCTACGTGACCCCGTCGCGCCACCCGCCCCAGGTGCAGGAATCAGTCGTGGCCTGCACGATGGAGGCATTGACGGCACTTGGCCTCCAGCATGGGCCTGTGCATGCAGAGCTCAGGATGAACGAGGAGGGCCCATGGATTCTCGAGGTTGCCCCTCGCTCGATCGGGGGACTGTGCTCGCGCGCCCTGCGGTTCGGGCCGGGCATCTCCTTGGAGGAGTTGATTCTGCGACACGCGATGGGGCTCGAGGTGGCGTCGCTCGAACGTGAGGAGCAGGCCGCCGGCGTGATGATGATCCCGATCCCGCAGGCCGGGGTCCTCCAGGAGGTGCGGGGCCAAGAGGAGGCTCGGCGCGTTCCAGGGATCGAGGAGATCAGGATCACTATCCCCGTCGGGCAAGAGGTGATCCCCCTGCCGGAGGGGACGCGGTACCTGGGATTCATCTTTGCTCGTGATGAGACCCCGGACCGCGTCGAAGCGGCTCTGCGCGAAGCCCATCGGCGCCTGACCTTCCTCATCACCCCTTCGTCCGAGGGCCCCGGGAAGGGGTAGGCTGTTCCTGGCCCGTGAGTTCCGACTTGACAGATGCTAATGTTTTAGACTAGGATAGAAGACGTTCATACTGAGGTTCGAACAACAAGGGTGCTGAACCCTTTTTATTAAGGTGGGGAGGCAGCAATGCTTACGTTGACGGAGGCGGCAAGCAAGAAGATCATGGCGCTGATGGAGTCCGAGGAACAGAAGGATCTCGTGCTACGCATCGCTGTGAGGGGGCGCGGACCGGGCGGGTTCCGGTACGAGCTCAAGTTCGTGGGCGAGAACGAGCGAGGGGCCGAGGACACCGTGGTCGACGCCGGGGAGGGCGTCCACGTGGTCGTCGATTCCGAGAGCGTGGAGACCCTGAAAGGCGCCACGGTCGATTTCGTCGATGGGGTCTACGAAAGCGGCTTCAAGATCGACAACCCGAACCCCCTCTGGGCCGACCCGAAAGCGCAGTCCATTCAGGAAGTGATCGATGCCCAGATCAACCCGGGCGTGGCGATGCACGGCGGGCACGTCTCGCTCCTCGACGTGAAGGACAACATCGCCTACATCGCCCTCGGCGGCGGTTGCCAGGGATGCGGGATGGCGGACGTGACCCTGAAACAGGGGATCGAGGTGATGATCAAGGAGGCGGTCCCCGAGATCACCCAGATCATCGACTCGACCGACCACGCTGCGGGTAACAACCCCTATTATCAGCCTTCCAAGGGCGGCCAATCCCCCTTAGCGTAAGGTCTCCGAACACTCCGGGAAACGGGCCCTCTTTCCGAGAGGTCTCCTGTCTTTCGACTCCCCTGACCACGGGAAAAATCTCTGATGCGAGTCGTGCTGATCTCTACCTATGAATTGGGGCGACAGCCTTTTGGGCTGGCCTCTCCCGCCGCGTGGCTCCGCCAGGCCGGGGCCCGTGTGACCTGCCTCGACCTTGCCGTGGAACAGCTGGATCCTGAGGCGGTCTGCGCGGCTGACCTTGTCGCCTTTTATCTGCCGATGCATACGGCGACCCGCATCGCCATGCGCGTTGTCGAACGGGTCAAAGCACTCAATCCCAAAGCCCACCTCTGCTTCTATGGTCTGTACGCTTCTATGAACGAATCCCTCCTCCGAAAGCTCGGTGCGGATACCATTCTCGGTGGGGAATTTGAAGCGGGACTGGTAAGTCTCGTGAAGCGGTCCAATGCTGCCCCCGTGGCGGAGAAGGAGCGTCGACAAAATGAGCCTCTGGTCTCCTTGGCCAAACAACAGTTTTTGGTGCCGGACCGGAATGGCTTGGCAGAATTATCGAAGTACGCTCGGCTTGAACTCGGAAATGGACAGAGTCGAACGGTGGGATATACGGAGGCGAGTCGGGGCTGCAAACATGTGTGTCGGCACTGCCCGGTCGTCCCGGTCTATGAAGGGCAATTCCGCATCGTGCAGCGGGACGTGGTCTTGGAAGACATTCGACGCCAGGTCGCGGCGGGTGCAGAGCACATCACCTTTGGCGACCCCGACTTTTTCAATGGGGTTGGTCATTCCCTGGCACTCGTCCGAGCACTGCACGAGGAGTTTCCCCAACTCACCTATGACGTGACGATGAAGATTGAGCACCTCGTGAAGCATGCGGACCACCTCAACACCCTGAAAGAGACCGGGTGTCTCTTTGTCACAAGTGCGGTGGAGTCGGTTGATGACCGCGTGCTTGCCCTTTTGGACAAGGGCCACACGCGGGAGGATTTTATCCAGGTCGTCCGCCTCTGCCGCGATGCCGGACTGACGCTGAATCCGACCTTTGTCGCGTTTACACCCTGGATCTCGGTCGAGGGCTATCAGGATCTGCTGGCGGTTCTGGCAGAGTTTAATCTGATCGACCATGTTGCCCCTATTCAGCTCGCGATTCGGTTGCTAATCCCGGCTGGTTCGAAGCTGCTCGAGCTTTCCGAGATTCGACGGATGGTGGGGCCATTTGACGAGGCGGCGCTGGTCTATCCCTGGCAACACTCCGATCCCCAGGTGGACCAGCTTCAGGCGGACATTCAGGCGCTCGTCCAGCAAGCCACGGCGCGTGGAGACGGTCGGCGCGAGATCTTTTCGCAGGTCTGGTTGCTGGCCGAGCAGGTGTCAAATATCTCTGTACGTCCCCTGCCACCGGCGGCCCAAGCCCCGTCGCGCGTGACGATTCCCTACCTCACTGAACCGTGGTATTGCTGAGCGGAGCCCACCGAGGAGCAGGTCGCTCCTTTCTAATCCGCCGCTGCCCGGTCCCCCGGATTCTCCTCGAACCAACTCAGTCTCCCTCTATCAGGCGCTCTCGATGGCCTGCCGTTCGAATTCCACTCGCGTCCGCGGGAGGAATCGTCCGTTGTCCATCTGTTGAATGTATGTGAGGAGTCTTTCACGCACCAAACAACGCAGGTCCCACGCAACCGGCGCGCTGGAGGCGCTGCAGAGGGCCCGGAGCTCAACGGTATCGTGCCGGCACTCGGTTGTCTGGAGGACGGGCGGCACCTTTCGGTTCCAGAGGTTGGTGGTTTCCAGAATCCTGCCCAGCTCCTGACGGACGGCTTCCACGTCAATCCGATAATCCGTGTAGATATACACGGTCCCGATCAGGTCGGGAGAGGTTTTCGTCCAGTTTTGGATCGGCCGATCCAAGAGGTAAGTGATCGGCACGACCAGCCGCCTGAGGTCCCAGATGCGAATCACCACGTAGGTAAGAGAGATCTCCTCGATCCATCCCCACTCTCCGTCAAAAACGACGGAGTCGCCGAGGCTGACTGGTTGGGTCAACGCGAGTTGAACACCCGCAAAGGCGTTTCCCAACGTGCGTTGAGCCGCCAGGCCAAGCACTAGGCCGGCAATCCCGGCCGAGGCCAACAGCGATCTGGCGAGCGTATCGAAGAATTCAAACTGGCTGAGGACCGCCACGGTGGCAAGCAGCACTACAATGGAATTCGCCACCTGCCTCGAAACCCCGACGAGGGTCTCAAACGATCTCGCACGGGCCTCATCGATGTGCTCGAGCCGTTCCACGTACGTTTTGCGTACCATGTGCGCAGCCGAGGCCACGCCTCGGAACAAGATCCAAGAAAAGGTGACGATGATCAAAATTTTTGGCACCACCAACCAAGCTGGTTTCTCAGGCGCCATGAGGTGGACCAACACCGCATAAAAGATCGTTGCCGATATCGCCGCCAAGATCGGGCTACGTTGTTGTCGGGCAAGCACACGAGCGATTTCATGGTACTCTCCCATTCGTTCGAGGAAGAGGAGAGCAAGTCGGCCTACGAGCCATAGACCGAGAACGGCCATGGTCCCGATGAGGACCTTCTCCCCTGTTGCCCTCATGCCCTTCGGGAAGAGGGGGGTAGCTTGAAAGAGGAGAAAAAGCCCCGCGAGGGCAATAATGGGCAAAAGGAAGTACTCGCTGATCGCCACAATCTTCTTATCGACGGACCTTCCCGTCCGTTCTGCCCACGCTCGTAGAAATCGCCGAACCCATAAATAGATCACCACGGCGACGAGCAATTCGGCGGCAACACCCAAGACCGCGTACAAAATGTGCTCCTCATAGCCACCGAACGCAACAAAGAATTCTTCCATACCCTTCCTCCTTTCAGGGGAGTTTCACTCTTTACACAAAAGCAATGGCTCAGGGCCTCAGAATCGTCGCTGCCCCTTTATCTCGTATCTATTGCTCGAGAAGTTCCTGGTAGAGGGCCTCGTACTGGGGGACGATGCGAGGGGCGTCGAAGTGGTCGAGGACCCGCTGGCGGGCCGCCTGCGCCAAGTGGCGGTGGTACGATTCGTCCGTGAGAACGCGGAGGGCTTCCCGCGCCATTCCCTCGACGTCCCCCACGGGACGGAGGATCCCGCTCACTCCATCCTCGATCACTTCGGGAAGGCCACCCACGCGGCTGGCGATTACCGGGACGCCGCAGCTCATGGCCTCAAGCGCCGCCAATCCAAAAGATTCTTGTTCACTCGGGAGCAGAAAAAGATCGGCCACCTGCATGAGGCTCGGAATATCGTCTTGGCGGCTGAGGAAGAAGACCTCTTTTTCGATACTGAGCTCCTGGGCCAGGTGATGAGCCGTAGGGCGCTCGACGCCATCCCCCACCATGAGGAGCTTTACTGGAATCTCTTGCCGCACCCTGGCGAGGATTCGGATGACGTCGGTGACTCGCTTGACGGGGCGGAAATTGCTGAGGTGTAGAAGGATCCGCTCGCCCGGGCGGGCAAAGCGGTGCCGTGCCTCATCCTGGCCGGGATGAAACCTGGTGCTATCGACAAAGTTCGGGATGACCCGGATGGGGCGGTCCGGGTGGAAGGTTTCGCGGGTTTTCTGTTCCAGGTAGGACGACACGGCAGTGACCTGGTCGCTCATGTTGATGGCGAGTCGGGTGATCGAGCGCAGAGACGGATCGGTGCCGACCAATGTGATGTCGGTCCCATGAAGTGTCGTGAGGACCTTGAGTCGCCCTTCCACGGCCTCCCGGGCCAAGAAGGCCGAGACGGCGTGCGGAATGGCATAGTGGACGTGGAGCATGTCTAACCCTTCCGCCAGCGCCACATCCGCCATCTTGGCGGCCAAGGTAATGGTATACGGAGTGTGCTCGAAGAGGGGATAGGACATCGTCCCGACCTGGTGAAAGAAGAGGTTTTCCTGAAAGCTGGGGAGGCGGAAGGGGGGGGCGTAGCTGATAAAGTGGACCTGATGGCCGCGTCGGCTGAGCTGGGTCCCCAGTTCCGCGGCGACGGCGCCGCTTCCTCCATAGGTGGGATAACAGGTAATGCCAATCTTCATAATAGTTGTTCAGCGTTCAGGGTTAATGGTTCAGAGCTTAGACCCCAAGGACCACGTTCTTACCATGAACCATGATCTATGAACCATGAACTAAGCGGGGCGCGAGGCGCCCAAATAGAGGAGCCGATGCTCCCATCCCGGCCCGTCAATAGCGGCGGCGATGAGATCGATGAGGGCAAGCTCGTGACGACAGAGATATGGCATAAAGCCGTAGACCCGTTCTTGGAGTTCTCCGCCGGGCAGCAAGTGAGCCACGACCCGCAGCACCTGGGTCCGGACCTCCTGGTTGCGCCGCTTAAAGGAGCGGAGCAGGAGGCGCTCCACCTCATCCATCTGTTTCTTCACCAACCCCTCCGCGCCACCCACACGGGGGGTCAGCGTGGGATCGAGCCTCGAGACCAACGCCTTGAGCTCTGCGAAGTTCTTGATGGTCGTCTGCAGGATCCGCTGTTGCTTGGCCACAAAGGTCTTGGGAAGGGAGCGGCGAAGGACCTGGCTCACGACCCTCTCGGGATCTTCTTGGAGGACCGGGACGGACAGATCATGTTTCTTGAGCAGCCGCTCGATCCGTCCCTCGACAAGGGTGAACGTCGCCCGCGGGAGGAGGAAGGGCATCGGGATGTCGAAATGGTCGAAGACCTCCCGCAGTTGGGCGTAGTAGGCGATCTCATGGGGCCCGCCGACGTGGGCGACCGCGGGGAAGAGAAAGCTTTCCATCAGGGGGCGGAGGACAACGTTCGGGCTGAAGCGTTCCGGTGTATCCTCCACGAGATGCCGAAGCGCTTTTGCGTCTTCTATTTTGATGGGGCGCCGCCCCTCCGGGTGGAGGGTGAAGAGGTTCGGGCCTTCCCCCCGGAGTCGGACCTGGGGGGGGTATCCGAGACCCCGGAGCTTCTCCCACGCGGTCTGAACCAACCGCGCCGAGGCGGGGGCCGTGCCGATCTCCTGCAGAAAGAGGGGGCGGGCCAAGGCCTTGAGGCGGGGGTCAGAAGGGTCGACGAGGATGAGACCCTTGCTGCTGAGGAGCGAGCTCAATAAGCGGCCAAAGGCCGAGACCAGGTTTACTCCAGGGCGGTAACAATCCTTGAGCAGCGTAAGGATCGTCTCTGGGAGGCCACCTGGGCCTGCCGCCTTCACGAGCGCAGCGAAGGTTTCCCCGATCTTCGGGGTCAGCGCATGTGTCGCTGGAAGATCGGCCCCGAAACCTTTGTCCGGGGCATAACGGACCAGTGTCACCTGATCATGGTGGTCTGGCAGATACAGGTGGTCGATCTCGGCAAAGTCGGTATCCTCCGAAGCCATCCAGAAGAGGGGAAGGCAGGGGACCTTCCACTGCGACTCCACCTGCCGGGCCAACTCGAGTGCCGTGAGAGCCTTGTAGAGGGTGTAAAGAGGCCCTCCGAAGAGTCCTACCTGCTGGCCGGTTACTACCGTTACCGCCTGGGGGTCCCGCAGGCGGGGGATGCTCTCGAGGAGTGCCTCATTCGCCCCCCAGGCCCGGTTTTGCTCGGCGAGAATGGAGGCCAGCTCCTCCCGGGGGTAGGTCCGGCTGGTCAGGGACTTGAGGAGCCGGTCTTGAGGTTCACGAGGGTCCCATCGGTAGAAATCGCGGATGACAGGTATCCCGTTCAGATAATCCCGGAAAATGGGATTGACCCGTGGGAGGGAGGCGATGTCGATAGCGCCGAAGCGGAGCGACGGCATCACAGCGAGCTCGACTGGGTCAACTCTCGTGGTTTCCCTTCAAATAATTCGTGAGCTTAACAGAGGGGTGGGGGGTTGTCAATGCGGGGGGGGCCGCGTCAAGTGGCCCTGGCGGCTCTCGCACTACCTCGTAACAGATTCGCCAAAAACTAGTAATTTTACGAGTTGTCCGAGGTACCGTCCCGCGTGTATCATTTCGATGTTTGAGAAGGTGGCGAGCCCTTGCTCACGGAATTATTCAGAAAGGAGGGGAGTGATGCGCAGGAAGGTTGGGTTGGTTATTGTGGGACTGGTTGTGGCCGGAGGCCTCGGCGCGTGTGCGAAGGATTACGGGATTAAGGATGGCGGGTCCCACTTTGCCTCGTGGACTCATTTGAGATTTTCCACCCGAGGTGGGGACAAGCCTGCGTTGACCAAGGAAGAGAGAGAACTCGCGAAACAGGAAGGCTGGTGGGGGACCCCGGTCGTTTACAGCATTGACGAGCTCGAGTAACGGGATTTTATGGGTCCGGGGAGAGCTATCTCTGGCACGAATGTTGCTTTTCTGACCTCCTGACGGCGTATGTTTCATGAATGCATGAACGAAGGGGGGAGATATGCACAGGGTTTTCGCAAACGAAGGCGGGTTCGAGGATAAGGAACTCCGGGCCATTCAGTCAACCATCAAGCGGGGGGCGTACGAGGAACCGTCTCCTTCTGAGCCGACGGGGGAGGCATCCGCCGAAGAGAGCCCTGCCGCGCGCGCAAAGCAGGAAAAAGCGGCATAACATACACCCCGGGGGCTGGCTCGGTCTCCTTCATGTCCATCTGGCCATCCTCTCGACGGGGATGCTTTACCATGCTCTCTACCCGGAAGTCTTTGCCCCTCCCGGCGGAAGTTACACAGGTTTGCCAGGTCCCGGCGGAGCGGCGGAGCGGCGGAGCGGGGGTACTAGCGCTTGACGCCTTATAGGGACCGTGGTATAGCTGACACGCTATGACTAGCATCAGTGTGTTACATCTCGTCCTGCAGGCCGGGCCGGTGGCCAAGGGGGTTCTCCTTCTCCTCCTTTTTTTTTCCGTTGCTTCCTGGGCTGTCATTTTCATAAAACTGCGGAGGCTTCGGAGGGCTGAGCGGCAATCGGACGAATTCCTTCGCCTCTTTCACTCCTCGAAGAGTATGAATGCGATGTACGAGGAGGCGAGGCGATATCCTGAATCTCCGGTGGTGTCCCTCTTTCTCGAAGGATTTCGGGAACTTAATTATCACGTCAAGGGAAACCCGCATCCCGCGGGCAATCCCGAACGGCCATCTTCGATACTGCCGCCGGAACGGAGTAAGGAGATCCTGGAAGGGGTCGATCGAACGCTTCGGCATGCCAGCTTGAAGGAGCTCTCCAATATGGATCGCTACCTCATCTTCCTCGCTACGACTGGATCCGTGACCCCATTTATCGGCCTCTTTGGCACGGTGTGGGGTATTATCGATGCCTTCGTCGGGATCGGGGCGGCGGGCTCTGCTAATATCGGGGCGGTGGCTCCGGGGATCGCCGAGGCGTTGATCGCTACCGCCGCGGGGCTGGCTGCGGCCATCCCGGCGGTCATCGCCTATAACTATTTCGTGAATCGGATCCGCGGCATCGGGACCCGGTTGGATCTATTTACTCTAGAGTTTATGGGGTTGGTGGGTCGGCTGGCGGAGGGACGATGAGCGCCCACCTCCCCGGATCGGAGCGGCGGCTGAGCGGCGCCATGTCAGAGATCAACGTCACTCCCTTCGTGGATGTGGTGTTGGTGCTCCTCATCATCTTCATGATCACCGCCCCCATGATGATTCGCGGAATCGATGTCCAGGTTCCACGGACCGAGACCAGAAATATCCAGCCTGAAGAACGATTGGTGCTGACCGTCACAAAGAACAAGGCGATTTACCTGGATGATCAACAGATTAGCTTGGGCCGGCTCCAGAAGGTGCTGACCGGTCTGCAGAAGCGGAATCCCCGGGCGGCGATCTTCCTGAGGGCTGACGAGAAGGTCCCCTATGGGGTGGTCGTTCAGGTGATGGACGTAGTGAAGAAGGCCGGGATCGACCGACTGGGAATGGTGACCGAACCCCTGGATCCTCGGCAGAGGAGGCGGTAGGGGGGGTCGAGTACCCCTCAGAGATGAGCGGGGAGGAAAAAGAGTTTGCGGTTAATCTGGTCCTTTCCCTGGTGTTGCACTTCCTAATTTTCGCCGGGGTCTTTCTCACTCCGTCCCTTTACAACCAGCAGTTTCGGATGCCGGTGGCGTACAAAGTGACGTTGGTAGAACTTCCAGGGGCTCAAAGGGTGACGCCGTCGCGCAAAAGCGTGTCGGCTGCAACGCCGAAGTCCCCGAAGGCGTCGACGCAAGTCACCCCAACAAAATCAAAGCCCAAGGCGAAGGCGTCCAAAGTCAAGCCGCGCGTATCGCCGTCTTCCCCAGACACACTCGCTCTTCCAAAAAAGCGGAAGGCGGCGCGGAAGTCCCGTACGACCACCGGGTCCGCCGCGACGCGGTCTTCGCCCACTCCGCCGAAAGTTGCCCAGGCGCCACTTCCGTCAGCCGTGCCGGCGGGCACGGGCAATGGAGGAATTCCAGGGGTCGTCTCGGAGAATAGCGTCTCCACCGAAAATGCCCACCCCTCATTGAACTACTATCTGGCAGCGGTCCAGGCGAAAGTGAGCGGCCGGTGGATTGAACCCCCGCTGGGACTCACGCTGGGTCAGGTCGAGCGGGTGACGCTCGGCTTCACGGTGTTGCGCTCGGGGCTGGTCCGCGACATTCGAGTCTTGACCCCTTCGGCGAATATCTTCCTGGACCAATCCGCCTTGCGGGCGGTACAGGAAGCGGTTCCCCTTCCCCCGTTCCCTCCGCTCTTTGCAGAGGAGACGTTGCTGGTGCGGTTCCATTTTGAGATGCGGGGTGAGTAGCGACATGAACGGGCTTCGGCGGATCTTGCCGCTCGCTCTCGTGGTATGTGGAGGGCTCTTAGCCGCTAGCGCATCGGCCCAGGTGGATATCACGGTGACGCGGAAGATCGTCCATAGGATTCCGATCGCCGTGGTGGGACTGCGTCCCACCCGAATGGCGTCACGTGGACCGGATCTCGCGGCGAAGACACAGTCGATCCTGGTGAGCGATCTGGAGTTCTCGACCACCTTCGAAGTACTGCCGCCCGCCTTTCTCCCATTTGAACCCCGGGAGATCCGTTTGGGCGAAGAGGAGAAGGTCCTCCCGTCCTTGAATCAATTGCAAGTGCAGGCCATGCTGGCGGTGGACCTGACGAAGCAGGGAAAGGAACTGGTCCTCGAGGGGCGTGTGTATAACGTGAGCCGAGGAACATTTCTTGGCGGGAAGCGTTATTTTGGAGACGCGAAGGCGCTCAGGACGATGGTCCACCGTTTGGCTGATGAGGTGGTCTTCTGGCTGACCGGCGAGCGGGGGGTCGCCTCAACGCGGATCGCCTTTGCCACAGCCGAGAGGCGCACCACCGAGCTGTACTTGATGGATTATGATGGGCACAACGCGGTCCTGGCCACGGGGAACCGGTCCATCAACCTGTCGCCCCGGTTCTCCCCCGATGGAAAACTGCTTGCATATACGTCCTATCGGGATGGCAATCCCGATCTGTATCTCCTGAATCTCGAGACGGGAAAGCGGAAAAAGGTCTCGGCTGTGCCCGGACTGAACATCTCTCCCGCGTGGTCCCCAGGCGGCCGGTTACTGGCGCTGTCGCTGAGCAAAGGCGGAGGAACAAACTTGTACCTGATGCGGCCGACCGGAGGGGGGCTACGGCGCCTGACGAACGGCCTCGGGATTTCAGTCTCTCCCTCTTTTTCTCCGAACGGTCGGCAAATTGCCTTCACCTCGGATCGCGGCGGCTCCCCTCAAGTCTATATGGTCGAAATCGAAGGGACCAATCTCCGGCGACTGACCTTTGACGGGGGCTACAATGCATCCCCCCGGTGGTCACCGCGGGGCGACAAGATCGCTTTTATTTCCGATAGGGCAGGTGGGGGATTCCAGATCTACCTGATGAACCCGGATGGGTCCGGGGTTCAGCAGATAACTACCTCGGGCTCCAATGAAGATCCCGCTTGGTCGCCTGATGGACGGCATTTGGTCTTTACCTCAAATCGTAGCGGGACGAAAGATGTCTATGTGATGCACGCTGATGGATCGGGACAGAAGCGCCTGACCCGGAATGCGCTCAACAATTTTGCTCCGGATTGGTCGCCCTGATGATCACCAAACGCTCTGGACAGAGAAAGGAGGCGAGAATGGCAAGAGAGACGAAGGAGGTGGAGCAGAGAGGCATACGTTCTTCCACGGCCAGCGGGAGGGGACCCGTGTGGGGTTCGGTCCTGTTCCTGTCCGGAGCCCTGCTCTTGGCCGGCTGTCCCAAAAGGCCGGAGGTGCAAACAGGGGCCGTCCGGGCGGCCGAGGAGAAAGTAGTCATCGGAGAGAAAGAGATCGTGGTTGTGGAAGAAGCCTCGTTGAACGATGTTTTTTTTGACTTCGATAAGTCTCTGATCAGGTCCGATGCGAAGGTGGCCCTGGGCAATGATATCAAGTGGCTTAAGGCCAATGCTGGGGTTCGCATCGTGGTCGAGGGACACGCCGATGAGCGGGGGACCAACGAGTACAACCTGGCGCTCGGGAATCGCCGGGTCAAAGCGGTCCGAGACTACCTGGTGGCGGGGGGCATTAATGCCAAGCGGATCTCAACGATCAGTTACGGTGAGGAGCGGCCCTTTGTCGTTGGGCATGATGAATCTGCGTGGAAATGGAATCGCCGAGGACACTTTGTCGTGGCGAAATAATGCATTTCCATTCCCGGTCGATTTGAGATAATAAAATAAAAGGAGGCGAGGATGGCCAGAGAGACGAGGAGACTAGAGCGGAACGGGGTGAGTTCTTCTATGGCCAACTGGAGAGGATCCCTCTGGGGGTCGGTCCTGTTCGTGTCCGTGGCCCTGCTCCTGGCCGGCTGTCCCAAAAGGCCGGAGGTACAGACGGGGGGTCCAGGGGCAAAAGCCGGAAGTCCGGGTGGGATTCGGGAGACTCCGGTGGCGCCCGGGGAGAGGCCGAAGGAGGGCAGAGATGTCTTCTTCGACTTCGATAGGTCCGTTCTCAGGTCCGATGCCAAGGAGACCATGGACAATAACATCGCGTGGCTCAAGGCCAATGCTGGGATTCGCGTCATGGTCGAGGGGCACTGCGATGAGCGGGGGACCAACGAGTACAACCTGGCGCTCGGGGAGCGCCGGGCGAAAGCGGTCGGAGACTACCTGGTGGCGGGGGGTATTAATCGCAACCGGATCTCAACGATCAGCTACGGCGAGGAGCGGCCCTTTGTCCTTGGGCATGATGACTCTGCGTGGAAGTGGAACCGCCGGGGACATTTTGTCGTGGCGAAATAGCTCCCGTCCGTTCGTGGTCGATTTGAGAAAAGCCGGGGGTTCATATTTTCTGCGGCCCCATTCGCGCGGTCGAGGATGAATGCGACGTGTCATTGATGTCATGGGGGGCATGATGGACCGGCATCTCACCTGGCCTCTCCTCATAGGGGTGGTTTTGCTGAGTAGTGCCTGTGTGGCGACCGTGGAGGACTACGAGTCTCTTCAGCGAGACGTGCGAAAGCTCCGGGTGGACGTCAATGCGATGAAGGGAGAAGGCTTCACCGGTCCCGAGGGGGTTGAGGGCGGGACCTTTCGGGGAACCGGTATGGTGGCCCGTCTCGAGGAGCTGGCGGCCGAATCCCGAATGCTCCAGGGCCAGGTTGAAGAGAACAATTACCGTCTGTCGGAGATCGGCCTGCGGCTGGATGAGACCGAGATAAAAGTGGCTCGCCTCTCGGGAGAGCCGGTGAGGCCTGGTGGAACCTCTCGGGGTGGTCAGGCCCCCACGCCATCGGCCGTTGCCCCCCCTGCCGTGCCCGGTGGGCCGACCCAAGGGCTACCGCCTGGGGGTACGACTCGGTCAGGCGTCCCCGGCCAGCCCCTGCCTCCCTCCGCGCGAGGTCCTTCCTCAGTACAGCCCCCTGTCGCTTCCGTTCCACCCCAGCGTCCCATGCGGGGGGCCGTTCCCTCACCGGAGAAGGTGTACAAAGACGCCTTGACCGACTACACCAAGGGAAACTATGACCTGGCCATCGAGGGCTTCAAGAACTATCTGACCTACTTTCCTAAAACCAGTCTGGTCCCCAATGCCCAGTATTGGCTTGCCGAGTCCTACTACAGCCAGCGGAAATACCCCGAGTCGATCCGGGAGTTTGACAAGCTGATCAAGATCTATCCGCGAAGCACCAGGGTTCCCAGTGCCATGCTCAAAGAGGGTTACGCCTATCTCGAGCTTGGGGAGAAGTCTCTGGGCCAAGGGGTGCTCCGAGAACTCGTGGCCAAGTTTCCCAGGTCTCGGGAGGCTCGACTGGCCCAGGACACGTTAGAGCAGTCGCAATAATCTCTTTCGACGCATCCCCCCGGTGGCGTCTGGGGAGTCCTCTTCCGCAGGGGACATCACAGGAGTGCGCGGGCAACCCGGACAGTCTGACAATGGGCCTCAACCGTGTCGTCGAGGTTCGCGGCGTAACCACCGGCAAAGGTAACGACGACCGGGATGCGTTGCTCTCGACAGAGGCCCAATACAAACGCATCGCGCTGCTGTAAGCCCTTCAAGGTCAGCTTCAACCGTCCCAAGCGGTCTCCCCGATACGGGTCTACCCCTGCTACGTAGAGTACCAACTCGGGCTGGAACGTCCGAAGAAGACCGGGGAGGTGTCCCTGGAGCGCCTGCATATAGAAGTCGTCCTGGGTCCCGTCTGGCAGAGCAATGTCCGTCGTACTCGGGACCTGACGATAGGGATAATTGTTGGCCCCGTGGATAGAAAAGGTCAGGACGTCGGGGTCATTCTGAAACATGGCTGCGGTGCCGTTGCCCTGGTGGACATCGCAGTCGATCACGGCGGCTCGGTGAATCCGCCGCTCACGCTGCAAGGTCCGGATCGCCACCGCTAAATCATTGAAGACGCAGAATCCCTCTCCCCGATCGGAAAAGGCATGGTGGCTCCCTCCTGCCAGATTCACCCCGATCCCCTCCGTCAGAGCAACATGGCAGGCGATCAGGGTTCCCCCTGAGGCGCACCGGGCACGGCGAAGGAGGGGGGGAGACCATGGAAACCCGAGACGCCGTACTTCCTGGGGGCTGAGCAGGCCCCGCGATACCCGGTGGAGGTAGGCGGAGCTGTGAGCGGCCACGAGGGAAGCATCCGGGAGCGGCGAGGGACGGATGACGCGAGAGGGGGGGAGGGTCCCTTCGCGGACCAACCGCTCCAAGGTCCGGGGGTATTTTTCCATCGGAAAAGGATGACCCTTTCCGAGATCGACGTAATACGAAGGTGAATAGCAGGCAAACATACGTCGTCCCTCAGTCCTCGCACACGGGTTCACGGCAACAAGGATATCCCTTGCTGGCCGGGGGATCATCTACTAGAGTAGCGAACTTACCAGGAGCGGAAAAGTGTTTTCACAGGACGGAGAATCACTGCACGGAGGTCGCAAGTGAGAGAGAGCCTCCACAGTTACATGAAGGTGGGCATCGTCCATTTCATGGCCTACCCCCAAACTCCCACAGGGGAAGGGCCCATCGTCGAGACCGTCCGTCGCATCGCCGAGGACGACTTTTTCTCGGCCATCGAGATCACCACGGTCAAGGATCCGAAGGTCCGGGAGCACGTTGCTCGGATTCTCGAGGAGAGTCATCTGGTGGTGGGCTACGGGGCCCAACCGATTCTTCTGACCCGGAAGCTCAACTTGAACGCTTTTGAGCAAGTGGAGCGGGCCAATGCGGTCCAGGCGGTCAAAGAGGCCGTGGACGAGGCGTACGCACTGGGTGCAGAGGCCCTGGCGGTCCTGAGCGGGCCTGATCCAGGGGAACGGAGGGGGGAAGCGATGCAATTGCTCGTCCAATCGCTCACCGAAATCTGTACCTACGCGAGATCCAAAGGAAACATCAAAGTCATTTTGGAAACCTTCGATCAGAAGGTGGATAAGCGGTGCCTCATCGGCCCCCATACAGATGCGGTCCAGGTTGCTGCCGCGGTGCGCAAGGTCGATCCTGGCTTTGGGTTGATGCTCGATCTGAGTCACTTACCGCTGCAAGGAGAGACGCCGCGGGAGGCACTTCAGGTGGCCAAGGACCACCTCGCTCATATCCACATCGGGAATTGTGTCAAGAAAGAGGGCCACCCCGCCTACGGAGACCAGCATCCCCGATTTGGCATTGAGGGGGGAGAGAATGATGTTCCCCAGGTGGTGGAGTTTCTGCGGGAATTATTCCACATCGGCTATCTCGGGGAGGGGAGACGGCCTATCGTCGCCTTTGAAGTGAAACCCTTGCCCGGAGAGTCTTCCGAAATGGTGATCGCCGGGGCGAAACGGACGCTCGTCGAAGCGTGGTCGCAGGTGTAGAGAGAGGAATTCAGCTGACGCGGATCTCTGGTCGAGTGACTTGGGTGAAGGGGGGCACTGGCTTCTCAAGAAAGGACTTGAAGGCGTTACTTGGAAGGGGAGGGTGAGGGCAGGGGGGTCCATGCCTCGGCCACACTGTCGAGGTCGAGCCAGCGGAGTAGCGTGTCGATAACAAGTAGACGGGCCTCAAACTCGTACTTAATCCCCGCGAATCGCTCCACCCGATCGTTGTCCTGCCGGTTGGGTGCGGTGATGCAGACATGTCGCTCCATGTGCTCGTCCCCTCGATTCTTGGTCATCTGAGGACTGTTTATGTAGTCAAAATCGAGGAGTTCGAGTGCTGGGTACGCACACTGGGCGACGGCCGAGGTAGCTGTTCCCATGACGAGCACGCAGCCTACGAGTGCCATAGATATGTCTCGCCGAAAACCGCTTCTCGGGTGTTGAGTCCTCTGCATTCCTGGTCCCTCTTGCTTGGGAATGCTCATAATCCTCTGTAAGACTCCCAACCAGAGGTCAAACCTCACCCTTCCGCCTGCGGGGTCCTCAGCTATGTAACTGCTGCCTGCAAGCCGAGGTTCCCCTCTTACCGCTCCTCCATGAGTTTGACCACTTGTCCCTTAAGAACGGCGACGCCCCGCTGATTATTCACTGCAATATCGAGGGGGACAATCGGGGTCCCTTTCCCCTTTTGAGAGCGTCGGATCTGGTCTGTGGGGGGGGCCGTGGCCACCAGGCTCAGCTCTTCTCTGGACTCGATAGGTCCTCGGAGCTCTGATACCCGTACCGTGAGCAGCAGGTGGCCGGGCGAACTCTCGGCCGAGGTCATCGCCATCGTCCCGAGGGCGAGGAGGGTACT
>VRUN01000046.1 GCA_019456075.1 Candidatus Methylomirabilota bacterium
TTGGCACGCGGCAAGCGGGGTTTCCCGACTTCGAGGTGGCCCATCTGCTCCGAGATGTTCACCTGCTCGAGGCCGCCCGCCGGGAGGCCTTCAGTCTGCTCGAGGAGGATCCCGACCTCGCGAGCTATCCGTTGCTGAGTGATGCCCTGCGGCAGCGCTGGGAAGGGACTTTGGCATTCGCCACGGTCGGCTGATGATAGCTGCCTGCGGTCAGCAATCAGCTGTCAGCTATTGCGTTGGGACTTGTGCTGACTGTTAGAGAAGTGCTTACATGCGGGTAATTGCGGGAAAGGCCAAAGGACGACGATTGAGGGTGCCCAAGAGGATAGGGGTTCGTCCAACTTCAGACTACCTTCGGGAGGCGCTTTTTGATATCCTCGGGTCCTCGATTCATGGAGTCCGGTTTCTTGATCTTTACGCCGGGTCGGGCGCCGTCGGCATTGAAGCCTTGAGCCGCGGCGGTGCCGAAGTGGTCTTTCTCGAGCAGGATCCTGGCTGCCTCCGGATCCTCCGCGAGAACCTGGAGATGGCCGGCCTCGGGCCGAGGCGGGTGGTCGGCGGCGATGTGCTGCGAGTTCTGCCGCGCCTCATTCGTCAAGGGGAGGACTTTGACATAATCTTTATTGATCCCCCCTATGGGACCGGCCTCGCGGGGCGCACGCTCGATGTTGTGGCCTCCAGCAATCTGCTCCGGCCTCAAGGGCTTGTCATCGTCGAGCACTTTTTCAAGGAGCCACTCCCGCAAGACATTGGGAAACTTTCCCGGGTTCGAGTGAAGGTCCATGGGCAGACAGGGTTGAGCTTCTATGAAAGAACATCGGAGGGAAAGCGGTGAGTTCTATCCTGGCGGTTTGTCCGGGGACGTTTGATCCCTTCACCAATGGTCACTTGGACATTCTCGAGCGAGCGTCGAAGGTCTTTCCTCAAATGATCGTAGCCGTCGCCGCCAAACCGGACAAAGTGCCCCTCTTTACAGTAGAGGAGCGGTTGGAGATCATCAGGGACGCGGTCAGAGGTATGGAGGGTATACGGGTCGATGCCTTTCATGCCCTGCTGGTCGATTACGTCAAAGCACAGGGGGCATCCGTCGTGATCCGTGGTCTCAGGGCCATTTCAGACTTCGAATATGAATTCCAGATGGCCCTCATGAATCGCCGCATTGCCGAAGACATAGAGGCGGTCTTCCTGATGCCCCACGAGGCCTATACGTATTTGAGCTCTCGGCTGGTGAAGGAGGTCGCCCTCCTCGGAGGCACGGTCAAGGGTCTGGTTTCTCCGCTCGTAGAGCGGATGCTCAGAGAGAAGTACGACCAGTACAAGTCCGGAAGGTTGTAAGGAGGGATCCATGCCACTCTCGCGGCGGGTCCGGAGCATCAGCCCCTCATCAACGCTTGCGATTACCGCTATGGCAAAACGAATGCAGGCGGAGGGGATCGATGTCATCAGCTTCGCAGGGGGTGAGCCCGAATTCGATACACCGGAACACGTCAAGGCGGCGGGCATCCGGGCCGTCCGGGACGGATTCACCAAGTATACGGCTCCGGCAGGGATTGAGGAGCTGCGAGATGCGGTGGTAGCCAAACTGAAGCGGGACAACGGGCTAGAGTACACCCAAGATGAGGTGGTCACCTGCAGCGGCTCCAAACAAGCCCTCTATAATTTGGCGATGGTCTTCTTCGATAAGAGGGACGAGGTCATCATTCCCGCGCCGTATTGGGTGAGCTATCCCGAGCAGGTCCGCCTGGCAGATGCCACGCCCGTCTTTGCTCCGACCCGAGAGGAAGAAGGGTTTCGGCTGAAACGGGGAGACCTCGAGCGAGTCTTGACCCGTCGTACCAAAGCTGTGATCCTCAATTCCCCGTGTAATCCGACCGGCGCGGTGATCGAGCTCGACGAGCTCAAGGCCATCGCTGAATTGGCCGTAGAGAAGGATTTCTACCTCGTGTCGGATGAGGCCTATGAAGCGCTGACCTATGATGGGGTCAAGCATGTCAGCATCGCGTCCTTGGGAGAAGAGGTCAAGGCACGCACCTTTGTCGTCGGGTCGACCTCCAAAACCTACGCCATGACCGGGTGGCGTTTAGGCTATGCGGCCGGGCCCAAGGAAATCATCAAGGCCATGATTGATCTGCAGAGCCACTCAACCTCGGCCCCTGCCTCCCCCAGCCAGAAGGCCGCCGTGGCTGCTCTGTTAGGCCCCCGAGAGACTGTCGAATCGATGCGGCGCGAGTTCGAAAAGCGCCGCCGGTATCTGCTCGAGCGCCTCCACGGGATACCGGGGGTGCGCTGTGTCCCGCCGGAGGGGGCGTTTTATGCCTTCCCGAACGTGTCTGCATTTTACGGGAAGAAAGTTGCCCGGGGTCGAAAAATCAGCAGCTCGACGGATTTGACGGCCTACCTCATCCAAGAAGCCCGCGTCACAGTGGTCCCCGGCGCCGATTTCGGCAGCGACAAGCACGTTCGGATCTCGTACTGCCTCGGCATGGAGCAGATCCGCGATGGGCTCGAGCGGATGGCCAAGGCCCTCGAGCAACTCAAGTGACGCCACGCTAGGGCGGGATCCCGGGAAAGGTCTGCGGGAAACCGTGACGCGTGCATCATCGGCAGATTAACGTACGCTCGCTCAACAATGAAGCGACGGCTTTTCTTTGCCGCCACGTGCATCCTCTGGGCAGGAGTGTTGGTAGGAGAGGGGAGCCTACCGCGCCACGGAGGAAGCTATCGCCACGCTCTGGGCCCGTCTGACCCCCCGTCCTTGGATCCTGCTCACATCACCGATACCGTCTCGCACACGGTGGCGTCCGAACTTTTCGATGGGCTCGTCACCTTCGATCAGGACCTGAAGATCCGACCGGCAATTGCCAGGCGATGGGTCATTTCGGGGGATGGGCGAACCTACACCTTTGATCTCCGTCCCGGGGTGCGGTTCCACAACGGCCGGACGGTTACCGCCGAAGACTTCCGCTATAGCTTCGAACGCCTCCTCCATCCCAAGACGCGATCGGAGCGTACTTGGATCCTTGAAAAGCTCCAAGGCGCGCGGGAATTCATGGCAGGGAAGGCTCCCCGGGTCACGGGGATCAGGGTCCTGGGGCCGCTGAAAGTCCAGCTCACCTTGGAACGCCCCTTTGCCCCCTTTCTGGCCCAGCTGACCTATCCGGCTGCCAGCGTGGTCCCGCAGGAGGCGGTAGAGCGGTGGGGACGCCAGTTCTCGACCCATCCGATGGGGACCGGGCCTTTTCGATTTGGCGAGTGGCGGCACGACGATCGGGTCGTCCTGGTGGGGAATCGGGACTACTTCCAGGGTGCCCCGTATCTCGACGAAATCGTCTTTCGGGTGATCCCGGATGATATGGCCCGGTTTCAAGAGTTTAAGGCCGGGTTCCTCGATCACACCGATATCCCGCCAGGTTTCTTTCCGGTGGTCCAGAACGATCCCTCGCTCAGCGAGATGCTCGTTTCCCACCCCTCCCTGGGGGTTAGTGCCATCCAGTTTAACCTTCAGAGGTTGCCATTCCGGGGGAACCGAGCGTTGCGGCAGGCCTTCAATTACGTGGTGGACAAGGAGGCCATCGCCAAGGTGATCCTCGAGGGGAGGGTAGCGCCCGCCCGGTCCGTCCTCCCCCCGGGCATGTTTGCGTATAATCCGAAGCTACAAGGGTACCCCCACAACAAAGCGAAGGCCAGGCGACTCTTGGCCGAGGCGGGGTATGAGAAGGGGAGGGGACTTCCCGCCCTGACGCTTTATTATAATACTGGCCTCGTCAACCGGAAGATCGGCGAGTTTGTCCAGGGGGCGCTTCGAGACATCGGCGTCACGATCGAGCTGCGAGAGTTGGACTGGCCCGCTTATCTCAACCTGGTGGATAGGGGTGATGCACCGTTGTTTCGCCTGGGGTGGCTGGCGGACTATCCGGACCCAGAGAACTTCCTCACGGTCCTCTTTCACAGTCGCAATATGGGGTCCAAGGGGAACCTCTCCCGCTATGCCAATCCCCAGGTGGATATTTTGTTGGACCGGGCGGATGGAAGCCTGGACTCCGCAGAGCGAAGGCGACTCTATCGGGAGGCAGAAAAGATTATTCTTGAGGATGCTCCGTGGATCTTTCTCCATTATTACAGCACCGAGGTCCTGGTGCAGCCTTGGGTCAAGGGCCTCCGGGAACAGATTTCGGTGATGGACAGTGCGCCGACCCTCGGCTGGGTTCAAATGCGCAAGGTGTGGCTACAGAAGTAGTGGGGGGGGCGATGAATCGGGACGACCGATTTGTAGACCTGAGAAGTGATACGGTGACCATCCCCACCGAGACCATGCGGGAGGCCATGCGAACGGCCGTGGTGGGGGATGATGTCTATGGGGAGGATCCCACTGTTAACCGCCTGGAGGCCTTGGCCGCTGAGCGGCTGGGCAAAGAGGCGGCCCTCTTCGTCCCCTCCGGGACCATGGGGAATCAGATAGCCCTCTTGACCCATGGCAGGAGGGGAGAGGAGGTCATCCTGGAAGAACAATGTCACATTTACAGCTTTGAAGTGGGGGGACCGGCCTTCCTCGCTGGCCTGTTGACCCGACCCCTTCGGGGAACCTACGGCATTCTGGACCCCCTGGAGATTCAGGAAACGATAAGGCCGGAGAGCCTGCATACTCCCCGAACCGCGCTCGTTTGTCTGGAGAGTCCTACGAACCGGGGAGGGGGAACGATTTATGCTCCGACGCTCCTCCAGGATATCTCTCGCGTGGCCCACAACGCGGGAGTTGCCGTTCACCTCGACGGGGCTCGGATCTTTAATGCCGCCGTGGCCATGGGGATTCCGGCGGCGGAGTTCGCGCGCCCGGCCGACTCCGTGATGTTCTGTGTTTCCAAAAGCCTCGCCGCCCCGATTGGGTCCTTGGTGGTGGGAGGCCACGAGTTTATTGAGCGGGCTCGGCGATTTCGGAAGCTCTTGGGAGGGGGGATGCGGCAGGTGGGCGTGATTGCAGCGGCTGGCATCGTGGCCCTGGAGACGATGGTGGACCGGCTGGCAGAGGATCACAAAAACGCCCGGCTCCTCGCCAACGGTCTGGCCCAGATCGACGGAGTCGAGATAGACTTGAAGCAGGTCCAGACGAATATCGTGATTTTCGCGGTCCGGCGCCCCGATGTGAGCGCCTCAATGCTAACCCAGAAGCTCCGCGAGGGCCGGATACTCGTGCATCAGATTTCTGCCGACTCCATTCGGTGTCTCACCCACAAGGACGTCTCGCGGGAGGGGGTTCTTCAAACCCTGGAGTTGATTCGCCAGATCATGGTATCCTAGCGCACGGCTTCGGCAGACCCGGCGGGTCCCGGATCCAGTGGCTTGAGGCCTTCCGATGCTCGCGGGACCGGAGAGGGGAAATTTTGAAGGCATTGGCCGGAGACAGAAAACACAGCCAGGTGACGATGCGGGATGACACTCCAATCTGCAGGGCGGTGACGTACGTCGCGTTCTTTGTCGGCCTCTGGAATGTCCATCTGCTTCTGCGGGATTCTACTTGGCAGGGCAGTACCGAGCTCCATGCGCTCATGGAGGCCACCGCCATTTTCCTGGCGTTGCTTGTCGGTGTCATCGCGCTGGTGCGCTTTTACAGCAAGAAAACAAACCCCTATCTCTTCATCGGCGTCGGCTTCTTGGGCACGGGGTTGCTGGACGGATATCACGCGATCGTCACCTCCCCCTGGTTTGCAGACCTTTTTCCTTCGATTCTTCCATCGCTCGTCCCGTGGAGCTGGATCGCCTCACGCGTGTTCTTGTCCGTCTGCTTGTGGCTCAGCTTGGTGGCATGGCGGAGAGAGGTAAGGATGAGAGCGCGGAGGAGAGTCAGGCGAAGCATGATGTACGTGACCGGCAGCCTGTTGATCCTGCCAAGTTTTCTCGTCTTTTCGTTCTTCTCACTGCCAGAGGTATATTCCCCTGCGATCGTCCTGTCCCGCCCGGAAGAGCTCATTCCCGCCGGCATCTTTCTCTTGGCCTTTGTCGGGTACTTGCGGAAAGGGCACTGGAGATACGACGATTTTGAGCATTGGCTGGTGCTTGCTCTCATCCTCGCCATTACCGGCCAGGCGATGTTTATGACGTTTTCGGGCCAGGTGTTCGACGGGATGTTCGACGCCGCCCACCTCCTCAAGAAGGCCAGCTACACCTTTGTCCTCATAGGTTTGCTGATCAGCATGTATCACCTTTTCAGGCGAGCGGAAGAGAGCACCTTTGAGCTAGGGCGGGCCAACGAAGTCCTGCAGACAGAGATCGCCGAGCGCGAGCGCGCACAAAGGGCTGTCGAAAAAGCACATGAGAAGGCAGAAATATGGGTTCAGGAACGGACCGCGCAACTCGCACAGGCCAACGAAGTGCTGCAGAGGGAAATCGCTGATCGCACGCGGGCAGAGTCTGAGCTTGAGGTACTCCACGAGCTGAGCCGCCAGCTCGACTCCACCCTGGAGCTGGAAGACGTCCTCGAGTTGGCTCTCGTCAAGGTCAAAGAACTGGTTGGCGTCGACCTCGCTGTGATCTCTATTGTCGATCAAAGATCGGGCGGGCTCGTCCTCCGTGCCCATCCCCAGGTGCCGCCTGAGAAGATCCAAGCGATGATCCAGAGTGAGGTGGGGGAGTGGATCACGGGCAAGGCAGCAGAGGGAGGGGGCCCGGTGTTAGTGGATCACCTTTCGGAGCAACACCGTCTCTCCTCTTTAGCAACCATCCTCGGTGGCATCGAATCCTTGATATGTGTTCCCCTGAAGGCGAAGGGGGCGGTCATCGGCCACATCACTTTGGCCAGCGCCATGCCCGGCCGCTTCACGGAGAGGGGAATCTCCTTCCTCTCGTCGGCAGCCTCGGTGGTCGCGACCGCCAGCGACAACGCCTCCCTCTATGCCCAGACGAAGAAGGATGCTGAAGCCAAGGCCCTGCTGCTTCGGGAACTGAACCATCGGGTCCGGAACAACCTGGCGACGATTGTTGGGCTCCTCTCCATGGAGCTCGGTCGGAAGAGGCAGTGGACAGCCGAAGAGGCCCTCAAGGCCTGCATCGATCGCGCACAGAGATTGGCCGCGATTCACGACCTCTTAGCCCAGGATGAATTCAGGGCGCTGGATCTCAAAAAGTTGGTCGAGGACGTGGCCAAGGCTGCAGTGCGAGGGTTTAGCTGGGAGGAGAATGTGACGATCACTGTTGACGCCCCCCCCCTCAGACTTCCTCCCAATTTGCTCGCCTCCTTAGCCTTGGCCGCCAACGAACTGATCACCAACGCTTTAATACACGCCTTCCCGTCCGGCGACGCGGGGCACATCCAGGTTCAGGTTATGCAGGAAGGAGGAGAGATCCTGTTGGAGGTGAGAGACAATGGTGTAGGGATCCCGGCCACCGAGGACGGGGGGGTAAGGAAAGGGGTAGGACTGGAAATCGTCACCTCGTTAGTCGAGACCGACCTCCGCGGACAGTTTCACCTTGAAAATGAGAAAGGGGCCGTAGCAACCATCCGGTTCCCCAGGCCCAAACGGGCAGAGGGTTAGAAGATGTTCTGTGTCGGGCTGAACACATGGCTTTTTCGGGACGATGGCCGCGCCGGTATCGGGGCTTTGAAATGACGCCGACGCAAACCGTACGGAATCTCAGGGTTCTCGTCGTTGAGGACGAAGGGCTTGTGGCGGCCGGCCTGAAGGGTCAACTGGAAGACATCGGCCACCAAGTCGTGGGGTTAGCAAAGGACGGGCAGGAGGCTGTGGGGCTCGCGTCGAGCCTACAGCCGGACCTGATCATTATGGACATCAGGATCCCCGGCATGGACGGGATCGAGGCGGCCCGCACCATCCTGGCGGAAGGGACCATCCCCATCGTCTTGCTGACTGCCTACGCTGACGAAGACTTTGTCCGACGAGCTGGAGAGGCCGGGGCCATGGCCTATCTGTTGAAGCCGGTGGGGGGAGCACATCTTCGCTCCACAATTGAAGTGGCCTTAGCCCGCTTCAAGGAACTGGATGCCCTACGCCAAGAGGTGAGCGATCTCAAGGAGGCGTTGGAGACCAGGAAACTGGTTGAGCAGGCCAAAGGTGTCCTCATGAAGCGCCTGCAGCTTTCTGAGGCAGAAGCGTTCCGGCGGATGCAGCAAAAGAGTCGGCGCAAGCGAACAAACCTCAAGGATGTCGCCTCGACGATCTTACAGGCTGAAGAGTTCCTGGGTTCCTTCGAAGAGACACCTTGACACAGAAAAACTTCGACAGATCCTTCGCCGGTGGGCGTTTCCGGAGGTGAAACCGTGGAGTGCCTCTTTTGTCAGATCCGGGACGGGCAGATCCCGCCAACCCGTGTCTGCGAGGACGCCAAGACTCTTGCCTTCATGGATATCAGCTCGGTGAATGACGGGCACCTCTTGGTGATTCCCAAAGCCCACGCCATATCGGGACAGGTGTGAGGATTCCCCACATTTCTCCCTTCCTGTTTGAAAATACAATCCATCCTCTCAAGTGTTACTTTAACATAACTGCCCCGTATCTGCAGTTCCAGTACGCCACGGAGACGGGAAATAGAACCCTCCACGCTCGGTGGGGCCGAGCTATGGACCGTCAAAACAGCAGGTCAACACGGGCCGGGTAAAAAGAGAATTTCCGGAGCGAGACGATGGGCAGGTACGTCCTGAGCAGGTGCCGCCAGGTAGTCCCGGTTCTCTTTGGGGTGACGCTTATTACCTTCCTCTTGATTCACGTCGGGCTCGGCGATCCGGTCCGGGCCATGATGGGTCAGCGATCGGATCCCGAAATAGCCGCCAGAATTCGCACGGAGTACGGCCTCGATAAGCCACTCTGGAACCAGTATACCCTGTATATGGGGAAGCTGCTGGTCGGGGATTTGGGATACTCCTACAGGCAAAGGCGACCCGTCAGCCGCGTCCTTGCCGAACGGCTCCCGGCTACGGTGCGCCTGGCTTTTGCGGCGATGGTGGTTGCCCTGCTCGTCGGCGGGATAGCCGGAACCATTGCTGCGGTGCGACATAACACATTATGGGATTTACTCATAATGACCCTCTCGCTCCTCGGGATCTCGACGCCTGTCTTCTGGCTTGGAATGATGCTCATTCTCCTCTTCGGTGTCTGGCTAGGGTGGTTCCCGATCTCAGGGTACGGTGATGGGGGCTTTACACACCTTGTCCTGCCCGCACTCACGCTCGGGGCGCTTCAGGCTGGGTACATCGCCCGCATGACGCGGAGCGCTCTTCTCGAGGTACTCCGCCAAGAGTATGTCCAGACTGCACGGGCCAAGGGTCTCAGAGAAAGAGTCGTCATCCTCAAGCATGCCCTTCGCAATGCGATCTTGCCGGTTCTCACCTTGGCTGGGATCGGTCTGGCAGAACTCCTCGCGGGTGCCCCCTTGACCGAGATGGTCTTTGCCTGGCCAGGACTTGGCCGGCTGCTGGTGTCTGCGCTGGGGAATCGCGACATCCCGGTGGTTTTAGGGGCCACGCTTCTCTTTGCTCTCATCTACCTGGGGGCGAATTTCCTTGTCGATCTGGCCTACGCGGCGATAGACCCCCGAGTCGAGTTGACGAAGCGATAAGTCCTATGTCCGAACGCCAATATGCAAAGGTGAGATCTTACGGGAGGCGCTTGACGGCGTGGCGGCAGTGGCACCTCGGAATTCTCCTCGGGTCCGTGCTCCTCGCCTTCTTTGGTCTGATTGGCCTCCTGGCTCCCCTGCTGGCGCCCCATGACCCGTACCAGATCCCCGAAGGGTTGCAGGCCTTCAGTCTCCTTTCCCCTCGGCCAGACTACTGGCTGGGAACGGACCTGTTGGGTCGAGATCTGCTGAGTCGAATCCTGTACGGGGCACGGGTGTCCCTCCTTGTTGGAGTTCTTGTGGAGCTGGTGGTGACCCCGGTCGGGGCCACAATCGGCTTGTTTGCCGGGTATTTCGGTGGTAGGATGGACGCCATTTTAATGCGTATTACCGATGCCGTAATGGCCTTCCCCGCGCTCGTCCTGGCCATTGCGTTGACTGCGGTTCTGGAGAGGCCGGGACTCCTCAGTGTGATTATCGTTCTCACGGCCGTCCGCTGGACGACGGTAGCTCGACTGGTGCGGGGGCAGGTCCTTAGTCTGCGGGAGGCAGAACATATCGCCGCCACTGTGGTGCTGGGAGCAGGGAGGGGGAGAATCATCTTTCGGCATCTCCTCCCCAACTGCCTGGCCCCGATCCTGGTGGCGATGACCTTTGGGGTCGCCTCCAATATCCTCTCGGAGGCGGGCCTCGGCTTCCTGGGACTTGGGGTCCAGCCTCCCACGGTAAGCTGGGGATCTCTCCTCGCCGAGGGTGCCGTTTATCTCACCGTCAAGCCTTGGCTGTGCATTTTCCCGGGTCTGGCCATCACGTGTACCGTTCTCGGGTTCCACGTGCTCGGAGATGGTCTTCGTGACATCCTCGACCCCCGTCTGAGGTCCTAGCCGATTGTGAGGAACGGCAGCATTTTGACAGTTGATGGACTTCAGACCCACTTCTTCACAGAAGAAGGAGTGGTGCGGGCGGTGGATGGCGTCACCCTAAGTGTCCGGCCGGGTGAGATGCTCGGCCTCGTCGGGGAGTCGGGCTGCGGCAAGACCGTGACCGCGCTCTCCATCCTCCGGTTAGTTCCCGACCCCCCGGGGAGGATCGTGGGTGGCACGATTTCCTTTGAGGGGCGTGACCTGGTACGCCTGCCAGAAGAGGAAATTCGCAAGATCCGTGGCTGTGCGATCTCAATGATCTTTCAGGAGCCCATGACTTCCTTGAATCCGGTCTTCACCGTGGGGGAGCAGGTGGCGGAAGGGATTCGACAGCACCAAAAGGTTTCCAGGCGAGAGGCATGGGATCAGGCCGTTGAAGTACTGAAGCGGGTCAAAATTTCCGACCCCGCCCGGCGGGCCAGAGAGTATCCCCACCAGCTCTCAGGGGGCATGCGTCAGCGGGTAATGATTGCCATAGCGCTCGCCTTGCGTCCGAAGCTGCTCATTGCAGACGAGCCCACCACAGCCCTCGATGTGACCATTCAGGCGCAGATTCTCGAGTTGCTCCTCGGTCTCCAAGAGGAGATGAAGATGGCCGTGATGCTCATCACGCATGATCTTGGAGTGATCGCGGAGACTGCCGACCGGGTCGTGGTCATGTACGCGGGTCGGGTGGTGGAAGAGGCCTCTGTGAAAGAACTCTTCGATAACCCTCTTCATCCCTATACCCAGGGGCTGATGGAATCGCTGCCCAGACTGGAGACTGGAAAGGCGCGGCGACGCTTGAGGGCAATCCCCGGCCTGGTCCCCAACCTTCTCGAGCTCCCCACGGGATGCAAGTTCGCTCCCCGGTGCCCCAAGGTGGTGGAACAGTGTTGGCCCACGGAGCCGGAGCTTCGGGAAATCCGACCGGGGCACTCGGCCCGGTGCATCTTGGCAGGGTGACGAGCGATGGAACCCCTCCTTGTGGTGAAAAATCTGAAGAAGTACTTCCCCCTGAAGAGAGGGATCTGGTTCGGGGAGGGGGCCGAAGTTCGAGCGGTGGACGGGGTGAGCTTTGAGGTCCGGCGGGGAGAGACCATGGGTCTTGTGGGGGAGTCGGGTTGCGGAAAATCCACGATGGCGCGCTTGATCCTCAGACTGCTCGAGCCGACTGCCGGGGAGGTCTATTTTGGGAAGGCATCTGTCTTCGAGACGAACAAGGAGGAGATGCGCCAGCTCCGGCGCAGGATGCAGATCGTCTTCCAAGATCCCTATTCCTCCCTGGACCCCCGGATGCCGGTAGATGAGATCGTTGGAGAGGGGCTCACCATCCACCGTCTGGCCAGAGGAAAAGAGAAGACAGATCGGGTAGTAGACCTGCTCGAAATGGTGGGGCTCGGGCGGGAGCACATGGGTCGCTATCCCCATGAGTTCAGCGGCGGGCAACGCCAGCGGATCGGGATCGCCCGAGCGCTCGCGGTGGGGCCCGAGTTCCTGATCGCGGACGAGCCCGTATCCGCGCTGGATGTCTCGATCCAGGCTCAAATCATCAACCTCTTCGAGGATCTCCAAGAACAACTCGGCTTGACTTATCTCTTCATTGCCCATGATCTTCGGGTGGTGAAACACATCAGCGACCGGGTCGCGGTAATGTACCTGGGGCAGATCGTGGAGCTCGCGGATAGCGACGAACTCTACCGGAATCCTCTTCATCCCTATACGCAGGCTCTCCTTTCCGCAATCCCAGAGGTCGACCCGCAATCGAAGCGGCAGCGAATTTTTCTCGAGGGGGACCCGCCCAGCCCTGTTCAGATTCCATCGGGTTGCCGGTTCCACCCGCGCTGCCCAAAACGCTTTGATCGATGTGACCAGGAAGAGCCGGTGCTCCGAGAAGTGTCCGCGGGTCACTGGGTGAGCTGTCATCTGTACTGAGATCTTGAAGGGTGTTATGTTGGTGGAGAGCGCGCCGTGAGCCGGGATGAGACCACATGGCAAAGCTGAAGCTGATCACCTTTGGCTGTCAGGCCAACGAGGCTGACTCGGAGAAGATCGCGGGCGTCTTGGCCCAGGAAGGGTTCGACCTCACGGAGACGACAGAGGACGCGGACCTCATCCTGCTCAATACCTGTAGTATCCGGGAGAAGGCCGAGCAGAAGGTCTACAGCCTTCTCGGGACCTTTCAGAAGCTTAAGACGCGAAACCCTCAACTCAAGATTGGCCTGTGTGGTTGCCTGGCCCAGAGGGAGGGGCTTCGGCTCAAGGATCGCTTTCCCTATCTCGATCTGGTGGCTGGCCCCGGGGCCATGATCTATCGCATCCCGGAGCTCCTGAAAGGCGGGGCCGCCGAACCGCTTCTCCCCCGACCCAAGGAGCCGCTCCCCCTCTACGTCCATTCCCCTCGACCTCGCCGCGAGAGCACGGTGAAGGCGTGGGTCAGCATCATGGAGGGTTGCAATTATCTGTGTACCTTTTGTGTGGTGCCCTACACGCGAGGCCCGGAGCGGAGCCGCCCTCCTGAGGACATCCTGGCCGAGGTCCGGGATCTCCTGGCGAAAGGATATAAAGAGATTACCCTGCTTGGGCAGACCGTCAACGCGTATGGCAAGAATTTGAAACCCCGCACCTGCTTTTCTGACCTTCTCCGAGCCATCGATTCCCTCGCCGGGGGAGAGATCCGGATCCGCTTTACGAGCTCGCATCCAAAGGACTTTACCCCGGATCTCATCGAAGCGATCGCCAACCTGAAGAGTGTCTGTGAACACGTACATCTGCCGGTTCAGGCCGGCTCCAATCGGGTGCTGGGGCGCATGCGCCGGATCTATACCCGGGAGGAGTACCTGGCAAAGGTGCGAGGACTCCGGCAGGCGATTCCGGACATTGCGCTGAGCACTGATCTGATTGTGGGTTTTCCCGGAGAGGGCGAAGAGGACTTTCAGGAAACCCTGACCCTCCTCCAGGAGGTGAGGTATGATAGTCTCTATGCCTTCAAGTATTCACCCAGGCCCCTCACTCCGGCTGCCACGTACCCCGATCAGGTCGCGGAGGATGTCAAAACGGAACGGATCAATATCCTTCTCCAGCTCCAAGATCAGATTGCGCTCGAGGAGAATCGTGGCCGACTGGGCAGGATCGAAGAGGTCTTGGTGGAGGAGGGCCCAAACCCCAAAAAGGGTAGCTCCGCCACCGGTCGAACCCGGAGAAACCAGCTCATCCACTTCTCACAAGAAATCCTCGCCGCCGGAGATACCGTCTCTGCTGTGATTACTGAAAGTTATAGCCACTACCTTAAAGGAAAAATTGCTTAGAGTATCCCCCAGAGCCGATTTTTCCGCTTGGGCCCTTCCATTTGAGTACCGGGGGGAAAGAAAAGGTTTGACACGGGACGCGTTTCTCGCTATGATACGCAAGGTTGCGTGCTCTTCCTTCAAGGAGTGTCTGTGAAAAAGTATAACTTTGTCCAGGACCCCCAGGACCCCTTCGAGCCAGACAATGGCTCTCCCGGAGGCCTGAGCCCTGGAGCCAAGCGGTTACTCATTATCGGGATCGTGGGCATTGTCCTTGCTGGCGGCCTTTATGTATATACGCGGTATTTTGTCGAGACCCCACCCCCCCCACCCCAGCCCCTCAGCCTCCGGCAAAGGCAAGCAAAACGACGAGTAACCCAAGTTCCGGCCAGGCCTCCACAGGAGAAACAGGCGCCATTCAGACCTTCCCAGGTGCGGGAAGAGCCAGTGAAGTCTACTCAGATAACGAGACAGCCAGTAAAGCCGTCCGCACCCGTGAAAGTGGCCGAGACGGAAAAGAAGAAGAGGGCAGTGCCGATCCCTAAGCAGGAAGCTCCCCGGGCTAAAGCGCCGGTGAGCGTGAAAGGCCCAGAGCGTGTCGGGCCGAAAAAGGCCCCGCAGGCAAGCCCCACGCTACTACAGGCCCGAGCCAAACCCGAGAAGCCAACCCCAGAGGCGCGGGCCAAGCCGGAGAAACCGCCCGTAAAAGCGCAGCCCAAGGTGGAGAAACCCGCCCCAAAGGCACTGGCCATGCTGACGAAACCCGAGGAGAGCCTGGAGAAGCGGTACTCGCTCCAGGTTGCCTCTCTGGTCCGTGAGAAAAATGCCCTTTCCCTCGAAAAAAAACTGGGAGAACTCGGATATACTCCGGTCGTGCGTAAGATGACTGCCTCTATCACCCACCATCGAGTCTATGGGGGGGAGTTTGGCAGCCGTGAGGAAGCGGAGCAGGCCGCACGGAAACTCAACGTTGATGGGTATCCATCGAAGGTGGTCAAGACCAAGGAGGGCAAGTTCGCTCCAGAGGTCGGGTCGTTCCTTCGCCTGAACGAAGCCATCGATTTGGCTCACAATCTGCAGACGAAGAACTACGCCGCCAAGATCGTCTCCGAGCCTACCTCCACCCCCGTGCACCAGGTCCGGGTAGGAAAGTATGAAAACCGTGCGGAGGCTCTGAAGGCGCTCGAGTCACTCAAAGGAAAGGGGTTCGAACCGATCATTGTCAAACGCTGAATGCCTTCTTATCAAACGGTTCTGTGGGCCCGACAGGAAAGGAGGTGAGGCACCATGACGAAAGCAGACCTCGCAGCACTCGTGGCCGAAAAAGGGCTAACAAAAAAACAGGCAATGGAGGCGGTGGAGGCAACCTTTGAAGCCCTGAAGGATGCCATGAGCAAAGGGGAAAAGATCCAGTTGGTCGGGTTCGGCTCGTTTCAAGTCCGGGCCAAGCGGGCGAGGAAGGGACGCAATCCGCAGACTGGATCGGAGATTACTATTTCTGCACGCAAGGTCCTAAAATTCAAGCCTGGGAAGGCCCTTCAGCAGGCCGTGAACTCCCAGGGATAGCCCTGGAGGATAAAAGGCGTGGCGAACCAGACGGGGAGAGGCGTGTCAACATCACGGCGGGAGGCAAGGCGAAAGACGCTCGGAGAGTCTCCCCAAAGGGAGCCGATTCCTGATAAGCTGTATTTCCGGATCGGTGAGGTGGCCCGTCTTACCAAAATTCAACCGTACATTCTTCGGTATTGGGAATCGGAGTTCCCCGTTCTGCAGCCGAAAAAGAGCGGGACCGGCCAACGACTCTACCGGAAGCGGGATATCGAAGTCGTTCTGAAGATCAAGCAGCTCTTGTACGACCGGCGTTACACCATTGCCGGAGCAAGGCGGCGGCTCCAGGATGAGGTGGAGCCGGTCGGTCTCCTCCAGCAGATCCAGCGGATCCGGGAAGGGCTAGAAGCGCTTGGAGTGCTCCTCGATCGATCGTAGTTCCCCCCCCGAGATCGGGGCGTAGCGCAGCCTGGTAGCGCACTGGCATGGGGGGCCGAAATTCTTCTGTAAACCCCTCGGTAAATCGCTGATTTGCCGGGGGGTTTTTCTTTGTCTCATTGGCTGCGGTGGGGTAGTATGGGGTCGGTTTTAGGCCGTGGCGGGTATATTCACGGGCATATTGAGAGATCGCCCTGGAGGGACTAACGTAGCCATGGAACCGGGGTAGCGATAGCCCCTAGCCCACCTCTGGCACAATCGACGGCGCACCAAACAGTCAAACGCCTTCTCGGGCGGAGCACGGCCCGCGAAGGCGTTTTGTTTTCGAGGATAGTGGAAAAGACATCGTTGAGAAACCTTTTCGAGGGAG
>VRUN01000047.1 GCA_019456075.1 Candidatus Methylomirabilota bacterium
ACCTGCGGGAACCTCCACGGGGAACACAGCCTAGCAGGGGAGGGCGGCCTCCGGCAACTCGTAAAATTACGAGGTCGCGTCAATAGTGAACCCGGCGGATCGGGCAAGAGATGGTTGCCGCTCTCACGCAAGCAGGGTTTTTGCAGGTGAGACTCGAGACGAAGAAGATGAAACCTGTTTCAGTCGTCCGCGCGCTGGGCGTCAACGAGGCGGGCCGTTTCCTGTTTTCGTAGAAACGTAAGGACTCGTTGCAAGGCCCGGAGGGCGAGACTCTCGTCACGACAGATAGAGCTAGAAGCCGATGCTTTCCTGGACGCGAATCTTAAACCCGATCTCTGGCCCACCGGAGAACACGGGTTGCGGCCACACATGGAGATGCCTGGCCACCAAAAGCGGAAAGTTGTAAGGGGGCACGTCGGAGGAAGAGGTGGTGCTCCCCCGCACTTCTCCCACCACCGTGACCAGCCGCCCAGGCCCAAGCTTATCAATCTGCTCATCCCCCTCTTGGGGGCGCAACAAGACCGCGAATCTTCCCCGAGGGGGACGATCTCGTCGGGGCCGGTCGCGGAAGCCCAGCGGTCTCTCCAAGACCTCGATCTCCATCCCCTCCCCTCGGGGCTTCACGACTAAGACTTCCCCTCCCAACAGGACGAGTGTCCCGGCGTACGAGTCGGGTGCTTGCTGAAGTTTTGTGAACGAAACCGATCGCACGCGCTCCTTCAGCTGTGCGGGGACCACCGAGGCACAGCCCGCAAGGTTCGCCACAACAATCGAAAATCCAAGAACCAAGAGCTGATCTCTTCTGCAGGGCATACCCTTGTGTGTGCTTCCCGCGCCTGAGTCATGCGCGTGCCGGTCACGGGTCGTAGGGAAGAGCCGAGGGGCTAGCGCCGCGCTTTTCCGAAACCTTCAATGCAGAGCACCGCGAGGACCGCGGCGGCGGCGGCGATATTGAAAAGCATCAGGAAGACAGAGACCTGATGCCACTGCTGAAACAGGAGCCGCAACGGATCATCGGGGGAAGCATTGACCATCCCTCCCATGGCGCGGCGCAGGCTCAACAGCTTGCCCCCCACGAACTCCCGAGAGACGAGTGTTGAGAGGGTCATCAGGACCAGCAGAATCGTCCGAAGCGCCCACAGAAGCCGCCCCCTGAGCGGGGGGGTCACGACACTCACGAACACCAGGACCGGTCCCAGAAGGTACCCGGACAGGTACAAGATGTTCAGGGTTGCGGCGACCACGTCGCCTGCTTGATGGCGGCTCTCGAGGGTGGCAAAGGCGGTAGGGGCGACCGCGAAACTGAGAAAGGCCATCGCGCCAAGCCAGGCCCCTGTCCCCGTAGCCAGCAATATCGGGCGCATAGCGCTCCCCAATGGCTCAGGGGCTACAGATTTTTTGGACGAGGCGGTCCAGGTCTTCCTCGGAGTAGAACTCGACTTCGATGCGACCGCGGCGACCGGTCCGAACGATCCGGACCTTCGTGGCCAGGGCCCGGCGCAACTGATCTTCTGCGCGAGCGAGCTCCGGAGCCTGCCGACTCAGGATCCGGCGCTGACCCGCCGGTGTAGCCTTGAGCCGCTTGACCAAAAGTTCCGTCGCCCGGACCGAGAGATCGCCCCCGATCACCGCTTGGCGCGCCTTGAGCTGAAGGTCCCGGCTCTCGAGGGCTAGCAAGGCCCGACCATGGCCGGCAGAAAGGGTCCCTTCGATCACATCTGCTTGCACTTTTTGTGGCAGCTTGAGAAGGCGTAACGTATTGGAAATAGAGGCTCTATCCCTTCCAACCCTTGTGGCCACGTCCTCCTGGCTCAACCCAAACTCTTCAGTCAGGCGGCGATAGACCTCTGCCTCCTCAATGGGATTGAGGTCTTCTCGCTGGAGGTTTTCGATGAGGGCCACCTCCAGCATCTCTGCGTTGGAGATCTCCCGGACTACGGCGGGAACATGCTGGAGTCCGGCACGCTCCGCCGCGCGAACGCGCCGCTCTCCCGCCACGAGTTCGTAGCCGCCCGGTGCCTGCCGCACGATGACGGGGGAAAGGACCCCCCGAGCGCGGATTGAGGCGGTGAGTTCTTCTAGCTTCTTGTCATTAAAGCGTTTTCTCGGCTGGAACTGGCTGGGACGGATTTCCACCAGGGGGATTTCGACTATCCCCAGCTCTTCCCTTCGGGCCGGTATGAGCGCCTCAAGACCCCGACCGAGTGCCTGTCGTTTCATCAATCACCTCCTTTGCGAGATTCAAGTACGCCTCAGCCCCTGCCGAGCGTAAATCGTATAAAATGACCGGCTTGCCGAAGCTCGGCGCCTCGCTGAGTCGGATGCTCCTGGGGATCAAGGTCTGGAATACCCGTCCAGGAAAATTCCGGCGTACGTTCTCCAACACCTGCCGGTTCAGGCTCAATCGGCCGTCATACATGGTAAAGAGAAGCCCCTCGATCTCGAGGTCTGGATTGAACGAACGGCGAACGAGGCGCAGCGTGGTCAACAGATGGGTCAGTCCCTCGAGCGCATAATACTCACATTGAAGGGGGACGAGAATGGAGTGGGCCGCCGTCAGCGCATTCAGGGTTAAGAGGCCCAAGGACGGGGGGCAATCGACGAGAATATACGTGTAATCCGGAAGAAGCTCTTCGAGGGCCTTCTTCAGCCTCTGTTCTCGGCCTTCGACCGCCGCGAGCTCTATTTCTGCCCCGAGAAGGGCGGAGTTTGAGGGAAGGACTTGAAGGGCGGGAATCGCTCCCGCGCAGAGCGCTTCGGAGGCCTTGGCCTCCCCCATCAGGACCTCATAGATGTATGGTCCGGGTCCCTCCCGGGATATCCCCAATCCTGAGGTGGCGTTTCCCTGCGGATCAATGTCTACCAGGGCCGTACGTTTTTCGGCTGCGGCGAGACAGGCAGCGAGGTTTACTGCAGTGGTGGTCTTTCCCACCCCTCCCTTCTGGTTGGTGACCGCGATCACACGCGCCACCCGCACCCTCCCGTCAGCATTGCCAGGAAGATAGCACGTCTCCCTACCCCGGAAAAGGGGAAATGTTTCACGTGACACCCTCCGCGGGTCGCTGGACCCCTGTTTCACGTGAAACATGTCCGGCTTTCATGATGACAAGCAGGTACCGGTCGCCGCTCGTGTTGAGCACTCCCTCAATCCTGAGATCGGGTCGCCTGAGGGTCTCCGCTTCCCTGGGCCATTGCGGCCCTACGGGGAGGACCACCCGGCCTTCGGGCTTCATGAAGGGCGCACAGAAGGTGATCGCCTCTGGCAGCCTCGCCACGGCCCGAGCGGTCACCACGTCATAGGCGTGCCGGTGGGCCGGATCCTTCTGCAAAAACTCCGCCCTGTCCTGCAGGACAGAAGTCCCGCGCAGCTGGAGGAGGCGACAGATCTGCCTCAGAAAAGATACCTTCTTTCTCGTCGCTTCGACCAGGGTGACCGTGAGGTCGGGGGCGACAATCTTGAGGGGAATGCCGGGAAGACCCGCACCACTACCAATGTCTATCATCTGCAGGCCTGGCCGGACCTGAATTGCCGGGAGGAAGGCCAGCGATTCCAAAACTCCATGCCGGATCAGCGCCTCATCGGTCCGGAACCCAACCAGGTTCGCCTTCCGATTCCACCGCTTGAGCTCGCGGAGGTATGTGATGAGGAGCTCGATTTGCTCGTCGGTAACGGAAAGACCCTGTCGGGCTATGCCGCGACGAAGCTGCCTCTTTCCCGAATCGTCCATAGAGAGCGCCCACCCTTGACTGCGTTGCTTATCTCCCCTCTACCCATGACGACGGTGAACCGCGCCGTGTTGGCGTGGGCGCGTCTGCTGCTACTTCCCGATACAAAAATCGCGAAAGACCTGGTCCAGCACCTCCTCGGTCACCGTCTCCCCCAGGATCTCGCCCAGGGCGCTGAGCGCCGCCCGGACGTCGAGCGAAACCAGCTCGGCGGAGAGGCCCTCTCCCAGGCTATTGCGCGCCGTGATAAGCTGTCTCTCGGCTCGCTCGAGTGCCTCCCGATGTCTCGGGCCCACCATCGTGATGGCCTCGCCTTCCGCATCGCCGCCGAGCAGCCGTCGAAGCTCCGCTCGCAAGTCCTCCACCCCTTGCCCGGTCAGGGCTGAGGTCAAGAGCGGAGGCACACCAAACCGGTCTTGGTGGGTGGCTGTGGGCTGGGCGGCGGGGAGATCGCTTTTGTTCACCACAAGGACCCGCGGGTCCTGCGGCTCTGTCCAGGCCTGCACGTCGAGCGGCGTGATTTCCTCGCTGCCGTCCACCACCACGATTGTAAGATCGGCCTGCTCTAACGCCCCCCGCGTCCGCCGGAGTCCCTCCGCCTCCACCGGGTCCCTGGGGTCTTGTCGAATCCCGGCAGTATCGATCAGTCGGACGGGGATCCCTCCGATCTGGAATTCTTCCTCCACTGTGTCTCGGGTGGTCCCCGGAATCACCGAGACAATGGCCCGCTCCCTCCCGAGGAGGGCGTTGAGGAGGCTCGATTTGCCCACGTTGGGCCGGCCAGCGATAACTACGGTGGCCCCCTCTCGCAGCAACCGCCCCTCCATGGCCCTTCGGATCAGCCCCTGAAGCTCTTCCTCGATCCGATAGATCCGCTTTTCGAGCTCTCCGACTTCTGGGAACTCGAGTCCTTCCTCTGGAAAATCGACCGAGGCCTCGAGCGCAGCCACGACCGAGAGCAGTTCCACTCGTAAGCCTTGAACCTGTTCCGAGAGTCCACCCTGAAGCTGTCGCACGGCCGCCCTGAGTCCCGCCTCGGTCTTTGCCCGAACGACGTCGAGCACCGCCTCAGCCTGCGCGAGGTCGAGTCGGCCGTTCAAAAAGGCGCGCCGCGTGAACTCCCCCGGCAAGGCGGGCCTCGCCCCATGGCGCAGGACCGCACTCAGGATCGCCTGAAGAGGAACCCGCCCGCCGTGGCCGTGTAGCTCTACTACGTCCTCTCCGGTGTAGGACCTCGGCGCCCGCATGAGCAGAAGGAGGACCTCGTCTATCACGGCGCCACTCGCCGAGTCCGTGACGTGGCCGTGGTGGATGCTGTGGCTCGCAAGCTCCCGCGGGTCGGCCCCCGAGGAAGGAGCGAAGACGCGGGCAGCCACCTCCATTGCCTGGGGCCCGCTCAGGCGGACAATCCCGATCCCCCCCTCTCCCGGAGGTGTGGCAATCGCCGCGATAGTATCCTGAAACGGATCCGCTGTTTGGGGGGTGTTCATCCTGCTTCCTTTCCAGCCACGACTGGAAGGCTAAACCCTTGATTCATATGGTATTGGTGTCCAATCTGGAGGATGTTGTTGACCAACCAGTACAGCACCAGGCCCGACGGCATCCCCCAGAAGATGAAGGTAAACATCACCGGCATGAGGTAGAGCATCATCTGTGCTTGGCGGGGATCCCCGGTGATGGGGCTCATCTTCTGCTGTATAAACATGCTGATTCCCATGACCAGGGGGAGGCCTCGCATCGGGAACCCTTCGCCCAGATACGGGATAGCGAACGGAAGGGCAAAAAGGGTGTCCGGAGACGAGAGGTCGGTGATCCACAACGTAAAGGGGGCGTGCCACAACTCGACCGAGCTGGCGAACGCGTTATACAGGGCGATGAAGATCGGGATCTGGATGATCATGGGGAGACACCCGCCGAGGGGGTTGACCCCATGCCGCTTGTACAGCTCCATCGTCTCCTCATTCACCTTCTTGGGATTGTTCTTGTGCTTATCCTTGATGGCCTGGATCCTTGGCTGAAGCGTCTGCATCGCCTGCATCGACTTGTGGCTCTTTTGGGTCAGGGGGTAAAAGATGGCCTTCTGGAGGACCGTGATAATGATGATGGCCACGCCGTAATTATTGACGAAGTCATTGAGGAACCGGAGGAAATAGAGGGCGGGCCGGGCCAAAAAATCGAACCAGCCGAGGCTGATGAGCTCCCGCAGTTCGTGGCCTGCATCGCGGAGTCTCGTGATCTCCTTGGGCCCGGCATAGAGTTTGAGCTCTGTCGTTGCCTCCCGTCCCGCGGGTATTTTCTTTGCCGGGTAAAGAAGACCCACAATCGGCCTGTCCTCTGCATCCTTTGCGACGAGACTCGAAGTCTTGGGCTCATCGGGGATGAGCACCACGGCGAAGTACTTGTCCTGAAGGGCTGTCCACGTGGCGGTTCCTGGTTGGGTAAGCTCCTCCTCCACCTCTTCCATGTTGGGACTGACGAGGCTGCCCTCTATCCAGGCAACCGGCGAGGCCGCTATTGAGTTTGGGGTCTCCCCTCCGAGACTGAACGCGGGGCCCCACTGGAGCTGAAGGGAGTCCTGCGCGGTCCCCGCCCCCAGGTTCTTCACTCGAATCGTGACATCGGCGAGGTACCGCCCCGGATAGAGCACCACTGTCTTCTCTAATACGGTCCCGCTGGCCTCCTGAAACTCCATCACGACCCGCTGGGGCTTGCTGCGGTCGTCCGTGGGGCGCTCCAGGATCCGATAAAGCCCCTTAGCCCCCTCGCCTCCCCGGAGCCAGGCGGTAAGGGAAAGCGGGGTTCCCCCGTCCGGAATGGGTCCCACAAGGTCCACGAGGCCGGTCGGCTCTTCATATTTCTTGAGCTGCCAGCTCCGAACCCCGCCCCCTCGGTTGGTCAGCGTTACCTTGAGCAGATCGGTTTCCAGAACAATCTCCTCTTCGCGTTTCCCCCGCCTGAGAGGCTCCGCCTTCCGCCGCGAGGCCTTGGCCGCGGGCGGGAGGGCTTTGGGAACAGCAGAGGGAAGGGCGGCCTCCGGCACAGCGGGGGCTGCCGTCTCTTCGACCTCCGCCCTTTCCGGCTCCGTGGGCGGCAGAGGGGTCGGCGCAAAGTAGGTTTGATAGACCAGGAGAACGATCAGGGCGAGGACGGTGGCCATAATGGCCCGCCGCTCCATTCCCCCGCCGCCAGGCTCCTGCAATCCGTTCACGATCTCCTCCGGGGCAACCCAATCGGGTTCCGTTCACGCACCGGATCAAATCCTCCGGGGTGACGGGGGTGGCATTTGAGCAGCCGCATCGTCGCGAGCATCAGGCCCCGCGCCAGGCCGTGCCTCGCGATCGCCTCCTCGGCGTATGCCGAACAGGTTGGGATAAACCGGCAGGCGGGAGGGAAAAGCGGAGAAACAAGCCGCCGATAAACCGCGATGGGTTTCAGGGCAATTTTAGCTAGCGGTGTGGGCGAATTCTTCTGCATGCTCAGGGGGAAGACGTTGGAAGAGCTCGGCTCGCCTGAAGAGGTCCCCCACAATCTTCCGGAAGGTATCGGGATCCACGCGCGAGAGGTCCCGGTTCACCACGACGACCAGGTCGACCGCGCGCGCGATCTCTCCCCGGTGGAGGCGGACATATTCTCGAAGCCGTCGCTTTGTCCGATTCCGAGCCACGGCATCACCGAGACGACCGGCGACGGCCAAGCCAAGGCGGCTTCCCGCGCCGGGGCGGCGGCGGATGAACAGGCTCAGGTCCCGCGAGGAAACCTTTTCGCCCCCCCGGATCACGGCCCGGAACTCACGGCTCGTGCGAATGCGATCCGCCTTCGGAAAACGTTGCCTCATCTCTGGCCACCACCACATCTCTATTAGACTGCAAGGCGCTTTCGCCCCTTTGCTCGCCGACGGTTTAATATCCGGCGACCCGCTTTCGTCCGCATCCTGAGGCGAAATCCGTGCGTGCGTTTTCGCTTCACGCGGCTCGGTTGATACGTGCGCTTCACGCGCTGGCTCCCCCTAAATGGCGTGAACTCAACAAACGATTCATGGTAGTCCCCCACAACCAAATTGTCAATCGCCAACGTGCAATTCGTGCGGCGCCGGGGCCAAAAAGTGATTGTGATTGGGGAGCCCCTATGCTATAAATTTTTGTGGGGTTTTCGGCGCACAACTTGTCCCCAACCGGAAAGGGCTGCTAGTGTGGTTATGTCTTATAAGTACATAATTTTAAAGGATTTGATAGTTTTCCACACGTGTGGACAATCTTGTGAGTAACTGGCATCCCGCGAAAGCTTTGTCTGAGGGCATCTAGGGGGGGGTTGAGAGGATAAACGCAGGCGTGACGCGGCTTGATCCATGTGGACAGCGGTGAAGCCGCGGATGGCGCGACCTCAGGGGAAGTCAATGCTCTAAACGAAGAAGTGTTGGGTGTGCGCCGGCGGAGTTCATAACCCAGGGGAGGAAGAGGGGAAAGCTGTGGAGCACATAAGGAGGTGGGAGTGGCCGGGCGCCTGCTCCGGTGCAATCCCCAGAGAGTCCTCCTCTCTCTCCAAAGACCGATCCCTTATTCCGCTTCACTTTCCACATTTCCACAGTCCCTACTATATACTACTACAATACATTAATTACTCTCATAAGATAAGAATAGTCGGCTTCGTTGAAGTTATAGGGGGGGAATGATGCATGCTCAAGTAGCTCGGAATTCGTTCTTGAGCACTCTAGCCCAGGTGCAAGGCGTCATTGAAGCAAAGAGAACTATCCCGATTCTTTCACACCTGCTCCTTGAAGCAAAGGGAAACACAATTACCCTGTCGGGCACCGACCTCGATGTCAGTATGCAGACATCCCTCTTTGGGGAGGTCAAACAGGAAGGGGCGGTTGCCATCTCCGGAAAGAAGCTCTACGAGATTGTGCGGGAGCTTCCCGATGCCCCTATCGATTTGCGATGGGAAGAGGGACAGAATGTGCAAATTGTTTGCGCAAAATCTTCTTTCCGCCTCAAGGGGATCACACCTGAGGAGTTTCCTGCCCTCCCTCACATTCCTGAAGGCGCGGGGATTACTATCGCCGCTGAGACACTTCGTACAATGATTCCCAAGACCCTCTTCGCCGTCTCCACAGATCAGACTCGGCCGACCCTGACCGGGGCCCTACTCCAGGCGGCAGAGGGCGAGCTCTCTATGGTGGCCACCGATGGTCATCGGCTCTCACTGGTGAAGGCCCCCATCCACGCGGCGAAAGCGGGAGGGGCCATTGAGGCCATCATCCCGCGGAAGGCGCTCGCGGAGCTCGGAAAGATGCTCAAGGAAGAGACGGGCGACGTCCGGTTAGTCCCCCTGGATCACCAGATCGCTTTTCTCTTAAATGGGAGCCGCTTGATCACCCGACTGATTGAGGGGCAATTCCCCAATTACGAGCAAGTCCTGCCGTCTCCGAGTGGCCCGGGCGCACTTCTCCGCCGGGAGGACCTGCTCGGCGCACTGCGCCGCGCCTCGACCATTTCCGGGGATCGCGCGACGCCAACGGTATTGGAACTCAAGGCTGACCGACTCCTTATCTCGTGCAAGAATATTGATCTGGGCGAGGCCAAAGAGGAGCTCTCGATGGAGTATCGGGGGCCAGAGACCACCGTCGGATTCAGCGTCAGGTATCTTCTGGATTTCTTGGGTGTGGTAGATGAAACCGAGGTCTCTATGCACATCCACGATCCTCTCTCGCCCGCCCTGTTCGAGCCCAAGAAGGGGGAGGGATTTAGCTGCGTAATCATGCCCATGCGGATCTGATCCCTTCATCCTTCCGCCTCTGCGAATCCCGGGGGTCACCGAAGAGGGGGGCGGGGGGATTTTTTTTGGCAGACCCCGGCGGGGGGATCCATCACGTAAGGGGGTGTTGAGCACAATGGCAGAAGAGCGGCGCGAGCCCCAAGAGACGGCGAGCTACGACGCAGAGCAGATCAAGGTTCTCGAAGGACTCGAGGCTGTGCGCCTGCGTCCGGCAATGTTTATCGGGAGCACCGGACCGGAGGGACTTCACCATTTGGTGTATGAGGTGGTGGACAACAGCGTCGACGAGGCCTTGGCGGGCTTCTGTGATCAGATCGAGGCGACGATCCACCTCGACAACAGTGTCACGGTAATAGACAACGGTCGCGGAATCCCCGTAACTGTCCACGAGCCCACGGGGCGCCCCGCAGTAGAGGTGGTGCTCACCACCCTGCACGCCGGCGGCAAGTTTGACAGCTCTGCGTACAAAGTTGCTGGCGGCCTGCACGGCGTGGGCGTTTCGGTCGTAAACGCCCTGTCCGAGTCGCTCGACGTGGAGATCTGGCGCGAGGGAAAGAAATATCTCCAGCGGTACGAGCGGGGGAAGCCGACAGGGGACATTGAGGAGATCGGAAAGGCCCGCAAGAACAGAACGCGGATTACCTTTCTTCCGGACAGCGAAATCTTTGAAGAGCGGACCTTCAGCCTGGATACGCTAAGCAACCGGCTCCGCGAGATGGCCTTCCTGAACAAGGGGCTCCGGATTGTCCTGACCGACGAGCGAGTTGACGAGACGCGGGAGTTCTATTATACCGGCGGAATCAAGGCCTTTGTTGAGCTGCTAAACGAGAATAAATCCGTACTGCATCCCAGGCCGATCTACATCGAGGAGACACGAAACGGGAATATGGTCGAGGTCGCCATTCAGTATAACGACGGCTACGCCGAGACCGTTTTCTCCTTTGCTAACAACATCAACACGCATGACGGCGGCACCCATCTGATCGGGTTCCGATCAGCCCTGACCCGCACGATCAACAGCTATGCTTCGGGCCGGGACCTTCTCAAGAACCTGAAGGCGAGCCTCACCGGAGATGATATCCGGGAGGGACTCACTGCCGTGATCAGCGTCAAGCTCACGAACCCGCAGTTTGAGGGGCAGACCAAGGCCAGGCTCAACAACCCCGATATGAAGGGCCTGGTGGAGACGGTTGTAAACGAGAAACTGGGCGAATTCCTGGAGGAGAACCCCGGCATCGGCCGCCGGATCGTGGAAAAGGCAGCTGATGCGGCTCGGGCCAGGGAGGCAGCCCGGAGGGCGAAGGAGCTTGCTCGACGTAAGGGACCTCTTGGCGATGACGACCTGCCGGGAAAACTCGCCGATTGTTCTGAAAAGGACCCGGCCCTGTGCGAGCTCTTTCTCGTGGAGGGGGACTCGGCAGGCGGGACGGCCAAGCAGGGGCGAGATCGGCGGTTTCAGGCCATCCTTCCCCTGAGGGGCAAGATCCTGAACACCGAGCGCGCCCGGATCGACAAGGTGCTCTCCTCGGCAGAGATCCGGGTCCTGATCTCAGCCCTGGGTGCGGGGATTCAACCCGAGTTCGACCTTGGCCGACTCCGGTACCACCGGACGATCATCATGACCGATGCCGATGTGGACGGGGAGCACATCCGGACGCTGCTCCTCACCTTCTTCTTCCGGCATCTGAGGCCGGTGGTGGAAGAGGGGTACTTGTATATTGCCCAGCCGCCGCTCTACAAGGTCAAGCGGGGCAAGAAGGAGCGCTACCTGAAGGACGATCGGGCCATGGAGGAATTTCTCCTCGAGGCGGTCTCCGAGGCATTCAAAGTTCGGGCGGGCGCGGACGGAGCGGTCTGGAGTGGACAGCGGCTGATCGGCTTCCTGCGCAAGATGGCGGCGTGGCAGCAGTGCCGGCGCGTGCTCGAGCGTCGAGGGCGCAACCCGGATGTCGTCGAAGCCCTGATCGAGATCGGGGGCATTGAGCGGGGTGGCCTCAAGGATCAGGCCAAGGTGACACGGCTGCTCGAGCGGCTGCTGAAAACGCTGCGGGCCAAGACCGAGGACAACGCCCGGGCCGATGGCGAACTGGAGTGGGACGAGGATCAGGAGGCGCATCGCCTGCTAGTCAACCTGGGCAACGGGGGAGCGCTGGGACGGTGCCTCATCGACCAGGGCCTGGTGGGATCGGTTGAGTATCGCGAGCTGGAGGAAGCGACGGGCGCCCTGAAGGGCTTGGGGTCACCACCCTTCCGGATTGATGCCGAGGGAGAAACGGTAGAAGTGACCTCCTGGCGAGAGCTGCACGACACAGCCCTGGCATTGGCGAAGAAGGGGATGTCCATTCAACGGTACAAGGGGCTCGGCGAGATGAACGCGGAGCAGCTATGGGAGACCACCATGAACCCGGAGATGCGAACCCTCTTACGGGTGACCGTGCGGGATGCCCTGGCTGCGGAGCGCATCTTTACCACGCTGATGGGCGAGCAGGTGGAGCCCAGGCGGCGATTTATCGAGGAGCACGCGCTCGAGGTCAGGAATCTGGACATCTAGTGCTTCGATTCGCAGATACCGTTACGTATTCTTGTGAATACCATCAGAGATTTTGCCCACCCAGCACTAGCCCTGAGGGCTTCGTTTGCCACACAACTCATAAATCGACGGACTAGGTAGGCGAAGGGAGGCACCGTGCCGGAGGATCGGACCGAACAGCCGCGGATCGGCGAGGTCAGGCCAACCGACATCCACGAGGAGATGCGACGATCCTACCTCGACTACGCGATGAGCGTCATCGTCGGCCGGGCCTTGCCCGATGTCCGCGACGGACTCAAGCCGGTGCATCGGCGCGTGCTCTACGCCATGCAGGAGCTGGGGCTCGTCTTCAATCGTCCACACAAGAAGGCAGCCCGCGTGGTGGGAGAGGTCTTGGGGAAGTATCACCCCCACGGCGATACCGCGGTCTACGATACGATCGTCCGCCTGGTGCAAGTTTTCTCCATGCGGTATCCGTTGATCCACGGGCAGGGGAACTTCGGGTCGGTGGACGGGGATGCGGCGGCAGCGATGCGCTACACCGAGGTCCGGCTGGCCCGCATCGCCCAGGAGATGCTCCGGGATATCGACAAGGAGACGGTGGACTTCGTCCCCAACTTCGACGATACCCTCCAAGAGCCGACCCTCCTCCCGGCCGCGCTCCCCAATCTCCTCGTCAACGGATCCTCAGGGATCGCCGTCGGCATGGCCACGAACATCCCGCCCCACAACCTTGGCGAGGTCGTGGATGCGCTCATCCTTCAGCTGGAGAACCGGGAGGTGTCGCTGGAGGAGCTGATGAAGGCCGTGCCGGGCCCCGACTTCCCCACGGCGGCCTCCATCAACGGGCGGACCGGGATCCTCGAGGCTTATCGGACCGGGCGGGGCCTGATCCAGATGCGCGGCAAGGCCTTCGTGGAGAAGGCCAAGGGGGGGCGCGAGAGCATCATCATCACGGAACTCCCCTATCAGGTGAATAAGGCTAAGCTCATCGAGCGGATTGCCGAGCTGGTACGGGATCGGCGGCTGGAAGGGATCAGCGATCTGCGCGATGAGTCGGACCGGGAAGGGATGCGCATCGTGCTGGAACTGAAGAAGGACGAGGCCCCCCGGCCGATCTTGAATCAGCTGTACAAGCTGACCCCCATGCAGTCCACCTTTGGCGTCATCATGTTGGGTTTGGTCGAGAATCAGCCGAGGGTGTGCACGCTGAAGCAGCTGCTCGAGGTCTTCATTGACCACCGCCGGACCGTGGTCCTGCGCCGAACCCGCTTCGACCTCAGGAAGGCGGAGGAGCGGGTCCACATCTTGGAGGGGTACCGGATCGCGCTGGAGCACCTCGATGAAGTGATCGCCCTCATCCGACGCTCCCGCACCGTGGAGGACGCCCGAACGGGCCTGATCCAGCGCTTTACTATGACGCCGACGCAGGCCCAGGCGATCTTGGATCTCAGGTTGCAGCGACTGACGCAACTTGAGCGGCAAAAGATCCAAGAGGAATACCAAGAAGCCCTCCAGGCCATCGCGCGGTTTCAGGCGATCCTGCAGAGCGAGGGGCTCGTGCGGCAGATCGTCAAGGAAGAGCTGTTGGCGCTGAAGGAGACGTATGGTGATCCTCGGCGGACGGAGATTCTCGAGGAAGCTGCAGAGATCAGCTTCGAAGATATGGTGGCCGACGAGGAGATGGTGATCACCATCACCCACACCGGCTACATCAAGCGCAGTCCGCTCACCGTCTACCGGGCCCAGCGGCGCGGGGGAAAGGGAATGACCGGGATGGCCACAAAGGAGGAGGATTACGTCGAACACCTCTTTGTGGCCAGCACCCACAGCTACATTCTCCTCTTCACCAATTTGGCTCGCGTGCACTGGCTCAAGGTGCATGAGATCCCTCAGCTCGGGCGGGCGGCCCGGGGCAAGGCCATCGCCAATTTCTTGCAGCTGCAGGCGCAAGAGCATGTGACCACCATGATCCCGATCCGCCAGTTCGAGGTGGACCGATTCCTGGTCATGGGGACCAAGCGCGGCGTGGTGAAAAAGACAGAGCTGAACGCCTATGCCCATCCGCGTGCGGGGGGGATCATTGGACTTTCCCTGGACGAAGGGGACGAGCTGATCGGGGTCGCCATGACGCGGGGCACGAACGAGATCTTCCTGGGGACCCGAAAAGGGATGGCAATCCGATTCCGGGAAGAGGATGCCCGGCCGATGGGCCGGGCAGCCCGGGGCGTCACGGGGATCAGCCTGACGTCCGGAGATCAGGTGGTCGGAATGGAAATCGTCTCTGACGGGGTGCAGATCCTGACGGTCACCGAGCGGGGATTCGGCAAGCGGACGGATGCGTCCGAGTACCGGGTCCAGGGGCGGGGCGGTAAGGGAATCATCAACCTCCGCGTGACCGACAAAAACGGCCCGGTCGTGGGGATTAAACAGGTCCGAGATGAGGATGGGATCATGATGATCTCCCAGGAGGGGAAGATCACCCGGCTGCGGGTCGGAGACATCCGTGATACGGGCCGGGCGGCGCAGGGGGTAAAACTCCAGGGCCTGGAACCCAAGGATCGCGTGGCCGCGGTGACGACCCTCGTGATCGAGGAGGGGGACGTGGCCGCGCCCGAGGGGCCTGAGGCTCCCGAAGGCGAGCCCGAAGAAGAGCCAGGGGAAGAGTGAGGGCCCAGGCCGTGCTGGACCTCAAGGTCATTCGAGAGAATGCAGGCCTCATCCGGGAAAAGCTCGCCCAGCGGGGAGCGGTGTTCGACCTGGACAAGGTCCTGGAGCTTGATGCCGACCGGCGACGGCTGGTCGTCGACATTGAACAGCGGCGACGAGAAAAGAAATCACTCTCTCGGCAGGTGCGGGACAAGCCGGCGGAATCCCTGGACCTCGTGGTGAGAAGCCGGGAAATTTCGAGCGCGCTCAAGGAGGGTGAGGACCGCCTGCAGGTGGTCGAACAAGAACTGAACGACCTGTTGCTCGTGCTGCCGAATTTGCCGCATGCCTCCGTTCCGGCCGGAAAGAACCCCGAAGAGAATGTAGAGGTCCGACGCTGGGGCACACCGCGAACCTTTGATTGGGAGCCGAAACCCCACTGGGAGATCGGAGAGGACCTGAGGATCCTGGATCTTGCGCGAGCCGCCCGGATCGCCGGAACCCGCTTTCCGCTCTTGAAGGGAGAAGGAGCCCTCATGGAGCGGGCGCTCATCAACTTCATGCTCGATCTGCACGTGCGGGAGCACGGCTACACCGAGGTGCTCCCCCCCATTTTGGTGAGCGGGGAGAGCATGACGGGGACCGGCCAGCTGCCCAAATTCGGGCAGGAGCTCTTCAAGATCGCAGATGACCCCTATTGGCTCATTCCCACGGCGGAGGTCTCGGTGACGAACATCCACCGCGAGGAGATTCTGGAGCCGAGGATGGTACCGCTGGATTATGTGGCCTGCACGCCCTGCTTCCGACGCGAGGCCGGCTCGTACGGGAAGGATACGCGGGGAATCATCCGTCAGCACCAGTTCAACAAGGTCGAATTGGTGAAGTTCAGTGAGCCGGCGAAGTCATATGAGGCCCTCGAGCAGCTCACCGCCGATGCCGAAGAGGTCTTGAAGCGGCTGGATCTGCCGTACCGGGTGGTCGTGCTGTGCACAGGGGACCTCGGCTTCGCAGCGGCCAAGACGTACGACCTGGAAGTCTGGTTTCCGAGCCAGATGGTCTATCGCGAGGTCTCATCCTGCAGCAACTTCGAGGACTTTCAGGCGCGGCGGGCCGCCATCCGATACCGCACTGCCCAGGGGGCGAAGGCAGAATTCATCCATACTGTGAATGGCTCTGGTCTCGCCATTGGTCGGACCTGGGCCGCCATTCTTGAAAACTGCCAGGAGGCCGATGGCAGCGTCACCATTCCTAAAGTGCTTCAGCCGTACATGGGTA
>VRUN01000048.1 GCA_019456075.1 Candidatus Methylomirabilota bacterium
CTCTTCCGATCTCTCCACGCCTGCCCCCGGGACGACTTCGACCATGGGGAGGGCCCGGTCCCGGACCTCGATCTCGACGGTCCGGTGATCCAGCGACCCCTCCTGGAGCATCTTCCGAAATTTTTCTCGGGTGTCGTGCGTAGCGGCCTCGGTCGCCTCGAACCCGATCGGCGGACCGCCTCCCCGACTCGGGGGGATGAGAAGATCGAGGAGTCGGTCCTCGGCCAGCTCGGCCGCTCGCACTGCCACCGCAGCCGTCCGTTCCCCTTTGACCATGTTGACGGCGATGTCTGTGAGATCCCGGATGATGGAGTCCACATCCCGCCCCACGTAGCCCACCTCGGTGAACTTCGACGCTTCCACCTTGAGGAAAGGGGCCTCAGCCAACTTGGCCAACCGCCGGGCAATCTCCGTCTTGCCGATGCCAGTGGGACCGATCATGATGATGTTCTTGGGTGCCACCTCATCCCGAAGCTCATCGGGGAGCCTCTGCCGCCGCCACCGGTTGCGTACGGCAATGGCGACCGCCTTCTTAGCCGCATTTTGGCTGATGATATATTTATCCAACTCGGTGACAATCTGTTTGGGCGTCAACTGCTCCATAGTCCCAGCTCGCCACTCTCCACTCTCAGCTCTCCGGTGTAACGTCCGAGGTCCGAAGTCCGGGAAATTTCGAATTTGGGATTTCGGATTTCGGATTTAAAAGTCAGCCTTGGGACCTGTCAAATTCGAAATTCCCAAACCGAAGTCCGAAATCTGGCCCTTCTTGACTCTCGACCCTCAGAGCTCCTCGACGGTGATTTCGTCATTGCTGTACACGGACAACTGGGCCGCGATCCGCATCGACTCCTGCATAATGGTCTTCAGATCAAGATCGGTAAATTTCACGAGCGCCCGGGCGGCTGCCGCCGCATACGGACCACCTGAGCCGATCCCCATGACCCCGTCATCCGGCTCGATCACGTCTCCGGTCCCGGAGATGATGAAGGAGTGTTCCTGGTCCACCACTGCCAGCAGGGCCTCGAGGCGGCGGAGGACCCGATCGGTTCGCCAGTCCTTGGCCAACTCCACGGCGGCCCGAGGAAGGCTTCCCTGGTACTCCTCCAGCTTCTCCTCGAGTTTGGCGAAGAGGGCAAAGGCATCCGCGGCCGCCCCGGCAAATCCGGTGACGACCTGGTTGTGGTACATCCGCCGCACCTTCTTAGCCGTGTGCTTCATCACTGTGTCGCCTAAAGAGACCTGGCCGTCCCCTGCCACCGCCACCCGCCCCTTGTGGCGGACCGCGAGAATCGTCGTGCCCCGTATCTTCAGTTCACGGTTCACAGTTGCCTGCTCCGCAGACGGTTCATGGTTCGTGGTTCATGGCTTACGGTTCATGGTTCGTGGTTCATGGTTGATCACTAATGGTCCTGAACGCTTTTCTCTGAACCCTCCACCCTGAACCAACTCTTTACGCTTTGGGATGCGCCTTGTCGTACACCGCCATGAGCTGATCCAGATTCACATGGGTATAGCGCTGGGTCGTCGTGAGCCTGGCATGGCCCAGCAGCTCCTGGATCACCCGGAGGTCTGCCCCCGCTTGCAGCAGATGCGTGGCAAAGCTATGCCGAAGCCCGTGGGGCGTGATGGCCTTGCCCACACCGCATTTTCGGAGATACTTCTCAAGAAGCCGTTCCACACTGCGTGGGGTCAGGCGCCCCCCTCGACGATTCAGAAAAAGCGGAGCGCGCCGCTGAGCACCCCCACTTTCGCGCAGCATCTCTCTCGCAGTGAGATACGCGGCCAAAGCCTCTGCCGCGGCCCGGCCGGTCGGGACAATCCGCTCCTTGTTCCCTTTCCCCATGACTTTCACCAACCGTTGCTCGAGGTCGAGGTCTTCAACGCTGAGACCAGTTAGCTCTCCCACCCGGATCCCCGAGCCGTAGAGTAGTTCCAGGATTGCCCGATCCCGGAGCGAGAGGGGGGTCTCGTCCTGCGGCGTGGCCAAGAGCTGAAACGCCTGATCCACCGTGAGATGCGGAGGCAGCCGCTTGGGAAGTTTGGGGGTCGTCACCAGCGTGGCGGGATTCCAGCTGAGACGCCCTTGACGACAGCAGTACTGGAAGAACGAGCGGACCGCCGCCACCTTGCGCGCTAGCGTCCCTGCGGAGAGTCCCCGACGGCGCAGTGAGGCCATGAACGCGCGCACTGTGAGCGGGTCTATCCGCTTGAGAAGCGTCGCCGCGGGCGCCTCCGGGTGCGCCTGGCGAAGAAAGTCGAGGAACTGCGCCAGGTCAATCCGGTAATTACGCACGGTATGCGGGGAAAACCCTTCAGTCTCCACCTCACGAAGGTACTGTTCGACCAATCGCTGCACTACTCCCCCCCATAGCAACGGAGGGGATAGCTGGGTCCGCTATCCCCTCGAGAATGCACGATACGGTCTAGGGCGGGAAAGATCAAGCAAAAATTCGGGTCCAGGCCTCCATGGCCTCGAGAGACCGGCGCGCCAAGGCGGCCTTTCGCTCCCGCCGGTCACGGACCCTGACGTCGAGGGGTGGTAAGAGACCGAAGTTCGCATTCATCGGCTGGAATCGGGAGGGATCGGCGGAAGTGATGTAGCGCAGGAGCGCCCCGATCATGGTATCGCCTGGGGGGCTTATCGGCTCGAGGCCCTGGACCAGCCGGGCCGCGCTGATCCCCGCGAGCAGCCCAGCAACCATCGACTCCAGATATCCTTCGACCCCGATGAGCTGGCCGGCAATAAACAATCCTTTGTCTCCTTTGAACTGGAGTGTCGGCTCAAGCAAGAGCGGGGCGGGAACATAGGTGTTCCGATGGAGGCTGCCGTAGCGGAGGAATTCTGCCTGCTCGAGGCCGGGGATCATTCGGAAGATTCGCTGCTGCTCCCCCCGTTTCAGACGCGTCTGAAACCCCACCATGTTGACCATCTGGCCCGCCTTGTCCTCCTGGCGCAGTTGCACGACCGCACACGGGCGTCGCCCAGTCCGCGGGTCGGTCAAGCCGACCGGCTTGAGAGGACCATACAAGAGTGCCTCCTTGTCGCGACGTGCAAGCTCTTCGAGGGGAAGACACCCCTCAAAGAAACAGGCCTCTTCCAGGTCTTCAAAATCGTGGAGGGGATATAGCTCGGCGGCAATCAACGCCTGCCAGAAGGGCTCGTACTCCTCCTCGGTCATGGGACAGTTCCAGTAGTCGTCGCCCCCCTTGCCATAACGGGAAGCGGCGAAGACCTTTCCCCGGTCCACCGACTCGGCCGACAGGATGGGCGAGATGGCATCGTAAAAATAGAGCAGTCGCGCACCCGGGGCGGCGGAAGGAGACTGCTCTTCCATAAACTCACGGAAGAGGCGACGGAGGTTTTCTGCAAGGGGGCTCGAGGTCAAGGGACCTGTGGCGATGATCACGGGCCGTTCGCTCGGGACTGCCGTGACTTCTTCCCGTCGCACCTCAATGAGGGGGTGATCTTCAATCCGGCGCGTCACCTCGTGGGCAAAGGCGGTTCGGTCCACTGCCAAGGCAGTCCCCGCCGGAACAGCGTGCGCCCTGGCGACCTGCTGAATGACCGATCCGAGACGCTCTGCCTCGGCGTGAAGCAGACCAGAGGCACTCGTAGGGTCCTGAGACTTTAAGGAATTACTACAGACGAGCTCGGCCAGCAGGTGGGTCTGATGCGCCGGGGTCCGGGCGGCAGGTCGCATTTCGAAGAGACGCACGGGGACACCGCGCTGGGCCGCTTGCCAGGCCGCCTCCGCACCCGCCAATCCGCCGCCGACGACGGTTACGCTCGCCTTGGGCATCATGAAGCTGATTATGCCCGCGGCTTTCGGTATTTGCAACCCTCCGATGCACAGCCGAGCTGAAGACCCTGGCGAGTCTGGCGCTCCACAAGGAAGGGGGCGTCACATGCGGGGCACGGCTCAGGGATCGGGCGATTCCAGAGGACGAACGTACACTCGGGATAACTCGTGCACCCATAGAAGGCTCTTCCCCGTTTGGAGCGCCGCTGGGTTAGGGGCGCGCCACACCGGGGGCACTTGACATCAAGGGGGAGCGACTTCACGGTTCGACATTTCGGATACGTCGAGCAGGCCAGGAAACGGCCATACCGACCCTGGCGGATCACCATCGGGGCACCGCAGGTCTCGCACTTCTCATCGGTGGGCTCCGCGGCTGCTTTCTCCTTTCCATCGAGGGGCAGGACGGTTCGGCAGTCGGGGTAGCCACCGCACGCCCAGAAGAGCCCGTACCGACCCCGTTTCAGCACCATGGCCCGTCCACACTTCTCGCACACCTTCGTTTCGTTCCCGGTCGACGGTTCACCATTCACGGAAGGCACCGCCTGTTCTTCCCCGTGAACCGTGAACTCTGAACTGTAAACTGGAGGGAGTTCGCGGGTGCTCTTACATTCAGGGTAGGCCGAGCAGGCCATGAACTTCCCGAATCGACCCCAGCGGATGACCATGGGGCTTCCGCACTTCTCGCACGTCTCTTCGGTCTTCTCCTCAAGGGCCTTGAGATTCTCCATGCCGGTCTTCGCCTCCTCCAGCCACTTGGAGAAGGCCCCATAGAACCGCCGCATCTCCTCGAGCCACTCCGCCTTCCCCTCCTCGATCTCATCCAGGGTCGACTCCATCCTGGCCGTGAACTCATAATCCATGATGCGGGGGAAGCTCTTGACGAGAAGATCCACCACGACCCCCCCGATCTCCGTCGGCCTGAATTTGCCATTTCCTTTCACGACGTAATCCCGATTCTGGATCACTTGCAGAATAGGAGCATAGGTGCTGGGTCGCCCGATGCCCTTTTCCTCGAGCTCCTTGACCAGGGTGGCCTCGGTGTACCGGGGTGGTGGATGGGTGAAATGCTGTGTGGGATCGAGTGAGCGTAGCTCCAGAGCCTCCCCCTCCTGCAGCGGGGGGAGCGTCATCTCCCGGTCGGCATCGCCATCCCCATCGGCTTCCTGTCCCTCCTCTGCCCGGGGCTTGACCCCTTCATCGGTCCCTTCCACATAGAGCCGCATGAATCCATCAAAGCGTGTGACGCGCCCCGTGGCACGGAGAAGGAAGCGACCCGCCCCCACGTCGATCGTGGTCACGTCGAAGAGCGCAGGGGGCATCTGCGAGGCGACGAAACGGTTCCAGATCAAGGTATAGAGGTTGAGCTGGTCTCTCGTCAGATAGCGGGCCAGCGAGGCCGGGTCCCGAGAGACCTCCGTGGGTCTGACGGCCTCGTGGGCCTCCTGAGCTGCCTTGGCACTCTTATAGACCGGGGGCCGCTCAGGCACGTACTCCGCACCAAACCGCTCAGCAATGTAGCGGCGCGCCTCTTCCACCGCCTCGGTCGACACCCGGGTGGAATCGGTCCGCATGTAAGTGATCAGGCCGACTGCCCCTTCTTTCCCCAGTTCGATTCCTTCATAGAGCTGCTGCGCAATCACCATGGCCCGTCGGGCGGTCATCCTCAACTTTCGGACCGCCTCCTGCTGGAGCTTCGAGGTCGTGAAAGGCGGAACGGGATGGCGCCTCCGCTCTCGGGTGGTGACCCCTGTGACCTGGAAGCGCTCGCGTTCAAGCTCTCGAAGGACAGCCTGGCCCTCGGCCTCGGTGCGAATTTCGACCTTGTCCCCATTCACTCGGAAGAGCCGGGCCCGAAACTCGGGCGGCGCGCCTGCGGCCAGCAGGGCCTCGATGGTCCAGTACTCCTGGGACACGAAGGCCTGAACCTCGCGCTCGCGATCGACGATCAGCCGCAACGCCACGGACTGGACCCGGCCAGCACTCAAGCCCCGCCTGACCTTCTCCCACAGAAGGGGGCTCACCTGGTATCCCACCAGACGATCGAGGATGCGACGCGCTTGTTGCGCCTCCACCTTTTTAAGATCGAGGGCGCCGGGATGTGCAAAGGCCTCTGCGACCGCCCGCTTGGTCACCTCACGAAAGACCACCCGGCGGACGGCCCGCTTTGGAGGCTTGAGTTCTTGAACGAGATGCCATCCAATCGCCTCACCCTCTCGATCGGGGTCGGTGGCCACATAGATGGTCTGAGCGCCTCGGGCTGCCTTGCGGAGCTCCTCCAGGACCTTCTCCCGTCCCTTGACCGTTTGGTACTGGGGTTTAAAGTCCCGCTTGACATCCACCGCGAGGCGATTCGGAGGCAAATCTCGAACGTGGCCATAGGAGGCCTTGACCTGATACCCTTTCCCCAGAAATTTGGAAAGGGTCTTGGCCTTGGCCGGTGATTCCACAATGACCAGCGATTTCGCCATCCCTACTCCGCCTTCGGGCGATGACCGTTGACCGATGACCGATGACAAGAGCTTCCAGCAATTGAGCTGCGTGAGGCCAACTCCATACGAAAATCCGATGATGATAACTGTTGAACACGCATATCAGTTTTCCGGTCGTCGGTCGTCGGTCATCGGTAGTCGTGTACCCTTACGAAGGTCTTGCCGGACAGCTGCTTCACCCAGCCCTTCATCTCGAGAGAGAGGAGCGAGGCAGCCACGGCCGGAGCCGGGAGTCTCGACGAAACAATAATGGCGTCGATATGGACCGGCTCCTCTCCGAGCAGCGCCAGCACGCGACCCTCCTCCCCTTCTACAGGGGGGAGGGAAGGAACCGTCTCCTGCGGAACGAGGGGTTGGACGCCCAACTCCTCTATCACATCTTCCCATCCCTCAGTGAGCTTGGCCCCCGTTTTGATCAGCCGATGACACCCCTGGCTGAGCCGACTCCTGGCCTTCCCCGGGACAGCGAAGACCTCCCTCCCCTGCTCTAGGGCATGATTCGCGGTGATGAGTGCTCCGCTATCGACGGCCGCCTCGACCACAACAACTCCCAGGCAAAGTCCACTGATCAGACGGTTCCGCTGGGGAAAGTTTCCCCGGTGAGGATGCGTCCCCAGTGGAAATTCACTCAACAGGCCTCCGCGTTCTGTGATCGCCTCCGCAAGCTTCCGATGCTCTGACGGATAAACGATATCGGCCCCCGATCCCAAAACAGCGAGCGTCCGCCCACCGCCCCTGAGCGCCCCCCGATGCGCTGCTGCATCAATCCCCCTGGCCAACCCGCTTACAATGGTCAACCCTCGCGCGGCCAAGTCGAATGCGAGGCGATCAGCCACCCCCCGACCAAAGGGTGTGGCGTCCCTTGACCCCACAATGGCTACCGCCCTCCGGTCCAATTCCTCCCATCTTCCGCGAATGTAGAGGACGGGTGGCGGCTGGTGGATTTCCCGAAGAGGGGCGGGGTACCCCGCGTCCCGGAGCGTCAGAAACCGGAGACCCCGTGCCGCCATCCGCTTCCGTTCCCGAGCGACGGTCGCCTCCGCGGGAAAGGAGCGGATGGCCTTCGCCGTGGCGGGACCGATGCTCGGAATACGTTCGAGCGCCGTCAGCGGCGCTTTGAGGACGCGTTTCGCCGTCCCAATATGCTCGAGGAGCAAAGCAAAATTGGCGGGCCCCACATGTGGCACCATGTTGAGCGCCAGCCATGCTTCCCGCTCTTGCATGAGCCCCCCGAACTGGACCAGTCATCGTCGCAACGTAAGGGTTGGAATTATACTCGGGAAGAAACAGGAGTCAAGGGGGGGACCTGCTCCCGGCAAGAGTGAGTGGCAGAAAGCAATCGAGGTTTGGCTCAAGGCATCTGCCGGTGTAGGACAATCCCCTCGCCGACACGGAGAGTGAGGTCGGATTTGGTCACCAGGCCTACGGCCGATTGCGCGGAGGTTCGGATGACGACCAGCTCCCCCCGCTTCAGCGGCGCCAGGGGAACCGTCCGACGTTTCGTCGGGTGGACGACAATCCCGGCCCTCTGATAGATGGCGAACTCATCGCCGGGGATGATCCCCATCTGCTGTCCAAGGTCTAAATAGACGATGTCAAATTGCCCCAGGGCATCGGAACCCGACTTCGAGCCGATAATGAATCCCCCCACGCGGAGATCAGCAGGCCGGTCCAAGCCTTTCGGGGGGTGGGCCCATGTCTTCACATCCACCAGGGCATCTCCAGGGGCGATGTCCTCACAGTTATATATAATCTTGGCCCAGGGATAGGGTCCCGTGGCATTCACAACCTCGACGGTGCCCAGGGTCCTCACCTTAATACCCACGCGCCGCCCCGTCTCGGGATGCTTGATCGTCCCACCAGGCCGGATGATCCAAAATCGATCCCCCAGCTGGACGTTCCGTCCCCCCAGATCGAGAAAGACGCGGTCTGCGTACCAAAGCCGCGTACTAAACTCTTCCAGTGATCGGATGATCTGCCCGACGGCATGAATCTCCTCGGGCTTCGCCACGAAGCCGCTGCACTCCAGGGCGGGCCGAGGAATGGTGCCAGACGGCGGGGCCACCAGGCCCACGATCACTTTCTCGGGTTTCTCCACCTCAGCTACCTCAGGTGGAGCGGGCGTAGGGGGAGCCTCCACTGGAGGCGCTTCGATTGGAGGGGCGACGGGTGGTGCCACACGCTCCTCAGCGATCGGAGGAACCGGGGGGGCCTCTGCCACCGGCTTGGGCGGCGGGGTAACCCCAGGGATGACCAAGGGATCACCGGGGAAGATCATGTCGGGGTCAGAGACAAAGGCATTCTCTTTCCAGACCTGCGGCCAGAGACGAGGATTGTCGAGATAGCGGCCAGCGATCGCCCACAGGGTATCACCGTCCCGAACGATGTAGGCCCCCTCCACAAAGACCTCCGGCTTCTCCTGCTCAACGCCAGGAGCGACCTCCTGGGCTGCGACCTGCCCCACCAGACACCAGGTCATCGCCAAGAAGCTCAGCCCTCCACGTATCTTTGCTTTCCGCATGGTCCTCCTCCGCTCATCCTCACTGCTGGTGCTGTGCTGCGGATGATCGAGACTCCCTAAGCTCCCTCTCTTTTCGCGACGGTATTTCAGATCCAGCACGGGCAGTCCATGTGGGCAACCAGAGCTAACGCTTGTTAATGCAAGCTTTGTGCCTGTCTCTTCGCCCGAACCCCGGGTCGCCGGCCTCTCACACGCCACTCGTATACGATCGCCGAGGCGACGAAGACCGACGAATAGGTCCCTACCACTATCCCGAACAGCAACGCCAAAGAAAAATCCCGAAGCACCTCACCCCCCAGCAGGAAAATCGCGAAGATAGCAAGCAGGGTGGTCAGGGAGGTCATGATAGTCCGGCTGAGGACTTCATTGATACTAGCATTGATGATCTCGGCAAGCGAGCCCCGCCGCCGGGCCCGAAAATTTTCCCTAATCCGATCGAAGACCACGACCGTGTCGGTCAATGAATATCCCGCCAGCGTGAGAAGGGCCGTAACGATCAGGAGCGTGATCTCTTTCCCCATGAGGAAAAAAATCCCAAGGACCACCAGGACATCGTGAAACGTCGCCACGGTGGCCGCGATCCCAAAGCGGAACTCAAAGCGCCACGCGATATAGGTCACGATGCCGAGAAGAGAAATCACAATGGCCCAGAGAGCCGCGACCTGCAGTTCCCGGCCGATCACCGGCCCGACCTCGTTTGAGCTCTCCAGAATGAACGGGTTGTCAGAAAAGCCCTGCGTCAAGGTCTCCTTGATTTTGGCTCCGGTTCCCGCCACCGACTCTCCTGAGGCTTTCATCCGGATGAAGAGCCGGCGTCCACCGACGAATTGCTGCAGTTCACTGTCGGCGAAGCCACCCGCAGCAAGGACTCTCCGGACCTCGCCAAGGTCCACTGGGCGTTCAAAGAGCACCTGCACCGACGTCCCCCCGACAAAATCGATGCCCAGATTCGCCTGCCCTCGGGCGATCTGGACGGAGGCAATAAGCCCTAAGAGAACCATCAGAGTCGAGCCGATAAATGCGACACGCCGCAGGCCCAGAAAATCGATGTTCGTTTTGCCCACAATCTCCATGCTGATCTCGTCGTTTCATCGTCCCCCATGAGCGGGGGACCGTCGCCTCAGATACTGATGCGCTTCATCCCCCGAAGGATCAACCAGTCGAAAACCACCTTGGTCCCCACGGTCGCCGTAAACAGGTTGATCAGCACGCCGAGGCCTAACGTGACGGCAAAGCCTCGGACCGGCCCGCTCCCGAAGAGGAAGAGGGCCATAGCCGTGATCAAGGCCGTGATGTGCGAATCGATGATCGTTACCCACGCCTTGCTGTATCCGCTGTCGATCGCGGATCGGGCCGTCTTGCCGACCTTGAGCTCCTCCCGAATTCGCTCGAAGATCAGGACGTTACTATCCACCGCCAAGCCAACGGTCAGGGCGATGCCGGCAATCCCCGGCAGGGTCAGAGTCGCCTGGATCCCCGCCAAGACACCGAGCATCATGACGAGGTTGAGGAACAGCGCCATGTCCGCGATGAGCCCAGCCAGCCGGTAGTAGACGGCCATCACGAGGATCACCAAGACTCCGGCCAGGATGCTGGCCTGCAACCCGGCCCGGATGGAGTCCTGACCCAGCAAGGGCCCGACGGTCAGATTCGCAATCACCTCGACCGGGGCAGGCAGGGCGCCCGCCCGGAGGATGATCGCCAGGTCTCGGGCCTCCTCCGGGGTGAACCGACCGGTGATTTGCGCTTGACCACCTGCGATGGGCTCATTAATCACGGGAGCGGAATAGATGTTGCCGTCCAGAACGATCGCCAATCGGCGTCGCACATTCTTCCGCGTGATTTCCTCAAAGATCTTGGCCCCTTCCCGATCGAACTGCAACGACACCTCGAAGTCCGACGCCGGGTCTGATGGCCGCGCGCGGGCAGACGTGATCACATCGCCGGTGAGCAACGTCTTTTTCTCCAGGAGGAAGGCAAACCGCTGCACCACGCGTCCCTGAGGATCCAGGGTGTTCTGGTACAGGATCTCGGAGCCTTCCGGTACCTCTCCCGCAAGGGCCTCCTCCAGGCTGTGCTGTTCATCGACCAGCTTGAACTCGAGCAGCGCGGTCTTCCCAATGAGCTTGATGGCCCGTTCCGGATCCTTGATCCCCGGCAGCTGGATGATAATCCGACGATCGCCCTCTCGCTGGATCAGCGGTTCCCGCACGCCGAACTCGTCTACCCGATTCCGGAGCTTTTCCACGTTCTGCTCTACCGCCCGCTCCTGAATCGCAGCCACCTCTCGCGCGCTCTGCGTGAGGAGAAGCCCGGTTGCTCCTCGCTGAGATCGCGCCATCTCTGGGTAGTTCCCCAGGATCTGTTCCAGCTGGCCCAGCGCCCGCTCCCCTTTCACCTCGAGAAAGATCTGATTCGTCCCCCGGCGCTCCAGCGTCTCGACAGCGATCCCCTCCCGCTCGACGGCCCGACGGATCTCTGCGACCCGTCGCTCGACGACGATCTCGACCGCTTTGTCTGTATCCACCTCTAAGACGAGATGCATGCCTCCCTGAAGGTCGAGTCCTAAACTGATCGGCTCGGGAGGCGGGGCAAAGATGAGGGGGCGCACGTACCTCCACCATCCCGGGAGCGGGGCAAATCCCGGGATCGATGGAATGATGTATACAAAAGAGAGGAGGGCAGCCGCAGCTACCAGGCCTGCCCTCCAGGTAAGATGCCGTTTCACCGGAAACGTCCTTCGTGAGATACCAGTGCTTTCAAGCCAGCGGTCCGAGTGAACTCAGAGCCTATGAACCCACCGGGACCTTCTCGCGAGAGCTCTGGGATCTTCGCCCTCCCTGCTCTACCTTGTGGGGCAGAGGGCCGGCTCCGGGGATGATCCCCCGCTTCACCTCCACGATCGATGGTTGGGGGCAGTGAAAGCTGGCAGCGATATGTTCCACCGCCTGCTCTGGGTCGACGGTCTTCCCACAGGTGAAGATATCCACGGCGGCGTATCGATACTCTGGCCAGGTGTGGATTGAGAGGTGGGATTCGGCGATGACCACGACTCCACTCACCCCAAAGGGTTTGAATTCGTGGAAGGCCACGTCCACAACCGTCGCCTTACACGCCTTGGCTGCTGAGACCATGACTTCTCGGACAGCGTCAACCTTCTTGAGTAACTCCGGATCGCACCCGTAAAGTTCCACCAAAAGGTGTCTACCCAGTGCCCTCAATTAACTACCCCCTTTCTCTCGGGACTTCCTGCCCGGTTTCACCTCCCACGATGGGCAAATATCCCTCCGCTTATACAAGGTTCTGCCACAATTGCAAGAAAAAAATGCACGGCCCGTGGGTTGCAAGGTAGGGGCTCACGTGCGACCACCGGTGGCCGTCCCCCGATGGGGATCCGGCACCCCCCCTCAGGCCTGTGAATCGGCCCCTGGTGGGCCTTTAGACGCCTCTCGGGTGCGGCACACTTATTGCACCCACCCTACGGTCGTGTTGGGAAACGTGTACATGGTGTCCGAAAAACAGACGGAGTCCAAGCGGAAGATGCCGAACAAAAAGGGACAACACAGCCCAGAAGAGCGGCAGCGGATGGTTCGAAGCGACCGAACCCGGGAAGGCGGTTTCACGTTGATCGAGGTCGTCCTCGTCGTGATCCTGGTGGGAATCATGGCGGCGGTGGCGATCCCCCGGTTTCCCACGTTCCCCAAAACCGGGGCCGTGGCGACAAAACTCACCAGAGATATTCGGTACGCGAAAGAGCTCGCCGACCGGGTGCAAACGATGTGTGGCGTCTACTTCATCGACAGCAGCTCGTACCGCGTCTTCCAGGACAACGATACGAGCACGGCCGCCATCGATCCGATAACTGGAAAAGGCTTCGTCGTCACACTGTCTGGGAAGTTTTCGGGGGTTACGCTCAGTCAAAGTTTTGCCGGCAATACCCTGAAATTCAATGCCCTCGGCACGCCTCTGGACGGCTCCGATACCCCGCTCGCCGCGGCGAGCACCATCACCGTCTCCGGCACCGGGGGGAACCGGACCGTGACCGTCGAACCCAACACCGGGAAGGTGAGTCAGTCATGAGTGTGCGAATCCTCCATCGAGATCAGCGGGGCACGACCTTGATCGATCTCATTGTCATCATCATCATCGTGGCAATAGCCCTGCCCCCCATGATGGCGCTCCTCATCCAGGGGACGAAGCAGAGCACCTTCGGGGTTTCCATGAGTCGCGCCAATAGCCTGGGTTCGACCTTGCTCGAAGAGGTCCGTTCGAAGCGGTGGGACGAAAATGGCGGCGCGGCCAGTGCGACCCTTGGCCCCGACAGTGGGGAGACGCGCACCGCCTACGATGACGTGGACGATTTTCACGGGCTCAACGAGTCCCCACCGAAGGACTCGCTCGACGCCGACGTGACTGGCGCCACCGGCTTTCGGCAGCAGGTCTCGGTCTGCTATGTGGCGAATACCGACCTGGACACCTGCCTCGGGTCCGGAACATCAAACTATAAGAAGATCACGTTGACGATCACCGAGCCCGAAGGGAAAACCTCTGAACTGGTGACGGTAATTTCAAGTTTCTAGCGCTGTAGCAGAGGGGAGTGCAAGCTTGTCATTCTTGGGGAGAAGAGAGTTGATTAGAAAATTCGAATTCCGAATTCCGAAATTCGAAATCCCCCAATCTATAAAAGGGACAGGGGGGTTCACGCTCATCGAAATCATCCTGGTGACCCTCTTGGTCGGTATCCTGGCAGGAATGCTCATCCCTCCGCTCCAGCAGGGGGTGCAGAGCTATTCGGCCATCAAGACCTGGGGCAAGCTCACCTCCCAGGGCCGAGAGGCCACCAACCGGATGGCCCGGGAGATGCGCAACATCCAGAAGAAGGCCAACAATGGGCCCAACATCAGTAGCGCCAATGCCACCAGCATCACCTTCGTGGATGCCTGGAACAATACCATCACCTTCGCCCTTTCGGGGGAGACAGTGCAGCGAAACACGGACACCTTGGTCGATCAGGTCTCGGGTCTGCAGTTCCGATATTTTAATGGGAGTAACGCCGAGTTAACTCCGCCGCTAAGCGGCGCGGAACTCGACAACGTGCGGAGGATCCTGCTGGTCCTGACCCTTGCGGAGGGCGGCAAGACGCTCTCGATGACCGGGCAGGTGTTCGTGCGGGACCTGACGGGCGTATGAGATGAAGATGAGGCATGTTGCCAATGAAAAAGGGATCGCCCTCATCGGCGCAGTGGCGGTCCTGATGATCCTCTCCCTCATGGGGGCGGTCGTGGTCTCTCTGGTGGGGACGGAAAGTTACTCCGCCCTCCATCAGGCGCAATCGCTCGACGCCTATTGGGTGGCCGAGACCGGCGCCCATCGGGCCCTCACCTATCTGTCCCGGGAGGACGGCAACTGCACGGATATTACGGGGGGATCAGACTTTACCACTATCTCCGTGGGCGGGGGGAAATTCACTGTGACGGCGACCCGCTACAATCCCTCTCCCTCCGCCATCAACGACGGCGATGGGATAACTGCCGCCGACACCACGATTACCGTCGACGACACGACCGGGTTTGCGCCCTACGGAAGGATAGCCATCGAGTCCGAGCTCATCAACTACACCGGGATAAGCGGGAATGATTTCACGGGTGCGCAACGTGGCGTCGATGGAACGACAGCCGCCACCCACGCAGATAATACAGCCGTGTCCCAGTACCAGTGCTCGATCATCTCGATCGCCACAATCCTCGGAGGGTTCGGGGATGCCAAGCGGACCGTGGAGGCAATAGTTCAATGACGGCGACTGCTCGCCGATGAGAGCAGCTGTCAGCCCTCAGCCCTCAGTCCTCAGCCCTCAGTCCTCAGTCCTCCCCTGACCTTTCCTGACAGGCCATTACGAGCTTCACCTGACCGATTTTCGGTCAGAGAAGAGGCAATCGGGCATCTGAGGAAAATCAAGGGGGAGACTCGAACCGTATCTTCCCGAAAACAAAGGCTCGAATGGGCTGGTCCCTCGGGCCTGGAAACGACGCCCCTTGGCACGAATGCTGCAAACCCCTATAAGTCTGCAAGAGTTGCCCGAGGGAGTCTTTGGGCGCTCATCGGGGTGCTGATCGTGGAGGCAATGGTCCAGTGAAGACTCATCGCATACTGCTCATTTCCTGCCTGGCTGCTCTACTCGTGCTGAGCGTGGTCCCAACCGCTTTTGGCGTGTGTGGGGGGACCATTGACGTCAGGGTATCGACCGAGGACGATGACGCCGAAGAATGCCTCGACGGCTCCTGTACTGTTGGGAGTGTCGATTTAACCAGCAGTGATTTGGAGTTGATCTACGATGATGGCAGCAACAACTCCAACCAAGAAGTCGGGATGCGTTTTCAGAATATTTCGATCCCCCAAGGTGCCACCATCACGAATGCCTATGTCGAATTTACGACTGATGCCACACCTACCAATACGGCCAACCTGACCTTTTACGCGGAAGATATTGACGATGCGCCAACATTTACGACCGCGACGAATAACATCACCAACCGGACCAAGACCTTGGCTTCGGTCGATTGGGATAACGTGCCAGTATGGGATACGGTAGGCGAAACACACCAGACCCCAGATCTGTCTCTTGTTATTAAAGAGATCGTCGATCGAACCGGATGGACGAGTGGCAATGATCTGGTGATCATCGTGACCGGATCTGGTGGGTCATGGAG
>VRUN01000049.1 GCA_019456075.1 Candidatus Methylomirabilota bacterium
CCATGCAGGATGTAATCCTCTGGCACCTCGGCGAGGGCGTCCTGGAGACAGACGCCCGCGGCCGCATTCTCCGGGCCAACCCGGCCGCCGAGGAGTTGTTTCGGAAGCCCGGCGTGAACCTCTCCAACGCCACCCTCGCGACCCTGTGCGGCGAAAACGCGAACACCCTGGCAGACGCCCTGGCGCGTCTCGCAGGCCCGGCCGCGCCGGAACGGGAGGTACTCGAGCTGGCCTATGACCAGCGACACCTGCGCCTCACCTTCACCCTGGTCTCCACCACAGAGGGATCCGGCTTTCTCGTCGTCGTCCAAGACATCACGGCACTCAAGCGGCGGATCGAGGAACTCGACGCGTTGAACAACGTGGCCACCATCCTCAATTCCGCCCATGAACTCCACAGGGTTCTCGAGCTGGCCATCGAGCACATTAGCGCCGCCCTGCACGCCGAGGCGGGATCCTTGCTTGTGCGGGACGATGCCACCGGAGAGCTGGTTTTCACAGTCGCGCTGGGCCCCGTTGCGCAGCGGCTGTTGGGGCGTCGACTCGCGCCAGGCCAGGGGATCGCCGGCTGGGTGGCCCGCACGGGGAAGGCGCTCCTCGTCCCCGACGTCAGCGCTGATCCGCGCTTCTCCGGCGGGGTGGACAAGGCAAGTGGCTTCGTCACCCGTACCCTCCTGTGCACCCCCTTAAAGACCGGGCAGGAGATCATCGGCGTCGTCCAGCTTCTCAACCGCGTCGGTGGCCGTCCGTTCAGCCAGGTGGACCTTCAACTGCTCGAGACGATCTCCTTGCACGCCGCTGCCGTCATCGAGCAGGCCAAGCTCCGAGAACGAGAAAAGGGGGTCGCCTCGCTCCCGGGCCTGTCGAACCTCAGCGAGGAATTCAGCAGTACCCTCGCATCGCTCAAGGGCGAGCTCGACCAACTCTTCAGTGCGGCCACCCACCAAAATCCCGCGATGGTCGCCACCGTCAAAAAGGCCATGGCGCGGCTCGAGACCCTACGCACGCTGTCCCGACACCTCGCCCAAGCCCTACCCGAGGATTCCACGGCAACTCTCCCTTCACCTCGCTAAACATCGCTTGTCCGGGCCCCGAGTGTGACTTCATCCGCTGCCATCACCCCTCACGGTCTCCCCCAAAGTTTTCTCATATTTTCAAGGATTTAGCCTCGACGGTGTGAGGGAAATCGATCATGGGTGAAACCGGCACTCTCCTTGCACACGGACTAGCAACCTAGCCGTCATTGGGTAGCCGATCATCAGCTAAAGCAATCAGGGGAAGGTCAATGCGAAAGATGGTCTTCGGTCGTATAGCAGACGTGAACAAGGAATTGTGGCTCATCCTGTCTATTTTCGCCATCGCCGGTGCCCTGAACTTTTTGATCGCCTCACACCGCATGGTGCTCGGATTTTACACCCTGCCCACCCTGTTCTCGGCGTATTGGTATGGGCGACGCCACGCCGTTCTGACCGCGTTCGGCAGCCTGTTCGTCGTGATCCTGCTCGTCTATTTCAATCCCGCATTGTTCACGAACGGCAAGATGCTCGAGGATGGGAAATGGTACGACATCACCACCTGGGGCAGCATCCTGGTGATTACCGCCTACACCATGGGCACGCTCTCTGAGTACCACGAAGCCCGCGTCCGGGAGCTGCGAGAGACCTACTATGGGATCCTCCTCATCCTGCGCCAGTTCATCTCCAATGACAAATACACCCAGAACCACTCGTACCGCGTTTCGGTCTACGCGGCGAAGCTCGCCAGCTATCTCGGCCTCAGCGGTGACCGGATCGAAGATGTGCGCGCCTCCGCCCTGCTGCATGACATCGGCAAACTCGACATCAGCCGGGAGCTCTTGTACAAGGCGGCGCGGCTTACCCACGAGGAGTTCGAAGAGATGCAGCGCCACGTGCAGAAGGGAGTTAGGATGCTGGAGCCCGTCGGGGGCTCGCTGCGCCGGGTGCTCCCCATCGTTCTCGCCCACCATGATCGGTTCGATGGCTCGGGCTACCACCCCACCCGTGGAGAAGAGATTCCCCTGGAGGCCCGCATCATCTCGGTGGCGGATGTCTATGATTCCCTCACCAGCGACCGCCCTTACCGCAAGGCCATGTCACCCTTCGAGGCCAAAGAGATCATTGCCAAAGGGTCGGGGACCGATTTTGACCCCAAGGTGGTCGAGGCCTTCCTCGCCGCGTTCCGCCGAGCGGAAATGGAAGTCCCTGAGGTGTTGGTCTGACGGGGTGAAAACCTGACACGCTGGAGAACGGATGGTTACCATCCTCATCGTCGATGATGACGTGCTGCTGCGGCAGGTGATTCGGGACCACCTGGAAACGCATGGCTTTCATATCGTGGAGGCGAGCACCGGTCACGAGGCCTTGGCCCTTGCCCATCGGGCGCCCCCGGACCTGATCCTCCTCGACCTGATATTGCCGGACATCGACGGCCTGAAGGTCTGCGAAACCCTCAAGAAGGACGAAGCCACCCGGGCCGTCCCCGTGGTGCTCCTCACCGTTCGCGAGGGTCTGAAAGATCGAATCCAGGGCCTGGATGCAGGGGCGAGCGATTACCTGACCAAGCCGGTACAGCCCGAGGAGCTTTTGGCCCGGGTCAAGGCCCACCTGCACACGAGGCAGCTCACCGAGGATCTGGAGCAGCGCCAGCGGGACTTCGTCTCGCTCCTCCTGCTCTCGAAAGCCATCGCTTCGACACTGCGGACACCCGAGATTTTCCGCTTCATCGTAGAGCGGACCGCCCAGTTGATCGACGCCCGTCGCTGCTCACTCGTCGTCATCGGCGAAGAGAACACGGGGTATGTCGTCGCTTCCAATGAGGATCCGAACATCACGCGTCTTCCAATCGACCTGAACCGCTATCCAGAGATCCAGGAAGCGATCCGGCGCCAGCGGCCAGTCATCGTGGAAGACGTAACCCAGGATCCCCTCATGGCTGACGTCCGCGACACCGTCGTGGGCTTAGATTTCCGCTCACTCCTCGTCGCACCAATCAACCTACGGGCTACTGTAGTGGGAACGCTCGTCCTCCGGACCGCCCGCTCGGAGTCCCCATTTACGGCCCGAGAGCTTCAACTGTGTGAGTTCATCGCCGAACTCACCTCCATTCCCCTGCAGAACGCCCACCTCTTTGAAAGCCTTGAACTGACCAAGATGAACCTCGAGCGCCTGACGTTGATCGACGATCTGACGCAGGTCTACAACCGCCGCTTCCTGTTCCGAAAACTGAGCGAGGAAGTGGAACGGGCGCGCCGATACGGGCACGGTCTCTGCTGCATTATGCTTGACGTGGACAACTTCAAGCAGGTCAACGATCGCCACGGTCATGCCCAAGGAGACATGGTCCTCAAAGAACTCGCCGGCGTGATTCAACTCATGGTCCGGCGAAGCGACATCTTTGCCCGATACGGGGGTGAGGAGTTTATCCTCCTCCTCCCCCAGACAGACGCGGACGGTGGCATGGCGGAGGCAGAGCGCATCCGGCGAGTGGTCCGCGAGCATGTCTTTCGCGGGATCGAGCCGTCTCTGCACTTGACGATCAGCCAGGGGATTGCCAACTACCCGGTGAACCCCATCACGGATGCGCCCGACCTCCTGAAACTGGCAGATGCGGCGATGTACAAGGCCAAGCACGCCGGGAAAGACGCCATCGCGTGTGCATGGAACCCGTAACAGACAACAGGATTGACCATCGACAGCGCTCTCAGCGACAACGGAATCTGTGATGCTTGACACTCCATTCCAGTTCGGGGATACTGAAACCGTCACCAGGAGTTTCAGGCATGGTGAGACAAAAGAGAGGGGCATGGGCCGAATAAGTCGAAATTATTGCCCGGTCGCGCTGCTCGCGATGCTCATTGCCATTTCGTTCCCGGCATCAGGTACGTCGCCCGCCTTGGCGCAGTCAGAACCGGGATCGAAATCCGAGTTAAAAGCCCTCAAAGACGACGTTGCGCAAATCAAGACCGACCTTGAGGAAGTCAAACGCGAGCTGCGCTCCATTCGTGAATACGTGCGACGCGCCACTCGACCGGCTCAACCGTCCCGCGTCGAAGCCAATGTGAGCATCTCGGGCAGTCCCACCATGGGCAAGAAGGACGCACCGGTCACCGTGGTCGAATTTTCCGACTATCAGTGCCCCTTCTGCCGACGGTTTTTCCAGACCACGCTGCCTAAAATCAAGGAGGAATATATCGACACGGGAAAAGTCCGATATGTCTTCCGTGATTTTCCGCTCGACCAGATGCATCCTCAGGCCCGCAAAGCCGCCGAAGCTGCCCATTGCGCTGGAGACCAGGACAAATACTGGGAGATGCACGACGTGCTCTTCCAGAACCAGGAAGCCCTCCAGGTCGAGAAACTCAAGGCGTACGCACGTAGCCTCAACCTGAACGCCGCCGCCTTCGATGCGTGCTTGGACAAGGGCAAGTACGGCACCGCGGTCCAAAAGAACTACGAAGAAGGCGTCACGGCTCAGATCCGAGGGACACCCGCATTTTTCGTCGGAAAAACGAGACCGGACAACACGATTCAGGGCGTCCTGATCAGCGGCGCCCATCCCATCCCCGTCTTTCGCCAAGAGATCGAACGCCTCCTCCGACAGCAATAGCAGTTATCCAATTTCGCCCCCCCCACCCAGCGTAACAACCAATCCGCTCCGCAGAGCTCCGCCTATGTGTTAAGCCGGCCGCTCTCGCTCGAAACGGTCCAGCTGAGGGTGGACTCTAGTCACCGCGGAACCAACCATCTCCCATGCTGCCAATATGTCATATATGAAAAAAGTGCATATTGACATGGGGTTATACGGCGATCTATTCTTTCAAAACCAGTTTGCGCCTGAGAGGGATACTAGGGCTCCCTGGCGACGGGATTAACCACATCTCGCGGCAGAGCACACACGTTGCTGGGAGAGGATTTCGCTTGCGTCCAAACGGTGTTTTGGTTAGGGTTAGGTCCCTCTACCGTCCGGTCACGAGAGGGGCCATCCCCCGGAAGGGTCTTTCGTGGCAACGTTTACCTGCCGTATCGCCACACCCGCTGGAAAGGTCCTCGCCCAGGACCGCGAGGCCGAGAGCGCCGCCCGTCTGCGACAACAGCTCGAGGCAGAGGGCTACTATGTCTTCCAGGTTCGCCCCCGCAGCGCTGGTCTCCCCTTCATGTTGTCTCTCCCCACTGCCTGGCAACGCGTCCGAAAGAAAGACCTGCTGATCCTCAATCAGGAATTTCTGACGCTCCTCAAAGCGGGGCTGCCGATCCTCACGGTCCTCGACCTCGTCATTGAACGGCAAACCCACCCCCGCCTCCGCCAGGTCTTGGAAAAGATCCGCCACGCGGTCAAGGGCGGCGCCTCGCTTTCCGATGCCGCAGAACAGCACCCCGCGGTTTTTCCACCGCTGTATGTGGCCTCGGTCCGGGTCGGCGAAAAGAGCGGGGATCTACCAGACACCCTGGCCCGATACAGCACCCACTTGAAGCGGGCAATCGCGTTACAAAAAAAGGTGGGTTCCGCCCTTGTTTACCCAGCAATTCTTCTCGCGCTGACTACGGCGGTCGTGATCTTCCTGCTCACCGTGGTCGTCCCATCTTTCACGCAGATGTACGCGGACTTTGACGCCCAACTCCCCTATCCCACCCAGATGCTCCTGACCATCACCGCGCTCGTCCGCGAATATCTCTTGATCATCCTCCCCCTTCCCTTCCTCGTCTTGTTTGGCCTCTGGCAGTGGCGCCGGACGAGCACCGGCCGGCTCAGCCTCGACCGGCTCCTCTTACACCTGCCCCTGCTTGGTCACATCGTCCAGGGGTTCTCGCTTGCGACTTTTTGCCGGACCCTGGGGACAGTCCTGGCAGGGGGAATGCCGATGGTCCCGGCGCTCGAGATCGCCACCGGGTCTGTCCAGAATCGCGCCGCGCAAGTGCAGCTTCGCCGCGCTATTCCGGCGGTGACAGGGGGGGCCTCAGTGGCGGCGGCGCTGGAAGACGCCAGGGCGGCCCCGCCTCTGGTCCTGGAAATGGTGGGCGTGGGCGAACGGACCGGCGACCTGGAGGAGATGCTGAGGCACGTGGCCGACTTTCTCGAAGATGAGCTGGACCATCGCCTCTCCGCGATGACCACACTGGTCGAGCCGGCCATCATGGTCACCATGGGCCTGGTCGTCGCGGGGATCGTGATCACGATGTACCTCCCCATCTTCCATCTCTCATCGGCTATCCGGTAACGGAGGAATGATCGTGACAGGGATTAGGCGGTTCACAGAGGTCCTCATCGAAGGAGGATGGGTGAGCCCCGAACTCCTCCACGAGGCACAGCACCGAGGACATAAAGGCAGCACCCTCGCCCGATTTCTGCTAGAAGAGGGCCACCTGACCGAAGAGGAATTGGCCCAGGTGCGGGCGAGACAACACGGTCTCTCCTCTGTCGACCTCGTCTCGGTCGAGGCCGAGGCCAATCTGTTAAAACGCCTCCCCCCGGCCCTCGCCAAAAGCGGAGCGTTTCTCCCCTTCCGGCGAAGCGACGGCGGGCTGGCCGTGGCCGTGGCCGACCCGGGTGACCTCCCGTTGCTGGATGAACTGCGCCTCTGCCTCGGCGAGACGGAAATGGTCGTGGCATCTGCGAGCCAGATCCGGGCCAAACTCCAAGGGGTAGAGACGGCAGAGCACGTCCTGCATGAGCTCAGCCAGGATTTCCAGCTCTCCCTGGTCACAGAGACGGATGAGATCCCACTCAGCCTGGACCGGGTCAAGGAGGATCAAAGCCCCATCATCAAGCTGGTGGATACGATCATCCTGCACGCGCTGGACCGGCGGGCGAGCGACATCCACCTGGAGGGAGCCGAGCGGCATCTGCTCGTCAAGTACCGGATTGATGGAACGCTCTACCCCGCGATGGAGCCATTGGACCGACGCCACCAGGAGCCGGTCGTCTCCCGCATCAAGATCATGGCCGAGCTCAATATCGCGGAACACCGGGTCCCCCAAGATGGCCGGTTCAAGCTCCGCCTCAACCGGAGAACGATCGACTTCCGGGTTTCGGTCATGCCGAGCAACTTCGGCGAAGCGGTGGTCATCCGGATCCTGGATAAGGAGGCCATCACGGCCGAACTCACCGAGCTGAAATTAGAGTGGCTGGGGTTTCCCGAGGGCGACCTGAAGCGTTTCCGACGCAGCATTCACCGTCCGCACGGGATGATCCTGGTTACCGGCCCCACCGGAAGCGGCAAGACCACCACGCTGTACGCCGCCATCTCCGAGATCAATCAGGGACTCGACAAGATTGTGACTATCGAGGATCCCATCGAGTACCAGCTCGCAAACGTGGTGCAGATTCCGGTCAATGAAAAGAAGGGGCTGACCTTTGCCCGCGGACTCCGTTCGATCCTCCGCCACGATCCCGACAAGATCATGGTCGGCGAAATCCGAGACCCCGAGACGGCCGAGATTGCCGTCCAGGCTGCCTTGACCGGCCACCTGGTGTTCACCACGGTTCACGCCAACAGCATCATCGACGTCATCGGCCGGCTGATCCATATGGGCCTGGAGCCGTACAACTTCGTCTCCGCGCTGAACTGCATCTTGACCCAGCGCCTTGTCCGTCTAATCTGTCACCACTGTAAAGTCAAGGCGGATCCGTCTCCTGCGTTGCTCGAAGAATCGGGACTCACCGACCTTCCCGCAACCCCCCTGTCCGAGGGGAAGGGGTGCCCCGAGTGTCTCCACACCGGCTATCGGGGGCGGACCGGGATCTTTGAATTGGTCGAGATCACCGATCACATTCGGCAGGCCATTCTCGATCGGCGACCCGCGGCAGACATCCGGGCCGTCGCCCGTCAGGAGGGAACGACCTCGTTACGCCAGGCGGCCCTGAACACGCTCTGCGCGTCTGTAACGACCTTGCCAGAGATCAATCGGGTGACCTTCGCGGAGATGTAACGTCATGCTCGGTGCCTGGGGACTGGAAATCGACACGGGACGGATCGGCCTCTGTCAGATCCGGCAGACGTCCCAAGGGTTCCAGTTTAAGCGGGGCGCTTCGCTCCCTCTGCCTCCGGGCCTGCTCACCCCCTCCCTGACCGAACCGAATGTGTCCGAGGGGCAGGAATTGACCTCGCAACTCCGCATCCTCTTGAAAAAGACTGGGTGGAGGGGTGGCAGTGTCGTGCTGACCCTGCCCGACCTCACCTGCCGCACCGGGTTTCAAGATTTCGAAGAGGTGAAAGGGTCCTCGTCCGAGATGCGACAACTGCTCTGCTGGCGATTGAAGGATCGCCTCACCTTTCCCGTTCAGGAGGCCCGCATCGATTACCAACCCTTGCCGTCACACGGCAACGGATCACGCCTCCTGTATCTGTTGGCCCGTGAGGCGGTCATTGCCCAATACGAAGACTTGTTAGACAACGTCGGCCTGGAGCCAGCCCGAATCGTCACGCGAGGGGCGGCGCTGTTTCGGCTCCACCAAGTCGCCGGTATCAGCGGGAAGCAGCTTTTGTTCGCCATCGGACCTTCCAGCATCCTGCTCATCTATGCCGAGCAGGGGGTCCCACGCTTGTGGCGGGCTCTCCCCTGGAATGGGCACGGGGATCCAGCAGACCCGAACTACCAAGCCGAGAGGCTACTTCGAGAGCTTCAAGAGACCCTCGGCTACCTGAGAGAGGAAATGGGCGTGGAAAAGCCTGACGGCCTCCTCCTGATCGGAGGGGGCGAAGAGGCCCTGGCCGAATCTTTGACCCAGGCCTACCAGCTTCCGGTTCGCACCATTCCTGAACGCCGGCAGGGGCTCCCCGTGGACCTCTTAGCACCCGCCGGCGCGGCCTTGCTCCATAGGGCCTGGAGGCTGTAATGGATATCACTCTGAATCTCGCCTCGCCCGCGATTCGAAAACGACGCCGCCTGCATCACCTCGCCGTGGGAGGTCTCTGCCTCAGCCTCCTCCTTGGGCTGGGGAACTTTTTCCTCTACCGTTCCTCCCACGCTGACCTCCGCATCGCCGAGCAACGGCTCGCCAAGTATCAAGAAGCCGTCCGGCAGAGGGAAAGTTCCCTGTCCACCCTCCCCCATCGACTCTCTCGCAAGGAGATGGCGCGTCTGGATGCGCGGGTCAAGCTCTACAACAAAATCACTGAGGGGGCCAATTTCTCATGGAGCGGTCTCCTCTTTGAGCTCGAGCGGGCCATCCCGAAGGGCGTCGCCCTCGGTGCGATCCAGCCCGAGTTTGGGAAAGGCGACGTGATCCTGTCGGGCACTGCACGAACCATGGAGGATATCCTGCGCTGCGTGCAACGCCTGAAAGAACGGGAGGCCTTCCACCAGGTGTACCTGCTCAATCACGCGGCAGACAAGCGGGATGCCGGCGTCCAATTCACCATCTCGCTCCGCTATCGCGGAGAACCGGCATGAAGCCTCGATTGCTCTATCTCGCGGTCTTTCTCCTTTTATTAAACCTGGCCTTTTTCGTTTTCACCATCCTTCCCGCCCGCCGGGCCGTGCGCGCGCATGCCACACCCCTGCAGGACCTTCAGAGCCAAATTCAAACCCTTCGGCACGAGCAGCGTCAGCAAGAGGTGCTCAACACTCTTCAAAAAAGGATGGGCCAGTTCCGGAACCGGATCCCACCCCAAGAATCCATCCTCGCAATGATCCGGCGGGTCACCGATCAGGCCCGGCGCCTGAACCTGTATGTCCCATCCGTGAAGTATCAACCGGGAGAAGTCCCCGAAGATGCGCTGGTCAAGCTCACTGTTCAGATGCAGGTGGAGGGACGCTATGCGGCCGTCCGCCGATTTCTGTATGAGGTCGAGGGGTTGCAAGACCCCTTGACGATCGAAAAGCTCGTCCTCACCAATCACCGTGAGACGGACCTCATTACCCTCCGGCTCCAGATGGGGACGTATTTTTTGCCCGAGGCCAGTCACAGCAAACGCGAAATGAAATCAACAGAGCATCCCGTTCAGGAGACGCGGGCCCGTGCCGAGCGATAGAAAAAAACTCCTTGTGCTGGTTTGCCTTGTGGTTTTCTGGATCGGCCTGATGCTGATGCAGCGGTCCCAGCGACAGGGCCTCCGGCCTACCCACGTGGCATCCGCCCGTCGGGGCACCTCAACCCAGACACGAACCCCTCGCTCACCCCGCCAAGGGCAGACGAAAAAGCGGGCGGCAATGCCGCGGCTGAAGCTTGGGCGGATCGAACGCGTGAGACCTCCCTTCGAGCCCGAGGCTCGCAACATCTTCGCGTCGATCGAGACGTCCCCCACTCTCCCCTCACCTTCGACTCCCACACCTCAGGTCCAGGCCGCGCCCACCCCGACTGCGCCTCCACCTCCCGACCCCTTTCTCGAGGAGGCAAAAACGATCCGTTACCTCGGCTACGCCGAGGTAGACGGCAAGGCCATGGCGTTTGTCGCCTATGGAAGCGAGGCCTTTGTCGTCCCAGAGAAGCAGGTATTCGGCGATAGGTTTCGCGTCAAGAAAGTGATAGAAGACACCCTGATTCTCAGCTCGCTCGACGGCACGAAAGAGGTCCGGTTGGACTTAAGCCCAGGCTCGGGTGCCCCGCCGGGCACCGAAATACAGAGGGGGAAAAGGCCATGACGCGCCAAAGATCAGCACTCTTCCTTCTGATTCCTGCGATGGTACTGCTCCTTTCCGCCTGTGCCGGAAACGAAAAGCTTCCGCTCTCCCATGGGGAGGACCTCATACGGGCCGGCAGCTATGATGAGGCGGTCAACTTCTACATGGAGAGATTAAGTGAGAGTCCCCAGTCTGTAGAAGCCCGGTTATTGCTTGTCCGCGCCCTGCGGGCGGCGGCCAAGAGGCACGCAGAGCTAGGAGCCAAATTCGAAAAGGCCGGCCGGCTCGAGGCCGCCCTTATGGAGTACCAGACCGCCCTGAACCATAACACCGAGGAGACCATTGCCCGGCAGGGGGTCGATCGGGTCACGGCCAAGCGGCGTGCCCAAGAGCTCCTCGCAAAGGGGAAGCAGCTCTTAGAGAAGGGATATGTCCGGGAGGCGGCCCACCTGTTGCATCAAGCCATGGATCTCGATTCTGAAAATCCTCAGGTCCAAGCAGCGTATCAGGAGGCGTCCGAACGGTCACAGCTGGCCGCCGAGACGGCGGCCCGAGCCAGCGAGCTGACCGCGAAACAGCAGGCCTTGCATCTCCTATCGAACAAGCCTGTTACCCTCCGCTTCAAGGATACCGATATTACCGAAGTGCTCGAGATCATCTCCAAACTTGCCGAGGTCAACATCCTGGTGGACGAGGGTGTGCGGGCGAAGAGGGTGACGAGCTACGTCAAGGATCTCCCCTTGCGTCAGGCGTTTGGCCTGATCCTCAGCACCAACCGCCTCTTCGCCAAACATGTCAACGACAACTCCCTCATCGTGATCCCGGACACCCCCGCCAAGCATCGGCAGTACGACGATCTCCAGATCCGCACATTCTACCTCAGCAACGCCGACGCCAAGGGGATCGTCAATTTGCTCCGGACCATCCTGAGCACCCGCCAGATCTTCCTCGACGAAGAGCTGAACACCGTCACCGTCCGGGACACCCCGGAAAAGATTAAGTTGGCCCAAAGGCTCATTTATGTGAACGACCGGGGCGGTGGCGAGGTGGAGATCGATCTGGAGATCCTGGAGGTCGACCGGACCAAGCTCAGGAACTTCGGGATCACTTTCACCGACCAGTACCAGGCAGCCTTTTTTGTCCCGCCCACGGGCGATCCGCTTACCGCGGGCTTCGTGACTCTTCAGGCGCTGGGAGAGGCTTCCTTGACCGAGGACCTGCTCATCACCAACCCCATCATCTTTCTGAACCTGGTCAAGAACGATAGCGACGCCAAGGTATTGGCCAACCCCACCCTTCGGGTCCTTGATCGGCAGAAGGCCAGCATTGTCATTGCCGAGCGGCGCCCCTTCGCGGTCTCGACCATATCAACCACCCCCGGGGGGGTTACCGCACCGGGAACCCCGGGGGCGCTCACGACGACCGAGACCCGCGTGGAGTTCCGGGATGTGGGCCTGACACTCACCTTTACCCCTATCATCCACCTGAACGGCGAGGTCACCATCGAGATCAATTTCGAGATCTCGACGCTTGGGGAACCCGTGGAGGGCGATGAGCTTCTCTCGAGCGTCAATACGCGGAACCTGAACACCTTCGTCACGCTCAAGGACGGCGAGACCCGCCTCCTGGGGGGCCTCATCCAGGATGAGGAGCGCACAAGCGTCACTTACTCCCCGCTTCTCGGGGATCTTCCCATCATCGGGCGTCTCTTCCAGGATGAGCGAACGGAAATGAGGTCGCGGGACGTCATCATCTCCATCACCCTCCGCTTGGTAAAGAGGCTCGAGCCGCCGCATCCAGAGGTGTCCACGTTCTGGGCCGGGACGTGGGAAAGCTTTGGGGGCGGGGCTGTTCCAGCATCCACCGCCCCGCGCCGGGTGGCGCCGAGGAGACGGCGACCGGCCGTCCCCCGACAGCAGACGCCGACCACCCCCTCGGGACCGGGAACCCGATAGAAGGCCAAGGCTATGGGCAGGATCTGGCACAAGAGAGACCGTCGAGGAGTTACACTCATCGAGCTTTTGATCACCATCGCGGTCCTGGGCGTGTTGGCCTCGGTGGCGATGCCCCTGGTCGAGGTGACGGTCAAGCGGACCGAGGAGCTTGAGCTTCGACGGGCGCTCCGCCATATTCGAGAAGGCGTCGACAAGTTCAAGATCGAGTACGACAAGGGCAGGCAGAGGTCGAAGGACGCAAAGGAGATCTTCAAGAAGCGCGTCAGTTTCGGTCGTACCGGCTATCCTCGCACCCTAGACGAAATGGTCGAGACCAAGATCCTTCGCCGCATCCCCAAAGACCCGATGACCAAAGATGGCCAGTGGATTACCCGCTCGTACTCTGACAGCCTGAAATCAACCCTCACCGATGGGAAAGATGTCTACGACGTCCGCACGGACAGCACAAAGGCCGCCTTGAACGGGAGCACGTATGACACCTGGTAGGAAAGTCGAGGGTTCAGAGTTGAGAGTCCAGTGCCCAAGGGTGAGACATCGCTGGAAGAAATACCTCTCTGCACATGGCTGCACTTTTCTGAACCCTGCACCCTTGAGGATCGACGAGCGGGGATTTACGTATATCGAGATTATGATTGTGCTGGTCGTGATCGGGATCCTCCTGAGCTTGGCCCAGCCGAGCTTCAGTACCTCGGTTCACCGGGCGAGGGAGGCCACGTTGCAGGAGGACCTGTTTATCTTGCGAGACGTGATCGATCAGTACTACGCCGACCACGAGGAATACCCCCCGACGCTCGAAGCCTTAGTGGAAGCGCGTTACTTGCGCAAGATTCCGAAGGACCCTATGACCGGGTCCGATACGACCTGGATCCTGGTCTATATCACCAATGAGGAAGGGGAAGAACAAGGGATCTTCGATGTCAAGAGCGGCAGCGATCAGGTCGGCCTGGATGGTACCGCGCATAGCGACTGGTAAGTTCGGTTCAGGGTTCAGAGTTGAGAGTCGAGAGTTGAGGGCTTTACTATGAACCACGAACCATGAACCATACAAACGAGTCGGGAATTACATACATTGGCCTGCTGCTGGTCATTGTGTTGATCGGAATCGCCACAGCTGCGCTCACACCAATGTGGCATACCATCGTCCAGCGGGACAAAGAGGCCGAACTCCTCTTTCGACTGGGCGAGTTTCGTCGAGGCATCGCGAGGTATCGCCAGGACCACGGCCGATTTCCGAAAAAGCTGGAAGACCTGCTGGAGGACAAAACACAGATTCAGATCCGCCGCTACCTCCGGCGGATCTATCCGGACCCGATGACCGGCGTGGCCGACTGGAAGCTGGAAACCATCGTGGACAAGACAGGCATAGTCGCTGGGATTCGGGACTTGCACAGCCAAAGCACCGCCGAGGGCTTCCGCGTCATTCCCGATAAGGGCAAGCGGTACAGCGATTGGTAGCACGTGACTGGGGCAACCTGCTCAAGGAGGGACATCTTGCGGAGAGTCAAGGGTCGAGAGGCGAGAGGCAGGAAACACACAAGAGAGACACCCACAAGGAGAGCACTACGGATTTGCCTCTCTTGGGCGATGGTGATTGCGGTCACCATGGGGCTGGCAGCGCACAGCCTGGCCAACCCCTTGGACCCGGCGGGTCCGCTCCCCGCCTCACCAACTAAAGCAGATGCACCTCCCACGGCAGCCAAGCCCGACGCAGCGACCAAGGCCCGAATTCTCGAGGCCTACGGCAAGCTCCCCTTAAGCTTTGAGGCAAACCAGGGCCAGACCGATGGCCGGGTGAAATACCTGACCCGTGGCCGTGGCTACACGCTGTTCTTGACCCCCAGCGAAGCGGTGCTGGTCCTGAGGAGTCAGTCAAAACGAACGGCGCTGCGCATGCGACTCGTTGGCGCCAATCCCCATTCAAATATCGTGGGCCTGGATAAGCTCCCCGGCAAGAGCAATTATTTTATCGGGAACGATCCACAAAAGTGGCGAACCAATATCCCGACGTACGCCAAGGTACGATACAAGGACCTCTACCCCGGCATTGACCTGATCTATTACGGCAACCAACGGCAACTCGAATACGACCTTGTCGTCGCCCCCGGCGCCGATCCCCAGGCCATCATCCTAATCTTTGAGGGGACAAAAAAACTTGAAATCAACGAG
>VRUN01000050.1 GCA_019456075.1 Candidatus Methylomirabilota bacterium
GGAAAGGAGGAAGCGATGACAGGAGAACTCGGGAAGAGACTGGAGGCCTTGGAGGCGAAACTCCAAAGCCTCGGGGCCTATCTTTGACCTGCCAGCGAAGTCGAACCGGGCCGAGCAGCTGGAGCAGGCAGCCCAGGCCCCCGATTTCTGGAAAGAGCCGGAGCGAGCCCAACGGCTTCTAAAGGAACTCGGGGATCTGAAGGAACAGCTCTCGCTCGACACGACGATCCGGCGTGAGGTCGAGGACCAACGGACACTGCTCGAGCTGGCGCGTGACGCGGAGGACGAGGAGACGCTAGAAGAGGTCGGGCGGACGGTCAAGTCGCTCGAGCAACGGATCGGCGAGCTCGAGATCCGGGTCATCCTCTCGGGCCCGCACGATCGCGGCAATGCCATCCTCTCGATCAACGCCGGGGCGGGGGGGACCGAGTCCCAGGACTGGGCCCAGATGCTTCTTCGGATGTATGGTCGGTGGTGCGAAGGGAGAAGCTTCAAGACGCAGATCCTCGATCTCCAACCGGGCGAGGAGGCAGGGATAAAGGGGGCGGTTGTTTCTGTGGTTGGTCCCTACGCGTACGGGTACCTCAAGGCAGAAGTGGGGGTCCATCGGTTAGTCAGGATATCTCCCTTTGATGCCAGCCACCGTCGGCACACCTCCTTTGCTTCGGTGGGGGTGCTGCCGGAGGTCGAGGATGTCGAGGTCGTGATCAATGAAAAAGAATTGAGAATCGATACCTTCCGTGCGAGCGGTCATGGGGGGCAGCACGTGAATGTGACCGACTCGGCCGTCCGGATTACCCACATTCCCACCGGACTCGTGGTCTCCTGCCAGAACGAGCGTTCCCAGCACAAGAACAAGGCGCTCGCCATGAAAGTGCTGCGATCTCGCCTGTACGAACATCTGCGGGAGAAACAGGAGAAGGAGCTCCAGGCCCTGACGGGCGAGAAGAAAGAGATTGCATGGGGGTCGCAGATCCGATCCTATATCCTCGCGCCATATCAGCTCGTCAAGGACCATCGCACAGCGGTGGAAACCGGAAATGTTGAAGCAGTGTTGAATGGAGCGCTCGACCCCTTTGTGGATGCCTATCTTTTTCAGGCGGCGCGCCGCGTTTCACCTTGACAGATTTGAAAATTCTCCCTTAGAGTTTTGCGGGAGAGTCGAGTACACATGGGAGTTGGAGTGGAGGAGAGCAATCCACTAATCCGGGAACGGCGGGCGAAACTCGAGGAGCTGCGGCGGATTGGGATCGACCCCTATGGCTCTCGGTGGGACGTCAATGCGCTGGCTGGCGAGCTGCAGGAGCAGTATCGAGAGACACCGAGTGCTTCCTTTGAGTCTGAGCCGATCTTAGTGAGCCTTGCCGGTCGGGTGATGACCCTGCGCGACCATGGCAAGACGGCTTTTGCCCATGTGCGAGACCGGACCGGCCAGATCCAGATCTACCTGCGGGAAGACACGCTCGGGCAGGAGGCGTACAGCCTCTTGAAGTACATAGACATCGGTGATTTCCTGGGAATCACCGGCCACCTCTTTCGGACCCGGACCGGCGAGCTTACGGTGATGGTTTCGGGATGCCGCCCCCTGGCCAAGTCTCTTCGACCGTTGCCAGAAAAGTGGCACGGCCTCGTCGACGTGGAGATCCGATACCGCCAGCGATATCTCGATCTCGTGGCGAACCCCGAGGTGGCACCGGTCTTCCAGCGTCGATCCCAGCTCATCCGCGAGGTCCGCCAATTCTTCGATCAGCGGGGCTTTCTCGAGGTAGAGACCCCCATGATGCAGGGGGTGGCGGGTGGGGCAGCCGCGCGGCCCTTTACCACCTACCACAACGCCTTAGGGATGGATCTCTATCTGAGGATTGCCCCCGAGCTCTATCTGAAGCGGCTTTTGGTGGGTGGGCTTGACCGGGTGTACGAAATCAACCGGAACTTTCGGAATGAGGGAGTTGATACCCGACATAACCCCGAGTTTACCATGCTCGAATTTTACCAGGCCTATGCCGACTATAATGATTTGATGGCCCTGACGGAGGATCTCCTTCCCCATCTCTGCCGCACCGTCATCGGGGGGGAAGAGCTGACCTATCAGGGAACGCGGATCAATCTCTCCTCCCCCTGGCCGCGATTGACGGTCACGGAGGCCTTGCGAAAGGTAGGCGGAATTGGGGAAGAGGAGCAACAGGACGAGGACAGGCTTCGCGTGGTGGCCGAGCGCCGCGGGATTCCGGTCCAGGCGAGGTGGGGACGGGGCAAACTCCTCGCCGAGCTGATGGCGCATCTCGTGGAGCCCCAGCTGATTCAGCCGACGTTCCTCCTCGACTTCCCCCTCGAGCTTTCCCCGTTGGCCAAGCAGAAGAAGGACAGTCCTCACCTGGCCGAACGGTTCGAGTTTTTCGTGGCGGGGATGGAACTCGCCAATGCCTACACTGAGCTGAATGACCCCCAAGAGCAGCGTCATCGATTCCAGGAACAGCTCCGGGCGAGGGAACTTGGCGATGATGAGGCCCATCGGATGGATGAGGATTTTGTCCGGGCGCTGGAGCATGGGATGCCACCGGCGGCCGGGGAGGGGATCGGAATCGACCGTCTGGTGATGCTCTTCACCGATTCGACCTCCATCCGAGATGTCATCCTGTTCCCGCAGCTCCGTCCCAAGGAGGGGGGCTGAGGTCACACGGCGAGTCGCGATGCGGTATGAACTTATGATTGGACTCAGGTATCTGCGATCAAAGCGACGGGGGGCCGTCGTCTCCCTGATCACCCTGATTTCGAGTGGGGGGGTGGCGTTGGGGGTTATGGCCCTGATCATTGTCTTGTCGGTCATGAGTGGGTTTGAAAAGGACCTCCGGGACAAGATCCTAGGGACCAATGCTCACGTGGTCCTCCTGCAGTTCGGCGACGAGGGGCTGTCCCAGGCGAAGGCGCTCGTTCCCCGAGTTGCGCGTCTCCCACATGTGACGGGGGCCGCCCCTTTCACCCTTCACCAGGTGATGCTGAGTTCTCGCCACGGGGTGAGGGGGGCCGTCCTTCGGGGAATCGATCCCCAGCGGGAGGGGCGGGTTACCGACCTGGCACGAAACATGAGACAAGGATCCCTGGATGCCCTCCAACAGACCGACGAAGGGATAATCCTGGGCAAATCCTTGGCGGCGGCGTTGGGGGTGCGCGTCGGGGATCCGGTCAATGTCATCTCTCCCGTCGGCGGTGGCGTTACCCCCCTCGGCATGGCCCCCCGGGTCAAGCAGTTCAAGCTCGTCGGCCTTTTCGAAGCCGGAATGTACGAATATGATGCCGGACTCGCCTATATAGCTATTCCGGATGCGCAGGCATTCTTTCGGATGGGCACATCGGTGACCGGGATAGAGATGAAGCTTGATGACATCTACCAAGCCCCTCAGGTAGCTGGCCGGCTCCAGGAAGAGCTCGGGTTCCCCTTTTACACCCAGACATGGATGGAGATGAACAAGAGCCTCTTCTCCGCATTGAGGTTAGAGAAAACAGTCATGTTTGTGATCCTAGTGATGATCGTTCTGGTGGCCGCCTTTGGCATCATTAGTACGCTCACCATGGTGGTGATGGAAAAGACGAGGGAGATCGCCATCCTGAAATCGATGGGGGCCACGGCGGCCGGCATCATGAGGATCTTCATGGTGGATGGCATTGTGATCGGGGCGGTGGGCACCCTTCTCGGTCTGCTGGGCGGAATCGTCGTCACCACCAATCTGGACGGGATCGTGAGCTTCCTCGAACGCGTCTTCGGGATCAACGCCTTTCCGGGCGACGTCTACTTTCTGGACAAGTTGCCGCACCAGGTCAACACCCCGGATGTGGTGGCGGTAGTCATCGTGAGCCTGGTCATCAGCTTTCTGGCTACCGTGTATCCGTCCTGGCGGGCCTCGCGCCTGAACCCGGTCGAGGCGCTCAGATATGAGTGAATTCATCCAAACCCACGGTCTTCGGAAGTCTTTCCGGATGGGGGGTGAGAAGCTCCACATTCTGAAGGGGATAAATTTGACGGTCCCCCGGGGAGAATTCCTGGCCATCGTGGGCCCCTCCGGGGTGGGGAAGAGTACCCTCCTTCATATCCTGGGGGGGCTAGACCGCCCCACGGCGGGTGAGGTATACTATGGGGGAGTCGAGATCACGCGGTTGCCCGAGGGGGAATTGGCGGTGTTCCGCAACCAGACGGTGGGGTTCGTCTTCCAATTCCACCACCTCCTGCCGGAATTTACGGCCCTTGAGAATGCCATGATGCCGGCCCTGATCGCCCGGCGACCCCTGCAGAGTGCCGACGAAGAGGCACGAGGAATCCTCCAGCGGGTCGGGCTTGCAGACCGCCTCGAACATAGGCCCGGGGAACTATCCGGCGGCGAGCAACAACGGGTGGCTATTGCCCGGGCGTTGGTCCTGTGCCCCAGCGTGCTTCTGGCCGATGAGCCCACCGGGAATCTGGATTCGAAAACGGGGGAGGCCATTTTTGAGCTGCTTCGGGACCTCAATCGGGAACAGGGCCTGACGGCAATCCTTGTAACGCACAATGAGTGGTTTGCGCGGCGGGCTGATCGGGTGCTTCGCATGGCGGACGGTCAGCTCTGGGACGGAGGCATGGCCCACAGACCCGGTTCATCCCCGGCAAGGGTCGAAGGGCCGGCTCCGGAGGGTTCCGGAGAGGTCGGCGCTTCTTAAAGGAGGCCATGGCTGCCGGACCTAATGGGGGGGTCTCCTGTTCCACTTGCTGCTGTAAAAAGGGGCTCGACAATCTTTGCTTTGATTCGTTGAAGGAAACCTGCTATCCTATTCGGGAAAGGGGTTAAACATGTTTGAGCGTTTTACCGAACGGGCGCGGAAGGTGATTATCCTGGCCCGGGAAGAGGCCATCCGTCTTGGGCATAATTTTGTCGGGACGGAACATTTGCTCCTTGGCCTTGCCCGGGAGGGGGATGGCCTGGCCGTGGCCATCCTGAAAAAGCTCAGCGTGAACCTGTCGACGCTGAAGGGGGAGGTCGAGAAGATCGTCTCGGTGGGCTCCCAAGTCAGCCCGGCTGGTGAAGTCCCCTTCACTCCCCAAGCCAAGAAGGTCCTCGAATTCGCCATCTCCGAAGCCCGGTCCATGGGGCACAATTATATCGGAACGGAACACCTTCTCCTCGGGCTCATCCGTGAAGGCGAGGGGATCGCCTCCTTAGTGCTCCGGGATTTTGGTGTGACGATCCCAGCCGCCAAGGCTCAGGCTCAGGAGCTGTTAGGCGAGCAGGCGACCAGGGGGACGGGCACGGGTCGGACGCCCGCCCTTGACGAGTTTGGATTGGACCTCACCGATATGGCGCGTCAGGGGAAGCTGGATCCGGTGATCGGTCGGGCCGAAGAAATCGAGCGGGTGATTCAGATCCTGTCTCGGCGAACGAAGAATAATCCGGTACTCATCGGTGAGGCCGGGGTTGGCAAGACGGCCATTGTAGAGGGACTGGCCCAGCGGATCGTTGCTTCCGATGTCCCGGAGACCCTGCTTCGGAAGCGTGTGATGCAACTCGACCTCGCCGGGATGGTGGCGGGAACCAAGTACCGGGGCCAGTTCGAAGAGCGCCTCAAAGCGGTCATCAAAGAGATCCAGCAGGCGGCAACTGTTATCCTCTTCATTGACGAGCTTCATACCCTCGTGGGAGCGGGAGCGGCCGAGGGCGCGATCGATGCGTCGAACATGCTCAAACCAGCGTTGGCCCGGGGCGAGATCCAGGTGGTAGGAGCTACCACCATGGACGAGTACCGCAAGTTCGTGGAAAAGGATCGGGCGCTGGAGCGGCGGTTCCAGACAATCTTTGTCGGCCAGCCCAGTGTGGAAGAGACAATCCAGATCTTGCGCGAGATCAAGGATCGGTACGAGGCTCATCACTCGGCCATCATCACCGAAGAGGCGGTGACGGCGGCTGTCCGGCTGTCCCAGCGGTATATTGCTGACCGCTTCCTGCCCGATAAGGCGATCGATGTCATGGACGAGGCAGGCTCCCGGGCGCGCTTGAAGTCTTTGACGCTCCCCAAAGACCTCCGCGAGATGGAGAATGAAGCAGAGCGTCTCCGGCAGCAGAAGGAGGATGCCATCAGGACGCAGGCCTTTGAGGTGGCGGCCCGGATGAGGGACGGAGAGCGAAAAGTTCGAGCAGAACTTGAAGAAAGAAGGAATAAATGGAAGGAACTTAAGTCACACGAGAAAATCATAGTCACCGATGAAGATATCGCGTACATCGTCTCCAGGTGGACCGGCATTCCGCTGTACCAGATCGAGGAGGCCGAATCCAAGAAGCTGCTCCGGATGGAACAGGAGATCGGCAAGCGCGTGGTGGGACAGGAAGAAGCCATCCGCGCCGTGACGCGGGCCATTCGGCGTTCGCGGTCCGGCCTAAAGAATCCGAGTAGGCCGGTCGGTTCCTTCATTTTCCTCGGCCCGACAGGCGTCGGAAAGACGGAACTAGCAAAGGCCTTGGCGGAGTTTCTCTTTGGGACCGAAGAGGCCATGGTACGGGTCGACATGTCGGAGTACATGGAGCGTTTCTCCATCTCCCGGCTGATCGGGGCCCCTCCAGGCTACATTGGCTATGATGAAAGCGGCCAGCTGACCGAAAAGATACGGCGCCGGCCCTTCACCGTGATCCTTTTGGACGAGATCGAGAAGGCCCACCCCGAAGTCTTCAACCTCCTCCTCCAGATCTTTGAAGATGGCCATTTGACCGACAGTTATGGCCGAAAGGTGGACTTCAAAAACACAATCTTGATCATGACCAGCAATGTTGGGGCACGGCAGATCGGCGTGCATGCTCCCATGGGCTTCAGCAAGGGGGGCGAGGAACAGGGCTATAAAAAGATGAAGGAAACGGTCCTGGGGGAACTGAAAAAAACCTTTAACCCCGAGTTTATGAACCGGATTGATGAGGTCATCGTCTTTCACTCCCTTACGAAGGACCACTTACGAGAGATCGTTGACCTGATGCTCCAGCGACTGCAGTCGCAGCTCGACGAGAAGCGGATTGCAATGAAGGTCTCCGAGGATGCCAAGGCGTTCCTCATTGACAAAGGATTTGATCCCCAGTTCGGGGCACGGCCGCTGCGCCGCGCCATCCAGCGCTATGTGGAGGATCTCTTGGCCGAAGAGTTGATCCAAGGAAGCGTGAGCGAAGGGAGTACTGTTCGTGTGAAGGCCGGGGGAGACCAGCTCATAGTGGAGGAGGTGGTGGCCGATCTGCATGATACCACCGGTGCATCGGACCAGACGCTTCCCATCGGTCAGACCAGCTAAATCATTTGTTTATGCGCAATTAGAAGGGCCCGAAAGGGTCCTTATTTTGTTTACTTCCCCCCCCGTCAAATGTTATAAGTCTCCCGATGTTCATATAACACTGTTTTGATGCCGAGGGTCCATTTCCATCTTTTAGAAAAGGTTGCCGATAGGTGGAGCAAACCCTGCGGACCTTCTTCATTTTGCTTCTTGCCCTCTTCTTCGTTGTGAGGGGTCCCGCCGTTGCCGAGGAACAGCAAGCCCCCATTATCAAACAGATCGATATCCGGGGAAATCAAAAGGTCGAGTCGGATGCCATTCGTCAACGCATCGAGACCCGGGTGGGGGATCCCTTTTCACCTGAGAAGATCCGGGGGGAAGTGGAGCAAATTTTCAAGATGGGCTTCTTCGATGATGTCATGGTCGAGGCGGAGGAATTTGAGGGAGGATTGCGTCTGATCTATGTGGTGAAGGAGAAACCGAGCATCCGCCTCATTCAGATTGAGGGGGCCGAGGAGCTCGACGAAGAGGACATTCGCGATCGCATTGACGTGGCGGCGGGGTCGGTCTTCGAGCCTCAGGCGATCGGCCGGAATGTCGGCAAGATCCGAGCCTTCTACGAGGAGGAGGGATTTTACACGGCCCAGGTGGTTGGGAGAACCGAGAGGGTCTCAGACCGGGAGTTGGACATCATCTTCGAGATCCAGGAGGGGGACAAATTCTTTATTAGAGACATCACCTTTGTGGGAAACGAGGGGCTCAGTGACGGGAAGATCTCTAAAGTCATGGCCACCAAGGAGCGGTTTTTCATCCCGCTTATCCGTGCTGGGGTCCTCAAACGATCGGACCTCGAGCAAGATGGGGAGCGGATCAAAGCGCTGTATCTCAATGAAGGGTTTCTACAAGTCAAGGTAGCAGAACCCGAGATTCAGGTCGATAAGGAAGCGAATCGTCTGGATATCGTGATCCGGATCGAAGAGGGAGCCCGGTTCCGCGTGGGAAAGGTACAGGTGGTGGGGAGCAAGATTTTCACCCCGGAGGAACTGCTGGCCACGCTCGAACTTCCGGAGGAGGAGTTTTTCAATCGAGATACCCTTCGCAAAGACCTGGCAAACCTGACAGCAAAGTATTCTGAGTTGGGATACGTCTTCGCGGACGTTGTCCCGGTCACCCGCGTGCGGGCAGACGAAGAGATGGTCAACGTAAGCCTCGAGATCACCGAGGGGGTAAAAGCCTTTGTCGAACGGATCGAAATCCGGGGGAATACAAAGACGCGTGACAAGGTCATTCGAAGACAAATGGAGTTGTCCGAGGGGGATGTGTATAATGGCACGCTCCTCAAGGAAGCGCGCACGGCACTGCAAGGCCTCGGACATTTCGAAGGGGTGGATATGAAGACAGCTCGGGGGTCCGCTGAAGACCAGCTCGAGCTGACGATCGAAGTGAAGGAGAAGCCCACCGGACGGGTTGGTTTCGGTGGGGGTTTCAGCACTTCCGGAGGGGCGATTGGGGCTTTTTTTGTGTCTGAGGGGAACCTCTTCGGGACGGGGAGGCGGATCAATCTGAATGTACAACTGGGCACTGTGACGAGTGCGGTGGATCTTCGATACGACGATCCCTTCTTCCTGGACTCCAAATTTTCCATGAGCGTGGGGATCTTCAACACAATCTCCTCCTTCGACGAATTCGATGAACAGCGCCGCGGCGCTGAGATCATTTTCGGTCGTCGATTTCTCAAGTACAATTTCGCCAGTCTCGGCTACCTGTATGAGTCGGTGGACATTTCCGAGGTGCCCGATTCCGCATCGATAAGCATTCGAGATCAAGAGGGAGAATCGACAACCAGTGCCTTCAACCTCTTTGTGAGCCGAGCCGTTCTCAATAATCCCGTCACGCCCTCGAAAGGGTACCGGGTCTCCCTGAGTGGTCGGTATGCGGGCGGTGTCTTGGGTGGAACTAACGATTTTTACAAGTTCATCCTGAATACCCAGTATTACATTCCCCTGCTCGAGGATCTGGAACTCGTTGGGATGCTACGGGCGCGAGGGGGGTACGTAGACGTCTACGGCGATACGGACGAGGTACCCATTCAAGAGCGCTTCTTCCTCGGAGGTCCCAACGCCTTTCGCGGCAGTAAATTCCGGGAACTCGGTCCCGTAGACCCGTCGACCGGGGAAAAAATCGGGGGGAATAGGTTTGTGATCTTTACTACCGAGGTGGGATTTCCCATCATGAAGGAGCTGGTTAAACTCAATGGGGTGCTCTTCTTTGATGCCGCCAATAACTGGGCGGAATTTGAAGACATTGATTTCGACCTGGAATATGCTGCCGGGGTCGGCATCGGTGTGATCACGCCATTTGGCCCGATCCGGGTCGATTTGGCATACAACCCCGCACCGAACGCAAGAACTGGTGATGATGAATTCATCGTCCATTTGAACTTTGGCCGCTCCTTCTAGCTTCGGCTGGGGAGGTGAGAGACTGCCATGATGCGAGGGTTTTCGAAGACGCTTACGCTGGTGGTGCTGGCGGTTATCTTCGTCGGAGCCAATGCGACCCCGTTGCGGGCCCAGGAGGGCAAGATCGGTCTTTTTGACCTGCAGAGGGTGATCGTACAGTCCAAGAGAGGTCAGGAGGTTCTGGCAAAGCTGCAGACGGAAAGGGAGGCAAAACAACGGGAGATTGATGCCGAAGAGAAGAAGATCCGCAAGATGGAGGCGGATCTGGAGAAGCAGCGGTCTGTGTTGAGTGCGCTCGCTGTACAAGAGAGAGAAAAAGCGATTGGGAATCTGGCGCGAGATCTCCGTCGGACTGTCAACGATTTTAATCGCGAGTTTGGCGAGCGGGAGCGAGGTCTTCGGGGGCAATTGCTGAACGAGATTGCTGCCGTGGTGAGGAGTTACGGCAAGGAAAACGGGTATCTCTTGATCATGGAGGTACGGGCGGGCGGGGTGATGTATGGCAATGAGGCCGCCGATGTCACCAAGGGGGTGGTCGCCGCCTATGATGCCAGCGCCGCTTCGGGCAAGAAATGATTGGGGCCCGGAATCATGCGGATGCGTACACGTGGAATCCCCCGGGCCAGGACCCCCGTATTTCCTTGATTCTGCGGCTTCTTCGTGGTAAGAAGGCACGGTTATTCGCAGATGAGGTTTGGATCGCCGTATCGATTGAAATCCGCGGCGATCAAGACGGTAGGAGACAGGGCATTGGATAAGGGCGCGATGGATATCCTCGAGATACAGAAACACATACCGCACCGGTATCCCTTTCTTATGGTGGATCGGATCTTGGAGTTAGAGAAAGGCCGCCGCGCTGTGGGAATCAAGAATGTGACCATGAACGAGCTTTTTTTTACCGGTCATTTCCCGGGGCGTCCTATCATGCCGGGAGTCCTGATAATCGAAGGAATGGCACAAGTTGGAGCGGTGCTGTGGAGCGCGTCAGTCGATACGCCTCAGGAGGAACCCTCGCGGCATTTTTTATTTGCCGCGATCAACAATGTCAGGTTCCGCCGGCCGGTCTATCCCGGTGACCAGATCCGCTATGAGCTTCAGATGGTGAATTTGAAGACTCGAATCTGCAAGATCCGTGGCCAGGCGTACGTAGATGGCCAGGTCGTAGTGGAGGGGGAACTGATCGCGGTGCTTGCGGACCACAACCAATGAGCACGGGGGTGAGGAAGAAGGGGCGCGGTCGTTCGGCATCTCGGGGTGGGGGATCAGTTCACCTGCATCCCACGGCGATCGTGGCCCCGTCCGCCGAGATTGGCGACGCGGTGACGATTGGCCCGTACTCGGTCGTGGGCGAGCACGTGTCCATCGGTGAGGGGACCAGTATCGGGGCCCATGTGGTGGTCGATGGCTGGACAGAGATCGGGCGCGAGTGCCGGATCTTCTCGCATGCCGTCCTGGGGACAGAGCCACAACATCTTACGTATCATGCCGAGGGGAGTCGCCTGGTCATTGGCGATCACACCGTCGTCCGGGAGTTTACCACCGTCAATCGGGGGACGATTCAGGGGGGTGGCAAGACGATGGTCGGCAATCATGCTTTCATTATGGCGTATGCCCATGTCGCGCATGATTGTCTATTGGGCGACCACGTGATTCTCGCCAATGCGGCTACCTTGGGAGGGCACGTGACCATTGAGGAATACGCCATCCTTGGTGCCCTCAGCGGCGTGCATCAATATTGTCGTATCGGCAAGTACGCGCTCGTCGGTGGTTTGTCAGGAGTCAGGCAGGATGTCATCCCGTTTGCCAAGGCGTCCGGCGATGGTCCGAAGCTGTACGGGCTGAATTCCGTGGGTCTCCGACGACACAACTTTCCCGAGGAAACCCTCCGCAGCCTGCGCAAGGCCTACCGACTCTTCTTTCAGTCCGGCCTCAACACGTCTCAAGCCATCGCGCGCATTCATGAGGAGGTCTGGGCCTGTGTGGAGGTGCAGGACCTGGTCCAGTTCATCAAGACCTCGGATCGGGGAGTGGCCCGATGACGCGTCTCCCCGGCGTTTGCATCCACGCTCCTGTCTTGCCTCGATGGCCTGCTGACTGCCCAGTGCGGATGGCGAACGGGTAAACCCATGTCTCGGATTGGGATCATTGCCGGTTCCGGCCCTCTCCCCATTATGGCCGCCCGTGAGGCCAAGGCGTCCGGGCGGACGGTCATCGTCGTGGCCTTTCGGGAGGAGGCCGACCCCGTCGTGGAGGCGGTGGCGGATCGCCTCCACTGGGTTGGTGTGGGCCAGTTAGGAGGGCTCATCCGGGCCTTGAAACGAGAGGAGGTCACCGAGGCAGTGATGCTCGGGAAAGTCCGGATGAACCACCTCTTCACCAAAGTGCGACCCGACGCCCAAGGGGCTCTTTTTTACCTGCGCTTGAAGGATCGGAGTGGGGACTCCATCATGGAAGCGTTTGCCCAGGCACTCCAGCGAGCGGGGATTTCCCTTCTGGATTGTACCCAGTTTCTCACTGAGGCGCTCGTAGAGCACGGGGCCCTCACCCGGCGGGCCCCGACGACGCGGGAGTGGAATGATATCCGGGTCGGTCAGGAGGTAGCGCGAACCCTTGCACGGTCCAGGATTGGGCAGACGGTGGTGGTGAAAAACGGCACGGTCCTCGCTGTGGAGGCGATTGAGGGGACTGACGCCGCGGTGAGGCGAGGGGCGGAACTCGGAGGGAATGGCGTGGTCGTTGTGAAGGTCTATCATCCCGATTACGATTTCCGTTTTGATGTGCCGGTGGTGGGTCCAACCACTATTGCGGTCCTGCGCGAGGCGGGTGGGACAGCCCTGGCGGTAGAGGCGAAGCGGACCTTTCTGCTCGATCGCGAGCAGGCCCTTGCCCTTGCGGATGAAGCTGGCATCGTGGTCGTCGCCGACTAAATCGATGACCAACGAAAAAAGTGATTGGTGGCTGGTGACTAGTGGCTGGTGGTTTTCACCAATCACCTACCACCGATCACCGACCACCCAAAACGGTGAACTATGAGTGGTGGCCGAAAAATACGCGTCGGTGTCGTGGGGGTGGGCCATGTCGGGCAACACCACGCCCGCATCTACCACGAACTGCCTGGAGTTGAGCTGGCCGGAATCGCCGACAGTGATCCGGCGAAGCTCCAACAGGTATGCGGTTTGCTGGAGGTCCCGGCATTTCAGGATTACCGCGAGCTTTTTGGGCGGGTTGACGGCGTAAGTGTTGCCGTCCCCACGCCTCTGCATGCCACGATTGCCCGCGACTGTCTGGAACGAGGCGTCGACGTCCTTGTTGAGAAACCCTTGGCCGAAACGTTACACGAGGCGGAACAGCTGACCGATCTGGCAAGGCGACAGGGCCGGATCCTGCAGGTGGGCCATGTGGAACGCTTTAACGGGGCGGTCCGTGCCCTTCACCAGATTATCAAGACCCCGGGGTTCATTGAGTGTCATCGCCTCAGCCCTTTCTCTGAGCGGGGCACTGACGTGGATGTTATCCTCGATCTCATGATCCATGATATCGACGTGATCCTCAGCCTGGTAAAGTCTCCAGTCACGCAGGTGAATGCCGTGGGGGTGCCGGTCCTCACGGATCGGGTGGATATTGCCAACGCAAGGCTCGGATTCGCGTCGGGGTGTGTCGCCAACGTGACCGCGAGCCGGGTAAGTGTTGACCGTGTCCGCAAGATCCGCGTCTTTCAGCCAGACACGTACATTTCCCTCGACTACGCGAGTCAAGAGATCGCCCTCTACCGTCGACTGCCGGCAGACCCTTCATCTCGCCCGCCCCGACCTCCCCAGATCGTCAGGGAGGAGGTGGCCGTGGAGAAAGAGGAACCCCTGCGCCTCGAGCTCACGAGCTTCCTCGGCTCCGTTCGGGATCGGACGCGGCCAGAGGTCTCGGGGGAGGAGGCGGTCGAAGCCCTCCGGGTTGCCTCCCAAATCCTGGCCAAGATATAAACCCATGTCCTACGTCCGAAGTCCGATGTCCCACGTCGTCAAGAATTTGAGAAGAAGTCCAACCACCCTCGACTTCGGACTTCGGACATCGGACACCGCACGATGAACAAGAAAATTTTCATCGTGGCCGGAGAGGCGTCGGGAGACCTCCATGGGGCTGATCTGACGCGAGCCCTCGTCACCCTCGACCCAGAAGTGACCGTTGTGGGGATGGGGGGG
>VRUN01000051.1 GCA_019456075.1 Candidatus Methylomirabilota bacterium
CGACCTTCGGTTTTTTCAGATGGTGGGTCAACTCATGGGGCGGACGCTCGAACATCTGGATGCCCTGGAGGGTGCACGGGCGCGCCTCATGCTGCAGGCCCAAGGGCAAGGGGAGGCGTCTCGACAGATACGCAACTTAGACAGCACCTTGATCGATGCCATGGATGTAGGGGTCCTGGTACTGGATGCCGAAGGTCGGCGGGAATTTGGAAACCGCCAGATCCATCAGATGCTGGGCTACGCGCCAGGGGAAGGCGGATCCCATCTCCCCCCGGGGTTTCGCGCGAGCGACCTGTCCAGACTCATGGAACGAGACCGGGCTTCGGTCTTTGAGACCAGGATTTCCCGAAAGGATGGGAGTACCTTTACCGCCCTGCTGCGCAGCACGCCCCGCCGGGGACCTCGCGGGGAGTTTCTCGGGACGATCGTGTTGGTAACCGATGTGACCGAACGGAAGCAGTGGGACCAACAGGTGATGCGCTCGGAAAAGCTGGCGGCCCTCGGGACGCTGGCGGCGGGGGTGGCCCACAATATCAATAATGTGCTGGCGGCCATCGTGGCCCGGACCGATCTGCTGTTGCGGCAGGCGCGAGACCGCGAGCTGGTCCAGTGGCTGAACAGCATTCAGCAGTCTGCCCTCGATGGGGCCAGCACGGTTCGTCGGCTTCAGGACTTTGCCCGGACCGGGGCACCCGAGTCGATAGATCCCGTCGATGTCAATCGACTCATCGCCGATGTCCTGCGGTTTACGCAGGCCCGGTGGAAGGACGAGGCAGAGCTCAGGGGGATCAGAATCGACGTGGTCACGGAGCTCGCCGAGATTCCCCAGATTACCGGAAACCCGGCAGAGCTCAGGGAAGTTTTTACCAACGTGATCCTCAATGCGCTCGACGCCATGCCGAATGGCGGATGCCTCCGCGTGCACACTCGTTTTGAAGTGGGGCAGAATGAAGGGCCGTGGGTCGAGGCGGTCTTCGAGGACAACGGCGTCGGCATGACCGAGGAGGTGCGGCAGCGGATCTTTGATCCCTTCTTCACCACCAAAGGCGTGAAAGGGACTGGTCTCGGTCTCAGTACCTCGTATGGGATTGTCGCCCGTCACGGCGGCTCGATCGCGGTCGAGAGTGAGCCGGGCCGAGGGAGCAGGTTTGCTATTGCCTTCCCGATCCCGGCAGAGCTCCCGCGGAGCCCGGAAGCCCTCGTCGCCCCCGTGGGCCGTCGGACCGGCCGGATTCTGGTGATCGATGACGAATCCCAACTGCGGGAGGTGGTTACCAACCTCCTGAGACTGGAAGGGCATATGGCCGTGGCGGCCGGGTCGGGGATTGAAGGGGTCGAGGTGTTCCGGTCAGAGCCCTTCGACGTCGTGATTACGGACCTGGGAATGCCGGATTTGACTGGGCTGGAGGTAGCCCGAAAGATCCGCGAGATCTACCCGGGGGTCAAGATCGTCTTGTGCACTGGGTGGAACGCGGCGTTGAATCAGGCAGAGAAGGAGACGTCGGGGATAGATCGAATGCTCGAAAAGCCCTTCCGCTTGGACAAACTTATGCACGTAGTCAATGATCTGCTTCGAGGGACGGGCCAGCCCGAGCCTCGACGGCGGTAATCGTTCCTGTTGCATCCGCCGGTCCTCAGGTTCTGAGGCGCGAGCGACCGGCGTCCCCAGCGACCGATCGCTGGGGGTTCTTTTTTCGTCGAGCGGAGTGACCCGAAAGCAGTTGACGGGTTCGTTTCCCCGTGGAGATAATAGGTGGACTTCAGCCGAGCGAGGGAAAGATGAGCGAACGGGTCCGGGTGCGGTTTGCGCCATCTCCGACCGGGCATCTCCACGTGGGGGGCGCGCGGACGGCGCTGTACAACTGGCTCTTCGCCCGACATCATGGCGGGACCTTTATCCTGAGAATCGAGGATACCGACGTTGAGCGCTCCACGGAAGAGTCGGTCGAGGCGATCCTCGAGAGCTTACGGTGGCTCGGGCTTGATTGGGATGAGGAACCCTATCGACAGGCGGGGCGGCTTTCGATCTACCAGGAGTATGCCGAACAGTTGCTCAAGGTTGACAAAGCCTATCGGTGCTACTGCACGCCTGAGGAGCTCGAGGAACGACGTAAGGAGGCGCTTCAGACAGGGCGCTCGCCTCGGTACGACGGTCGGTGCCGGGACGGACGGCCAGAGCCGGGAAAGCCCTTTGCGCTGCGCCTTCGGGTAAGCGATGAAGGGGTGACGGTCGTCGAGGATCTGATCCATGGAGAGGTCGGCTTTGACCATGCGGAGCTGGATGACTTCATCGTGGTGCGCTCGGGTGGACTGCCGACATACAACTTTGCCGTGGTGATCGACGACGCGTTGCTCCAGGTGACCCATGTGATCCGGGGGGATGATCATCTCTCCAATACTCCGAAGCAGATTCAGGTGTACCGGGCCCTCAACTTTCCCTTGCCCCGATTTGCCCACATCCCGTTGATCCTGGGACCAGATCGCACGCGCCTGTCCAAGCGCCACGGCGCGACCGCGGTGCTGGCCTATCGGGAGCTCGGCTATCTGCCAGAGGCGATGGTGAACTACCTGGTCCGTCTGGGATGGTCTCACGGAGATCAAGAGATCTTTAGTCGGGAAGAACTCGTCCGGTATTTCGATATCGCGCGCGTGGGCAACACCCCAGCCATATTCGATCAGGCAAAGCTGAATTGGCTGAATGCCCATTTCCTCCGCGAAGCCGATCCAAAGCGGCTGGCGGATCTACTGGTCTCCTTCTATCGGCAGGCCGGAATCGCAGCAAACGAGATCGAGGCCAAGGCGGGGGACTGGTCGAACTCGGGTAGAGCGGGGACCTTTGGGGAGGCAGTCATCCAAACATTCCGGGAGCGGGCCAAAACCGTGGAGGAACTTGCCCAGGCCTCGCTGTTCCTCTTTCGCGTCCCGATTGATTATGATGGCCAAGCCGTGGAGACGCACCTACAGCCTGCGGCCTTGACGCACCTCCGCGAGATTTGCGACAGACTCCAGAGGGTGAATCGTTTTGACGCATCGCCTCTTGAAAAGCTCTATCGAGATTTCGTGGCCGAGAAGGGGCTCAAGCTGGGCGATGTGGCCCAGCCAACCCGGGTAGCGCTGACCGGTCGGTCGGTGAGCCCACCGGTGTTTCACGTCATGGAGCTTGTCGGCCGCGAGATCTGTCTAGAGCGCCTCGGGACGGTTTTGGAGCGGACAGTCGGATAGTGCAGCTTTCCGGAAGAGAGGAGGACCGGTGTGGATCTGCAAAACCTGCTCAACAATCTTCGCGCGGAGGTCAGCGCCCTGGATAAGGAGCTGAGGGTCGATATCCCACCGAAGATCGAGGTGGCCCGTGGCCTGGGGGACATCAGCGAGAATGCTGAATTCCACGCGATCAAAGAGCGGCAGGGATTCGTCCAGGCGCGGATCGTCTCTTTGCAGCAACGGATCGCTTCCCTCTCTGCCATCGACCCAAAATCTGTCCCCCGGGATCGGGCGGGGTTCGGCTCGATCGTGCATCTGCGCGACACCGACCAGGGCGGGGAACGGGTGATCAAGCTCGTGGCCCCCGAGGAAAGTAACGGGGACAAGGGGTGGGTCTCGATTGCGTCCCCGATTGGCCGGGGCCTCATGGGCCGACAGGAGGGGGACGAGGTCCGCATTCAAACTCCCGGAGGTGTCAAGGCCTTCGAGGTGACCAAGATCATTACGCTGCACGACCAGAAAGACCCATTTTCGGCTTGACTTTACGGCACCCCTCGGCAATAGTGGGGCCTCTTTTTCGCACCTGAGGGACCCTTGCGGGGTCGGATAATGGTAGTCCGCCTGACTCTGAATCAGGTTGCCGAGGTTCGAGTCCTCGCCCCGCAGCCACTCCTGCCACTCCAGGCCCCATCGTCTAGCCCGGCCTAGGACGCCGCCCTCTCAAGGCGGAAACGGGGGTTCGAATCCCCCTGGGGCCACCAGGCAATAAAAAGCCCGGATTCTCCGGGCTTTTTTATTGCCAGAGCATTGGACGATTGGAGCGTTCGATCAATGGGACAATGCGGTCTACTGCTCAATTATTGTCTCTTGACACCATCCCCGGCCTCGACGATACTGAGGCCCACGCCAGGAGGGGCGGTGATGGTACCGGGATCGCGCTCAACCCACCTCTCCCAGAATCGTTGGCGTATCAGAAACTTCTGACGCCTTCTCGGGCGGAGTATGGCCCGGGAGGGCGTTGTGCTTTTTCTGGGAGACCCACATGGGGGGGATGCGATGAGTGATCCCATTTACATTGATGCGAGAGAGAAATGGAACGACACCGGTCTGCGGTTGGGAAAAGGCCGTGTCTATCGGTTCCGGTCGGAAGGGTATTGGTATGACGTGAAGATTCGCTGTGATGCGACGGGCTTTAAGAAAGCCTCGTTGCGACTATTTGAAGGACTGCGACGGAGGAAGCATGCCAAGTGGTTCTCACTCATAGGCTGTCTCGACAAGGATGAGGGACGGCAAATCGATATTGGCCGCCTGATAGGGCGGGGACAAGCGTATACGGCCGAGGATGACGGTCAACTCTTCTGTTACGCGAATGACGTCTGGTTCTTCTATTTCAACAATCACGGTCAAATCCAATTGATCGTGGAGCAACAAACCAATGGCGAAAGGACCCTCGTTGTGCCTCAGTAAAATAGAAACTCATATGTCTTGATTGGTGGTCTGTTTTTCAAATGATGCATACGCGCAGATTTCTCTTTAAGTTTACATTCCTCTCATGTGGGGTGCTTATCCATCTGAGCCTCCCGGCAATTGCCCAGGAGTTGCCGCTGGATAAGATCGTCCTCCCTAAAGGATTTGCGATTAGCGTCTTTGCGAGGGATGTGCCGGGGGCACGGTCGATGACGTTGAGTCCGAGCGGGACACTCTTTGTCGGGACGCGCGCCGCGGGGAAGGTCTACGCCGTCCTGGACCGGGACGGGGACAACACAGCGGACAAAGTCATCACTATTGCGCGGAGATTGAATTCGCCAAACGGCGTCGCTTTCCGTGACGGCGCCATGTACGTTGCCGAGATCAACCGTGTCCTGCGATACGACAATATCGAAGCGCGACTGGCCGATCCTCCGACACCTGTCGTGGTCAACGATACCTTTCCCAGCGATCCCCATCATGGCTGGAAGTTCATCCGTTTTGGACCAGACGGAAGGCTTTACGTTCCCGTGGGGGCTCCGTGTAACATCTGTAAAGAAAGCGATGAGCGGTACGCCTCCATCACGCGGATGAAAGTGGATGGCACAGGACGAGAGATTTTCGCTCACGGCGTGCGGAATACGGTGGGGTTTGATTGGCATCCCCAGACACAGGAGCTCTGGTTTACGGATAACGGGCGCGACTGGATGGGGGACAATTTGCCACCGGACGAGCTGAACCACGCCCCGCAAAAGGGGCTACACTTTGGCTTTCCCTATTGTCACGGGAGGAACGTTGCCGATCCCGAATTCGGGGGGCAGCGCCGGTGCCAAGAATTCATACCGCCGGCAATGGAGCTCGGCCCGCACGTGGCTTCGCTCGGGATGCGCTTTTATACCGGCACGATGTTTCCGGACAAGTACCGAAACCAGATCTTTATCGCCGAACATGGGTCCTGGAACCGCAGCACACCCATTGGATATCGCATCACACTCGTGCGACTCGAAAAGGGCCGCGCCGCTAAATACGAAGTCTTCGCCCAGGGTTGGCTCCAAGGCCGCACGGCGTGGGGACGCCCCGTCGATGTGCAAGTGATGCCTGATGGCGCGCTTTTGGTCTCGGACGATTTCGCGGGTGCCATCTACCGGATCAGTTACACAGGGGGAGGGACCCCACGGAGAAAACTGTAGTCAAGAGGGTTCAGAGAGTACAGGATGTGCAGCCTCGTCCGGCGCCACGTGGTGGCTCGGTGAAGTGTAAGAGTCCTCTTGGCTTGTTTGGACGTCCGTCGGGCGATAGCCGAGGCCATTGCGTCGGCCGGCGAGCTCGATCCGACTCAGGATGCGAAAGATCGTGATCCGGTTCGGATTATAACGCACGGCGAAGCGGCCAGTGTTCGAATCGAAGCGGACCTCGAGGATGCCGTCCAATTCCTGCAAGAGTCTTACGAGCTTCTCGGATGAGTCGTCCTGTCTGCCGTTTACATGCTCTAGACCGGTTACTCTTAATGTGATCTCCAGGCTCATATGGTTTTCCTCCTCTCGTTCTCTACGGGAGTTCCTTGCAGATTTCGTTCCAGGGGCTCTGGCCAGTGAATCGCAGGGGGGCTCCCTCCGCAGACCGGTGGGGCATTTATGCTACACATTTCGCGAGTTGGCCCATGTCTTGCTATAACGTCCTTTCACCTTGAGTTTCTGGGTGACCTTTCAGAGAGGAAAAACTATGCGCCGGCAACGTAAATTATTTATTTGTCTAGGGGTTATCGGCATCCTGGTTGTGGCTTGCGGGACGACCCGCGAGGTGCACCAAGAGGGGCAACAGGAAGATCAGGTGAGGAGAGGGTTTAAGGTTGCCCTTGCCGAGCGCCAGGTGGCCCGGCGGCGCGAGACCGCCGAGCGGTGTCACAGGCGGGGGGTGACCCTGCCCGCCCGGTACAAGCAGAAGGGTGGGGGGATGTTGGAGGAGTACGTCACTGCCCGTCCCCCGTGTGGAGTCCCCGCGCGGGAACGAGTTCGTCGCGCCGAGGCTGACTTCCGTACAACCTGGCAGGCAGTGGTGGGTAAGCCAGTGCCTCTTGGATACGAGTGGCTGTTAGCAGTGAAGGGCCGGATCGCAACCTGGATAGATGTGGGTGGTCTCACCCCTGCGGAGGCCCGCACGGCCTTGCGCGAGGCCCAGTGGGTGGTTGTGGGGTGGATAGAGCCCTTGGACGGCTCAGCCGCGGCTAAGCCGGGATCGCCCTCGGGAGCGGCGCCACAATTGTTTGCTGGGCTCGACACCGCTCTCAACCAGGCTCTCGTCACCGAAGGCATCGCCTGTCGAAAGGGCGGCAAGCAACGCCCCTGTTTCTAGCCGCGGCTTTTGTCCTCGGCAGGCCTGTCGGTGGACGTGTCAAGCCTCGGAGGGGTTGGCCGCGATCGCGGATAGTCAGGGAGACTCCCTGCACCGCCGTCACCGGTCTTGTACATGACGAAATGTCTATAGTGGGATGAACTAGTGACAAATTGGCAGACTTTTACGTGCACCCACATCATAGTTCTGGCCTGCGCCATGCATAACCAAGTGCACGCCACAGGCGATCCACGACACGGTGGACGCGGGACCCAGTTCCCAGCTCCCGGCACCCGGAGGTGAGCATGGCGGAAAAGGGATACACGATCCTGATCCTGACCGATATTAGCGCCCGTGCCCGCCAGCTGCGCATCAGCCAGCGGACGCTAGGCGGGGCCCTCGTCGGGGCGACGTTCGCTCTGCTGGCGATGTCTTACCTCTTCTATCATTACGTGACCTTTCAGGCGAAACATGGCGAGATAGAGCAGCTGCGCCAGACCGTGGAGGCGCAGCGAGGCGTGGCCACCCGCCTGGAAACGATGGCGGAGGAGGTCACGCGCCTGCGCGCCTTTGACCACCAGATCCGCCGTCTGGCGGGGATGGAGGAGGCGGAGACCGCCATGGCGATTGGCGGTGGCACGGTGGAGTTCAACAAGGCCCTCGCTGAAGGGGAGCAGGTAGAGCATGAAAAACTCGTCGATCAGTTGTATCAGGATCTGCAGCGTCTCGAACGTGAGGTGGCCCTCCGGGCCGAGAGCCTCAAGGCGGTGACCAGCTACCTCAACGAGCAAAAGGACCGGTTGACCGCGACGCCGTCCATCTGGCCGACTCGGGGGTATGTGAGCTCGAGGTTTGGTCCCCGAATCTCTCCCTTCACGGGCCGGCGGCAGCGACACACGGGCATCGACGTTGCCGCCGCGCGAGGGACGCCGATCCTGGCGACGGCCGATGGGATCGTCACCTTCTCGGGCAGACTGGCGGGCTATGGGCGAGCCATCGTCATCACGCACGGCTTCGGGTTCAAGACGTTCTACGGGCACAATCAAAAGAACAAGATACGGAAGGGCCAGCGGGTAAAGCGAGGCCAGGTCATCGGCACGGTTGGAAATTCTGGTTACAGCACTGGATCGCATGTGCACTACGAGGTCATCGTCAAGGGGACCGCCATCAACCCCCTCAAGTACATCATCGACAAGGGGCGACGGGCCCACGTGCTGCAGTCCAAGTAGCCCTCCGATTCGTCAAAAAAATCCCCCCAGATTCATCTGTACCAACCTGTACCTATCTGCACCCCCTGCACTCCTCTGTACAATTCTGCACTGAAGTACGGGTGGAGCAGAATCGGACACCTCCGGGACGACGAGACAAATCGGGCTCCTCAATCGACCGCCGAGCCATGGCACGCGGGTTGCACCCTTCCCCCTCGTTCGATTCGGACGTCAGACCTTGGAAAGAAGTGCTGAGCCGAAAGAGGTTACCTTCGATCCAGAGGGCCAAGGGGTGAGCGATGTCGAGAAAGTCTGCGCGGGTGACGGGTCTGATCCTAGGGTTGATGCTGCTTCCTGGGTGTACCCTGTTCTGGGTGGGTGCCGGCGCAGGAGGTGGGGTCGGGACCTACGCGTATGTGACCGGGGAGCTCAAGCGTGAGTATCACGCCTCGTTGAACCGGACGTGGGCGGCTACTGTGCAGGCGCTTAAGGCCCTTGAGCTCCGGGTGGAGGAAACCCAGAAGGATCAGCTAGGGGGAAAGATCGAAGCCCGCCGGGGGGATGGCGAGGCGGTCAAAGTCGCCCTCGAGCCGACGGCGCATGACAGGACACTGGTGAAGATTCGCGTTGGGTTTTTTGGGGATCGGGGTGCCTCGGAACGGATCGGCAAGGCGATCGAGACACGACTGTAAACCCTCCGTAAGTAGTTCTGTCCGTCTCTAGTCACTACTCATCCACACGCCTTTACTATTCCATTACGCAATCGGTCGGATTCGGTATAATACCTCGGCACGCAGAGCACAAGTGCGTCTCGCGAGGGGAAGCGATGGGGTCCGAAAAAGACCGACTGAGGCAGTGGCTTCAGAAAAAGGTCGAGGCGAGCAGGACCGCGGAAGAGCCCCAGTATGTCGCCCTGGAGGACCTGGCGAGTCGTCTGCAACTTGATGTCGAGTACCTGTATGGGCTGCATCACGAGAGTGCCTTGTTCCGTCTGGTGATCATGCCAGATGGGCGGCGTCACGTAAGGCGAGAGGAGATATTGACGTTGCTTCGGCGAAGTGCGACGCGGCCGGGTCTTCCTCACTCGCTCGATCAACCGTTTCATCGTCCGGAAGACCTGGCTGGGGATCTTGGAATTCCTCTCGGGGACTTTCTGGCCTTACTCCAGCAGGGTGAGGTGGGCGCGGTCCGGATTGACACGTTCCTGCGGGTGCCGGACGAGGAGATCAGTCGCCTCCTTCGAGAGATGGAAGGGCCTGTCCGATGGGAAGAGCCGGAATCGTGAGGGGTGGGCTGAGTCTTTGGATCCTTGTCCTTTTCCTATTGGTGCCGACCAAACCGGTCGGGGCCGGGGAGGTGAAGGGGCGAGTGGAGTTTACGGGGCCGAGGCCCGAGGAGGAATGGGTCCCGGTCCAGAAGAATCGAGATGTTTGTGGCGCACGAAGACCGCTGGAACAATTGCTCCTTTCCCCGGAGGGGTCGGTGGCCAATGTGCTTGTGGAACTCGAGGGAGTCCAGGAGGGAGGTTCCCGGCTTTCCCCGCAGATCGTAGTCCTGGATAATCGCGACTGCCGATTTATGCCGAGAGTTCAGATTACCCGCGTGGGTACGATGCTGGAAATCCGGAACAGCGACGCGATCCTCCATTCAGCCCATGCGTATCGCAAGACGGATGAGACCCTCTTTCACGTGGCGCTTCCCCATTTTCGAGAGCGCGTGCGGGTCACGCTTGACGCCCCGGGACTCCTTCGAATCATCTGTGATGTGGGTCATGTCTGGATGCGGGCTTACATCTTGGTCACGGACAACCCTTTTACCGCCGTGACCGACTCGCGAGGTCGGTTTTCGCTGATTGGGGTGCCTCCTGGGACCTATCGCCTACGAGTCTGGCATGAACTGTTGGGGACCCTCACAAGGCCAGTGACCATTCCGGACGGTGAGACGGAGGTCGTGGTCCTGCACTACCCCTGAGCGGCGATTACTCCTCCTCGCGCAGCCGGTCCAGGAGGGGTGTATCACTGTCCTCTTCCTGCTCAAGGGGGGGGTAGGCCCGACGGAAACTGGTTGCGAGCAACCAGACGAGGACGGCGATCACGTTTGCTGCGAAAAAAAGGCTCAGGGCCACTTTCGGCTGGCCGTGGAACAGAAAGAGGACAGCCAGGGCAAAGAGGGCGATCATCACTGTGCCACCCCAGACCCAAACTGCACCGTGTAGCGTCATGGCCCCTCCGATCTTTTCGTGGCATTGTATTGCCTTGAGGGTCCGCGATGCAAGTGTCCTCTGCAAAATCTACTTGCGGGATCTCGCCATTTCTGTTATACATCCGCCGTTTATGCATAGGATGCGGCATTAAGGGGAGATACCATTGATGATAACGCCGGTAAGCTACACGCTAGCCGTGGGGGCAGCCGAGGGTCTCACGCCTCTGAATGCCTTTGATAATGCGCTGCTGGCCGCAGGAATTGGTAACGTGAACCTTTTGAAGGTGACGAGCATTTTGCCTCCGGGTGCCACGTATGTGGAGGCGCTCCAGATCGCCCCAGGGTCGCTCGTGCCAACCGCCTATTGCACTGTAACCTCTGGGGTTCCCGGCGAGCGCATTGCGGCGGCGGTCGGGGTCGGGCTCTCCCGGGACAGCTTTGGGGTGATCATGGAGTACGAGGGCATGGGGACACGCGAAGAGGCTGAGGCCGACGTAGCTCGCATGCTCGAGGCGGCGTTCGATTGGCGGCAGATGAAGCTTGACGAAGTTAGGATTCGAGGGGTGGACTATCAGGTAAAAACCGTCGGGTCGGTCGTGGCCGCCGCAGTCCTTTGGTACTAAAATTCGGTTCAGGGTTCAGAGTTGAGGGTTCAGGGCTGAGTGTCGAGAGTTGAGAGTCGAGAGGTGAGGGCTCTACTATGAACCATCAACCATGAACCATGAACGAACCTAAAGGGCTGAGATATGGCGTTTTGGTTTACTGAGAAACAAACGGAAAACCTCGAACTGAATCTGCGGGTGCGGGAAAGCCTCTTGGTGGAGCGAACTCCCTTCCAGCAGTTGGCTGTTCTGGACACCTACCTCTATGGCCGGATGCTGGTTCTCGATGGGGCCGTGCAGACCACCGAAGAGGATGAGTTTGTCTATCATGAGATGATCACGCACGTCCCCCTCATTACCCATCCGCAGCCTCAGGAGGTCCTGGTGATTGGGGGGGGCGACGGCGGGACGGTCCGGGAGATTGTGAAACATCCCGAGGTCAAGCGCGTCCGCCTTGTAGAGATAGACGAGCGCGTGGTGGCCGCCGCCCGCCAGTTTCTGCCTGGGCTGAGCCAGGGACTGGATGACCCCCGGGCAGAGGTGATCATCACGGACGGGGCAGAGTATGTCCGGGCGATGCGCGGTGCCTGCGATGTGATCATCGTGGATTCTACCGACCCGGTCGGTCCGGCGGTCAAGCTGTTCGAGGCAGACTTTTACCGAGCGGTGTACGATGCCTTGACGCCTGAAGGACTGTTCGTCGCCCAGTCCAAGTCACCATATCTCGATCGGGCACTTATTCGCAACCTCCTGGATATCATCCGTTCTCTCTTCCCAGTGACGCTCCTCTACACCGCAGCGATACCAACCTACCCGAGCGGGTTCTGGAGCTTTGTGCTTGGCTCAAAGATGCACCATCCGCTCACGTTCGACGAGCGGCGGGCCGAGAAGCTCGACACCCGTTACTACTCCCCCGAGATCCATCGCGCCGCATTCATTCTTCCCCGCCAGATCCGGGGTGACCTCTTCCAGGGCGAATGATGCGTCGGAAGAACCCTGGGGTCATCCTCTTCGGTGCTTCTCTAGATCTCACCTCCTCTTACCGCAGCGGGTCCCGATTTGGTCCGCAGCAGATCCGGGCGGCAGAGGAGGGTCTCGAAGACTATAGCGTGGCGCTAGAGCGGGATGTTCGTGACGTGAAGGTGATCGATCACGGGGACCTCGAGCTGCCTCCCGGACATCTTGCGGGAAGCCTGGCCCGTATTGGAGAAGAGGCGGCGGCAGCCTTCGACAATGGTATGGCCTGCGTGGCCCTGGGCGGCGAACACCTGATCACGTTTCCCGTAGTCAAGGCGGCTTTGGAGCGGTATCCGGATCTCGCTGTCCTTCAGATCGATGCCCATGCGGACCTTGCGGAGCGCTATAGGGGAGAGCTGCTGACCCATGCGACGGTGATGAAGCGGGTGGTGGATCTCTTGGGGCCGGGACGGCTCGTGCAGTTGGGGATCCGGTCCGCCACCGCCGAGGAGGCCGCTTTTGCCAGTGAGCAGACGCATCTTTTCACCGGGTCGCCTCCAGATATGGCCCAGGTCGTAGGACTCCTCGCGGGCAGACCGGTCTATCTCACCATCGACATTGACGTCGTGGATCCGGCCTTTGCGCCGGGGGTGAGCTACCCTGAACCTGGGGGATGGAGCAGTGGTGAGCTGTTTCAGGTCCTCAGCGAGATGGCAGGTCTTGACATTGTGGGCATGGATCTGGTCGAGGTCTGTCCCCCGTACGATCCCGCCGGCATCACCGCCGCGTTGGCTGCCAAGGTCCTCCGCGAATCCCTCCTGACCTTTTTTTACCCGAGGTGACCGCTGCACCTTTTCTACACTGTCCCGGCTGCCTGACGTGGGCGGTCCTTGCTTGAGGGGCGGCTCGGGAAAGGCCTCCTCGTCGGACCTTCCCACTACGCTTTCCCCGAGCCGCTCCTCTCGTTCCCCCTACGCCTCACCGGTCAGCTGAAAGATCACCGTCCTGCGCCGGGGCCGCGTGTCAAAGTCCACGAGGACCAGTTGCTGCCATGTGCCGAGCAGCGGTTTGCTATCCCGAAACGGGATGGGAAGCGCAGGCTTGAGGAGGGCAGCCCGGAGGTGGCTTGCGCCGTTGTCATCGCCCCATGTCGCGTGGTGATGATAGTCCCGGCGCTCCGGAATAATCGCCTCAAAAAATTCCTGCAGGTCCCGGACCATCCCCGGCTCGAACTCCACCGTCGTGACCCCGGCAGTTGAGCCCGGGACGAAAACCAGGACCTGTCCTTCCCGGATCCCGCTTTTTTGAATCGCCTCATGCAGGGGAGCGGTCAGGTCGTGGACGTCGCAATGACCCTGTGTTCTTACCGTGACCTCTGTCGTGCGGATCATCTAACTGACCTCCCGGAAATTAGCCCGTGCCGATTCATCAACCTTCCTCCTCCGAGGCCAATTTCCTTACCACAACGATTGGCGGCTTCCCCAATCCATCAACGGCCCTGAATACTCGCACTCGCCGCTGGAAAGTTCAAGGGAGAAACTCGATGTGGTAAGTGGCCACGTCGGTACGCTGGACATTGGGGACGATCACCCGGAAGGGTCGGGTGACCCCGAATTCGAGCTTGTCTAGGG
>VRUN01000052.1 GCA_019456075.1 Candidatus Methylomirabilota bacterium
TGTTGTGCATCCATTCGAAGTAGTTCTTTTCCCATTGTGGGGGGACGAAGCGTACGCGCCCTTCCTCCACCGCCCTGATGGCCGGCTCCGCCAGCGGCTTCATGCGGACAAACCACTGCGGGGTCAAGTAAGGCTCGACAGCCGTCTGACACCGATAGCACCGACCCAACGCGTACCGATAGGGTTCCTCCTTAACCAAGAGACCGTCCGACCGGAGGTCTTCGAGGACCATTCGCCGAACTTTGAACCGGTCTCGCCCGAGATAGCGGGCGAGGCGGTTTCGAGCCCCTTCACTGGCATCTTGCAGAAAGGCCTCATTGAGCGTCCCATCCGGTTGGAATGTGGCGATCGTCTCTAGGTCGTGGCGGTGCCCGATTTCGAAGTCGTTGAAGTCATGACCGGGAGTGATCTTCAATGCGCCGGTCCCGAACTCCCGGGACACGTAAGGGTCCGCAATCACTGGAATCCAACGGCCAACCAGGGGGAGGATCACGTGCTGGTCGATGACCTGTGCATACCGGGCGTCCTCTGGGTGGACGGCGACCGCCGTATCTGCCAGCATCGTTTCAGGCCGGGTCGTGGCCACCACCAAACCCTCTTTGGGGTTCTCTGCCAAGGGATATCGAATGTGCCACAGATGGCCGTCACTCTCTTCATGCACAACCTCGATATCGGCGAGGGCCGTCTCGCACCGCGGGCACCAGTTCACCAGCCGCTCGGCCCGGTACAACAATCCATCCTGCCAGAGCCGAACAAAGGCTTCCAGGACCGCCCGCGCGCGCGGCTCATCCATGGTAAAGGACTCTCGGACCCAGTCACAGGAAGCCCCCAGCTTCTTGAGCTGGTCGATGATGATCCTTCCCGACTGCTCGCGCCACTGCCAGACGCGCGCCACGAAGGCCTCTCGCCCCATCTGCTGTCGGGTATGCCCCTCCGCCAGGAGCTGGCGCTCCACGACATTTTGGGTCGCGATGCCCGCATGATCGGTGCCCGGCATCCAGAGGGTGTTATCGCCGATCATCCTTCGCCACCGGATTAAGACATCCTGAAGGGTATTGTTGAGGGCATGACCCATATGGAGGGAGCCGGTGATATTTGGAGGAGGGATAACGATAGAATACGGAGACTGGGATGAGTCAGGATCGGCGTGGAAGAAGCCCTCCCCCTCCCACAAGGGATACCAACGCGGCTCCACAACGCGAGGATCGTAGCCGTGGTGATTCGGCTCGCTCATCCGCGCCCCCAGAAAAAAAATTCGGGGTGCGAGGGAATTTCCCTCCCACCCCCGAACGGTCGCCCCTTTTTACTGTTTGCCTTCGACCAGATCCCGGATCCGTTGGATTTCCTGGGTGAGCAACTGTTCGGCCAGGTCGGGAACTACCTCCCAGAGGAGGCGATCAACTCGGTCGAGGAGATCTCCTTTCAGCTCGTCGACGAGGCGAGTGGCTACGCGCTCGGCCACCTCTCGGGCTAGCGTTTCGACCATATCAGGCGAGACCGCGAGGGATTCCGCGCCCACGGGGGCCACCTGTGCTTCACGCCCCCGCTGGGGCCCTGGCATCGGCTCCACCAGTCTTTCTTCTCGCACCTGCGCTGGGGACGTCCCGATCCCCACGGCGGTTGCCCTATCCTCAATTCCCATCTTTCCTATATCGGCACCGCCGACGGCCTCCTCCAGCGGAAGCTCCTCTGTCTCCGTCGTAGAGAGGTCATAGGTGGATACGGAATCCGCAAACGTGTCTTGGGTCCCCACCTCCAGCACGGGTTCCTCCGCCACCCCGGCGGGAAGTTTGATGTCTTCTCCAAACTCGTCCGGGGCATCGAGGGCGAACGGCGTCTCTTCTGTTAGGGTCTCGGCCCCCACAACCATCTCGTCCCCCGGGGACGGAGCCATGGACGGCCGAGCGGTGACCGCGGGCGCGATGGGCGCAAGCAGCAACTGTTTGACCTTGTCAATCAACGTCTGGGATTCAAAGGGCTTGGTGACCACGTCACTGGCGCCGGCCCCCCGGATCGCCGCCTCGTCAAGAGGCTCCAAGGCCGCCGCCATCAGGATGATCGGCACATCTTTCAGCCCAGGGTCCTGCCGGACCTCCGCACAAAGTTCCTGGCCTGACTGGTCGGGCATCGAGTGATCGATCAACATCAAGTCAGGCTTGAGGTCTCTGGCTTTCTGCAAGGCCTCTTTACCGCTCCGGGCTTGAATCAACTCTACACCAGCCCGACTCAGGGTGAGCTCGACCACCTTCTGAATTGTTGCGCTATCGTCGGCGACGAGTACCTGCGCCTTCATGGTGCGCTCCTTTTACATGTCGCACACACGTTAAGATCGCTAAAGAAACCGTTGCAAGGCGCGTTCCAACTGGGCGAAATTTAATGAGCAAACGCTACCTTCCTGTCCCTGGCTTGTCAAGGGATTTTTGCTATTTTTCGGCATCTTGTGCGTGCGGGAGACCCCAGTGGTCTCTCAGACACCAAAAACCAGTTGACTTTTCTCCACACTCTAGCTACCTTCCCCTCACACAGGAAACGGCGTTGCGGGCGGCCGACGGGGGCATGGGCATGGGGTCTTTCGCATTTTTCAACAATCAGTTCGTCCCACTCGGCGAAGCCAAGATCAGCATTCGAACAAATGCGCTTCACTACGGTACCGGGATCTTCGAAGGTATCCGTGCGTACTGGAATGCCCGCCAGAAGCAGCTCTTCGTCTTCACAATGCCGGAGCACTACGAGCGACTGCTTCGAAATTGTCCCGTTCTCCGACTGGATATCGGCAAAGATGTCAAAGAGCTCTGCGATATCACCCTTGAGCTGCTCCGAAAGAACCAACATCGGGAGGATACCTACGTTCGGCCCCTCGCCTACATCAGCTCCGAAGGCCTGGGACCCAAGCTCATCGACTATGAGACCGGCTTTGCCATCTACACGCTCCCTTTGGGGGACTATATCGATACCTCGATCGGGGTCAAGGTTGGCTTCAGCTCGTGGCGGCGGATCAGCGACAATGCGATCCCGGCCAGGTGCAAGGTGACCGGCGGCTACGTGAACTCTGCGCTGGCCAAAACAGAGGCGATGGAGCAAGGATTCGATGAGGCCATCTTCTTGACACACGATGGATTTGTCTCTGAGGGATCGGCCATGAACCTCTTTTTGGTCCGAGGCGGAAAGTTGATCACGCCCGACTATTCGGCCGACATCTTGGAGGGGATCACTCGACAGGTCCTCATCGAGTTGTGTCGTGAGGAGCTCGGTCTGGAGGTCATCGAGCGTCTGGTGGGACGGTCAGAGTTCTATCTGTGTGATGAGGCCTTCCTCTGCGGGACGGGGGCCCAGGTCTCCCCCATCATCGAGGTGGATCGGCGCCCCATCAGCAACGGTAAGATCGGTCCACTCACTGCGAAGATTCAAGAGCTGTACTTCCGGGTCGTCAAGGCAGAACACGACAAATATCAGTCGTGGTGCACGCCCGTATATTAGTTGAGAGTTCAGAGTTGAGAGTTTAGAGATCCGGACTGCTATTTTCTTCCAGCAAACCAGCCTGCCAAGAAGATCGCAAAAACCCCGACCCAGAAGACAATGCCTCCCACGGTGGGGGAGATTGGGATGAGGATCGTCCCCGCGACGAATCCCCCGTATCCGACGAGGAAGGTGATAATCGTCGTCCGCTCTCGCCCCCGCTCCCCAGCAACATCACCCGTCGCCACGGCCATCAAAACCCTCGCTCTGTCATCCGCCACGGATCCAGGATCCGCTTGAGCTCTTCCTCGGGGAGGATTCGTTGCTCTAACGCCACCTGCCGGATCGTCTTGCCCGTCGCATAACTTTCGTTCGCAATCTTCGCCGCCGCATCGTAGCCGATAACCGGCGCCAGCGCGGTGCACATCGCCAGAGACTGCTCGATCAGCTCGGCACAGCGAGTCTCGTCGGCACGGATTCCCATGAGACAATGGTCCACAAAGATCCGGCACACACTCCCCAGGTGGGCAATGGACTGCAAGAGCGCGTAGGCCGTAATCGGCATCATCACATTCAGTTCGAAGTACCCTCCCTGGCCTCCGATGGTAATGCATGCATCGTTGCCGATCACCTGGGCGGCCACCTGGATGACCGCCTCCGGGATGACCGGATTGACCTTGCCCGGCATGATGGAGGAGCCGGGTTGAATCGCAGGAAGCAAAAGCTCACCGATGCCACACCGAGGACCCGACCCGAGCCACCGGATGTCATTGGCAATTTTCATCAGGCTCACCGCCACCGTCTTGAGCGCTCCGCTCGTCTCCACCACCGCATCTAGACTCGCCTGGGCCGCGAAATGATTCTTGGCCTCAGTGAGCGGAAGCTGGGTCATCTCGGCGAGGTACCGAATAGCCCGATCGGGAAAATCCGGATGGGTGTTGATGCCGGTTCCCACGGCCGTACCGCCCAGGGCGAGTTCGGCCAATGACGGGCGAATCCGTTCGACCCGAGCGATGGCAAGCTCGATTTGCCTGGCATAGCCGGAGAACTCTTGTCCCAGGCGAACCGGGGTCGCATCCTGCAGGTGAGTCCGGCCAATCTTGACCACCCGGTCAAACGCCGCGGCCTTGTCGAGGAGGACCTGGTGAAGCCGGCGAAGGGCAGGGAGGAGTCCCCCATCCACCACCTGTAAGGCGGCCAGATGAATGGCGGTCGGGATCACATCGTTCGACGACTGTCCCAGATTCACATGGTCGTTCGGATGGACCGGACTCTTGCTGCCGATCTGACCCCCCAAGAGCTCGATGGCTCGATTCGCGATGACCTCGTTCGTGTTCATGTTCGTCGAGGTGCCCGAACCGGTCTGGAAGATGTCGAGAACGAATTCCCCGTCCCACTTCCCTTCCACCACTTCCTGAGCCGCGTGGATGATCGTTTCGGCGATCGTCCGATCCAAGAGCCCGAGGTCGAGGTTCGCTCTCGCCGAACAGAGTTTGATCATTCCCATCGCTCGGATAAAACTCGGGGGAAACCGGAGCCCACTCACGGGAAAGTTCTCCACCGCCCGCTGTGTCTGCGCCCCGTAATAGGCCTTCGCGGGAACTTTCACTTCCCCCATCGAGTCCCGTTCAATGCGATACCCGTCCCCGGTCATATCCCCCTCCTGTTCAGTTGGACAGCAGCTGCTGAACGTGGAGGCGCGGCCTGAGGCGCCGCCGTTCATCAAAACGGGTGAGCCCCGCCTCACAGGCGATCTGGACCGCCTTCTGATACTCCTCCCCCGAAGTCCGGCGGTTGATCTCCGAGTATTTTTCCGGGCCCACCTTCCCTGCCGGATAATATTGCGCCATGATGTTGACATATGTGTGGGGCGAAACCTCTTGCGCCAGGAAGTGCATGATTTCCCGAGTCTCCGCCAAGCCGCCCGGCATCACCAGATGCCGAACGAGGAGGCCCCGGCGGGCCAGTCCGCTCTCGTCGAAAGTCAGGTGCCCCACCTGCCGGTACATCTCTTTGATGGCCGCCCGAGCGGCCTCCGGATAGTCTTTGGCTTTCATGAGTCGCTTGGATACTTCGGGATCCCAAAACTTGAAGTCAGGCATATAGACGTCGATGATCCCGTCCATGTGCCGCAGGCTCTCGAGGGCATCATAAGCACTGGTGTTATAGACCAGCGGCAGTCGTAGGCCCATCCTGACCGCCAAGGGGAGTGCCTCCAGGACCTGAGGAACCACATGTTCGGGTGTCACAAAGTTGATATTGTGGCAGCCCTCCTCCTGAAGCTCCAGCATCATCTCCGCAAGCCGCTCCGGACGCGTCTCCCTCCCCTCTCCCTCCTGGCTGATGTCGTAGTTCTGGCAAAAGACACACCGGAGGTTACACATGGAAAAAAAGATGGTCCCACTCCCGTTCCACCCGCGCAGGCAGTCCTCCTCGCCAAAGTGAGGAAAATGGCTCCCCACCTTCGCATAGCGACCGGTTTTGCAGGCCATCTTTTCATCCTTGAGCCGGTTGATCTCGCAGTTGCGGGGACAGGCGGTGCAGGACTCCAGCATTTTGACCGCCAGTTCCGCCCGCCGATCAAGCTCCCCCGACCGGTACAGGGCCAGGTAGCTCGGCTCACATCGGGTTTTCGCCACGACCCCTAGAGACATTGCCCCTCCTCCTGACCATAGTATGCCGCAACCGGCTTACCGGCGCAAGACCGAGCTCTCCCATGAACCATGAGCCACCAACTATGAACTGTCGGGGCTAAAGGAAAAGGGGGGCAAAGATCACTGCCACTTTCCCCACGAGCTTGATTAGGATGTTGAGCGAAGGGCCGGCAGTGTCTTTAAAGGGGTCCCCCACAGTATCACCGATAACCGCTGCCTTGTGCGCCTCGCTCCCCTTCCCGCCCAGGTGACCTGCCTCGATGTACTTCTTCGCATTGTCCCAGGCCCCGCCAGCGTTGGCCATGAAGACCGCCAAGCAAAAGCCGGTGAGCAGCGCCCCCATCAACAGGCCGGCCAGCGACTCGACGCCGAGGAGCAGCCCCATTCCCACGGGGACCACGATGACAAGCATCCCCGGCAGCAGCATGGAGCGGAGCGCCCTCTTGGTGGCGATGTCCACGGGAGAGACATAGTCGGGCTTGGCCGTCCCCTCCATAAGGCCCGGAATCTCCTTGAACTGGCGCCGGACCTCAGCAACCATGGCGGAAGCGCCAGTTCCGACGCCCCGCATTGCGAGGGCGCTAAAGACAAATGGGAGGAGAGCCCCAATGAACAGGCCGGCCATCACGTTCACGTCGGTAAGACTCACCGACTCGACGTGGGCAACCTTGAAATAGGTCGCGAGCCAGGCAAGGGACGCCAGCGCTGCCGATCCGATGGCAAAGCCCTTGCCGACGGCGGCCGTGGTGTTCCCCACCGAATCCAGTGCTTCACAGCGCTCGCGGACTTCCTTCCCCAGGCCGGCCATCTCGGCGATGCCCGCCGCGTTGTCCACGATGGGCCCGTAGCAGTCAATGGCCAGCACGGTCCCCAGCGTGACCAGCATCCCCATTGAGGCAATGGCGATCCCGTACAGGCCGGCCAACTGGTACGAGCCTACCGTTGCAACCGCCACGAGCACCACGGGGGGGATGACGCTCATCATCCCGACGGCGAGCCCCTCGATCAGCGTGGTGGCCGCCCCTGTCTGGGCGGCCCGGGCTATGCCGATGACGGGCGCTTTTTCAGCGGTAAAGTATTCGGTCCCGATTCCAATACCAGTGCCAGCAACCAGCCCCAGGACCAGTGCCCAAAAGACGTTTAAGCTCCCCAGGTAGAAGAACACAAGGACCAAGCACCCGAGGATGGCGAGGATATTGGAAACGTAGAGCCCGGTGTTCATGCTGCGCCGGGCCTGGGAAGCCTGGGCTTCGAAGGACCCCGTTACCTCGGGGGGACGGACAAACAAGGTCCCCACGATGGAGGAGACGATGCCGACGGCCGCGAGAAACAGCGGCAGGCGTACCCCTTGAATGCCGAACGCGGTACCCAGGACCATCGAGGCTGCGACCGCTGACACGTAAGATTCGTACAGGTCCGATCCCATTCCGGCGATGTCCCCGACGTTGTCGCCCACGTTATCGGCGATGACGGCGGGATTGCGGGGATCGTCCTCCGGAATCCCAGCCTCGAGCTTGCCCACCAGGTCCGCGCCGACATCAGCGCTCTTGGTAAAGATTCCCCCGCCCACCCGGAGGAAGAGGGCCACCGAGGACGCGCCAAAGGCATACGTGAGCCAGACCTTTTCGTTGCCCGAGAGCAGATAGACCAACCCCAGTCCGGAGAGGCCCAGGCCCACGACGTAGAACCCCATGACCCCCCCGCTCGAGTACGCGGTCTTTAGTGCCGTGGCATAGCTGCTCACGGCGGCTTGGGCCGTGCGAGCATTGGCGCGCGTGGCGATGGACATCCCGAGGTGGGCAGCCAGGGCCGAGGTGAACGTCCCGAACACATAGGCCAGCGCACCGCCCCAGGAGACGACGAATCCGAGGATGAAAAACATCGCTATGGCGAAGAAGCTGAGCCAGCGAAATTCGCGGGCGAGGAACGCCCGGGCTCCCTGGCGAATGGCGGCAGAGATCTCCACCATCAGGGGTGTCCCTTCCGGCTGTTTCATGACGTACGCTGAAAGATAGCGAGCATACCCCAAGCCGATCAGGCCAGCCACCACCGCCACGATGCCCATCGGATTCCTCCCCTTCGATGGTCAAATATAACGCGGAAGGCCCCCCGTCGGAGGCCTTTTCCTCATCCGATCTAAATGGACTTCTCTTGTCGTCTTCGGAAAAGAGACGCGGAACGCGGTCCAGGAGCCGCCGTTTACCAGATCTTGGAGGGAACCTCTTGCCGTCCCTTGACCAAGTTATCGACCAGGGCCAGGTCGAAGTAATTCGCCTCCCGGGCTACAGCAGGGTCCACATGCTTTTCGTAATACCGACGCGCGACTTCGATATCTTCGGCCAAGATACCAAAAAGGGTGTCGTTTTTGATCCCCTCGTCAATCTTGGCCTGGTTGTAAAGGATGATATCGGCTACGATCAGCCGCGCAAGCCGCTTCGCCCGCTCGTGAGGATCCGTAGAAACCGTCATCGTTTCTCCCTCATACGCGATGCATCGAACAGGGTTAACTGCCGCTCTCCCTGGCCGGGGAATTCCACCGGATATCGGCCGGTCCAACACGCCGCACAGTATCCGTCATCCTTCCCCACGGCCGCCAGGAGTCCTTTCATGTCGAGGTAAACCAACGAGTCTGCCCCAATGTACCTCCGGATCTCCTCCACCGTGTGCGACGAGGCAATGAGCTCCCGACGGGTTGGGGTATCAATCCCGTAGTAGCATGGCCAGACGGTGGGTGGAGAGCTGATCCGCATATGCACTTCTCGTGCCCCGGCCGACCGGAGCATGAAGACAATCTTCCGGCTGGTCGTCCCACGGATGATCGAGTCATCCACCACCACAACCCGCTTCCCCTCCAGGACCTCCCGCACAGCATTGAGCTTGATCTTGACCCCGAAGTGCCGGATGGAACCCTGAGGCTCAATGAAGGTTCGCCCCACATAATGGTTTCGGACCATCCCTACCTCGTAAGGAAGGTTGGCCTCTTGGGCATACCCCAAGGCGGCGTAGATACCAGAGTCGGGGACGGGAATCACGATGTCCGCATCGGCGGGGGCCTCCTGCGCCAAGTGGCGTCCCAACTCTTTCCGCACCCGGGAGACAGACTGACCGTACACCAAGCTATCGGGACGAGAAAAGTAGACGTGTTCAAAGATACACATGGTCGGAGTCGTCACCGGGAGGGGGGAGTAGGAGTGCACCCCACTGTCATCGATCAGCAGAAACTCCCCGGGATCCACATCCCGCACAAAGGTCGCCCCGATCAGGTCGAAGGCGCAAGACTCCGATGCCAGCACGTAGCTTTCCTTGAGCCGACCCAGAGAGAGGGGCCGAAAGCCGCGAGGGTCGCGCACCCCGAGAAGCTGCCTCTCATTCATCAAGACCAACGAATACGCCCCTTGCAGCTGCGATAACGCCTCGGCGGCCGCATCGATCAACGTCTCTGCCTGAGACCGGGCGACCAGATGAAGGATGACCTCGGTGTCAGACGTGGAGCTAAAGACGGAACCCTGACCCTCGAGTTCCGCCCGAAGCGCCAGGGCGTTAACCAGGTTGCCGTTATGCGCCAGGGCGAGGGAACCTCGATGGGTGCCTGCGAAGAAAGGCTGGGCGTTCTTGAGTTGGCTAGAGCCGGTCGTGGAATATCGGACGTGCCCAATGGCGGTCTGTCCCGGGAGCCTCCGCAGTCGCGCTTCGGTGAAGACATCGGCCACGAGACCCATCGCCTTCTCTACGTAAACCGTCTTGCCATCGGCACACGCGATCCCCGCCGACTCCTGGCCACGATGCTGCAGCGCGTACAGGCCCAGATAGGTGAGATTGGCTGCCTCCGGATGTGCATGGATGCCAAAGACACCGCACTCGTCCCGGAACTTATCCGGTTGCTCGCTCATGATTTGACTATACCCAATGCTTCTTTCCCTGGCAAGAGGCAAAGGCTCTTTCTCCTCTTAGAGGGCCCGCTTGATCCCCTGCAGCGCCTGGCGAGTCCGGTGCTGATTCTCCACGAGGGCAAAGCGGACATACTCGTCCCCAAGGCTGCCAAACCCGATCCCGGGGGAGATCGCCACTTTGGCCTTGTCCAATATAAACTTCGAGAACTCCAACGATCCCATGGCCCGGTAAGCCTCCGGGATCTTGGCCCAGACAAACATCGTCCCCACGGGTTTGTCACACGGCCAGCCGATCCGGTTCAGCCCGTCCACCAACACATCGCGGCGGGCTTTGTACATCGCCACGATGTCCTGCACACACTCCTGCGGACCGTTCAGCGCAATGATGGAGGCAATCTGGACCGGCTGGAAGTGGCCATAATCCAAATAGCTTTTGATCTGAGCCAAGGCCGCGATGACCTTGCGGTTTCCGACAGCGAAGCCGACACGCCACCCCGGCATGTTATAGCTTTTTGAGAGGCTAAAGAATTCGACCCCGACGTCCCGCGCCCCTGGAACTTCGAGAAAGCTCGGGGCCCGGTATCCGTCGAACGTGAGATCGGCATAGGCGAAGTCGTGGATCACCAGCAGCCGATGCGCCTTGGCAAACTCCACCACGCGGTGGAAGAACTGCAGGTCCACCACTTGCGTCGTCGGGTTGTGGGGAAAGCTCAAGAGAAGCAGCTTGGGAGGAGGCCAGCAGCTTCGGTATCCCTCCTGTAGTTTCTCGAAGAAGTCGATCCCGGGTCCCAAGGGGACGTTCCGGACATCGCCGCCTGCAATAATGACCGAGTACGCATGGATGGGATACGTCGGACTCGGAACGAGCGCCACTTCCCCGCGCTCGACAATTGCCAAGGCCAGGTGGGAAATCCCCTCTTTCGCCCCGATGGTCACGATCGCCTCGGTCTCAGGATCGATCTCCACGTTATACCGACGACGATACCAATCGGCGATGGCCCCCCGCAGCCTGGTGATCCCGCGCGAGGCGGAGTAGCGATGGTTCTTGGGATTCCGGGCCGCTTCACAGAGCTTCTCGACGATATGCTCCGGCGTCGGCTGATCCGGGTTCCCCATGCCGAAATCGATGATGTCCTCGCCTCGCGCCCGCGCCTTGGTCTTCATCTCATTGACAATGCTGAAGACATAGGGGGGCAGTCGCTTCATCCGTCCAAATTCTTCCATGTCCCCCCCCTTCCTCGATGACCGTTATCCGGCGACCGACGACTACAGCAATACACCGATCGCCCTTCTTGGTCAACGGTCGTCGGTCGTCGGTCGTCGGTCGTCGGTTTGCGAACGTTACATGCGTTCTGGCGCCGCCACGCCTAAGAGCCCCAGGGCGTTTGCGAGCACCATCCGAATTGCCGATACGAGCGCGAGGCGCGCCTGGCTCAGCGGTCGGTCCGCACTGATGATCCGATATTTATTGTAGTAACTATGCAACTCCCCTGCCAAATTCTGCAGATACACGGGAATACGGTGCGGCTCGTACGCCAGGGCTGTCGCCTCTACCACCTCCGGGTACAGCGCAAGTTGCTTTAAGAGCCCAAGCTCTTCACCCACATCCAAGAGTTCCACAGGTGCATCGAGATAGGGACCGGGGTATCCGGCTTTTTCCGCCTCACGAAGGACGCTGCTGATTCGCGCGTGGCCGTACTGCACATAGTACACCGGGTTCTCCAACGACTGTGCGGTCGCCACCTCGAGGTCAAAGTCGAGCGGGCTGTCGGAGCGGCGAGTCAGAAAGGTGAAGCGGGCCGCATCCCTGCCAACCTCCTGGACGACCTCGGCCAACGTCACAAATTCCCCACTGCGCTTCGACATGGGAACGGACGCTCCGCCCCGCAGGACCGTGACCATCTGGACCAAGAGCACATGGAAACTCTCGGCAGGATGCCCCAAGGCCTGTAAGGCGGCCTCGACTCTCGGAATGTAGCCGTGGTGGTCGGCCCCCCAGACATCGATCAGGCGGTCAAATCCGCGCTCGAACTTATCCCGGTGATAAAAGCAATCGGAGAGGAAGTACGTGGGCTCGCCATTCGCCCGGATCAGGACACGATCCTTGTCATCCCCGAAGGCGGATGTGCCCAGCCAGACGGCTCCCTCCGCCTCATACACGTACCGGCCAAGGAGATTCCGGGCCGCCTCAAGCAGCCGAGTCCGATCCGTCGGACCCCACCGACTGAGGAGCGCCTTTTCGCTGAACCAGGAGTCAAAGCGAATCCCAAATCGGTCGAGATCGCCTTTGATCTCTTCCAGCATGAGGTGGGTCGAAAACTCGCTGATGACCGGCAGACACTCCTGCTCTGGGAGATCCACGAATTTTTCGCCATACCTCTCTCGGAGCCTGGCCGCGAGGTCTGTGACATATTCCCCGTGATACCCCTCCTCGGGAAAAACGACCTCCCGGCCCCAGCTCTGCCGATACCGGGCCAGGACCGACCGAGCCAGCATCTCGATTTGCGTCCCCGCGTCATTGATGTAAAACTCCCGCTCCACGTCAAATCCGACGGCGGCCAGCAGACTCGCCAAGGCATCCCCCACGGCGGCACCGCGACCATGCCCGACGTGGAGAGGCCCGGTGGGGTTAGCACTCACAAACTCGACCTGGGCCCTCTTGCCCACACCAACCTGACTCCGACCATACCGCTGCCCCGCCCTGAGGATCTCGGGGACCACCTGCTGCCAAAAGCCTTTGGTGAGGAATAAGTTGAGGTACCCGGCCCCCCCCACCTCGACCCGGTCCACGACACGCGGATCGAGATCGAGGCAGCGTTGAAGGAGCTCCGCAATGTCACGAGGCTTGCGGCGTAAAGATCGGGCAAGGGCAAAGGCGACAGGAGTTGCCAAATCTCCAAAATCGGGCTCGCTGGGGTATTCCCAGCTCACCTCGGGCCCCTCGACTGGCAGCACCTCCCCTGCCTCTGCTGCCTGTCGGAGTGACTGGCGCAAATCCTCGGTCACATCTGCCTTGAGTTTGGCAAGCTGCGTCATGGTCAGCTCGGTCAGCCATGGCGAAGGGTACCTGAAATTTCGCACCGGGTCAATAAAAACTCCCGATAATACTGCGTCGAAAAGGATGGACCTGCCGGTGACTGCCCCGGCCACAGTGGTAGGACCCCCAGCCAGGAGGCAGGAACCAGGCCACTTTTCTGACGAGCCACATCGAGACTGGCATATCACTTGCTACCTGCTTCTGGTCTATTGGCCACCGGTGTCGCCACCCGGAGGAAGGAACGGACCGATA
>VRUN01000053.1 GCA_019456075.1 Candidatus Methylomirabilota bacterium
CCTTTACCATCCTGGCGCCGCTGGTCATCGTGGTCTGCGCGATTGGGGCGTACGCGCCGACCTTTAGCGTCTTCGACATGTGGCTCGCCTTCATCTTTGGGCTTGCCGGGTACGTCTTCCGAAAGCTCGACTATCCCCTTGCCCCCATGGTCCTCGCCCTGGTCCTCGGCAACGGCACGGAGGTCTCCCTGCGCCAGAGTCTGATCATGTCCCACGGCTCCATCAGCATCTTCTTCGGCTTCGAGGGGGGCGTATTCACCCATCCGATCGCCGCGGCCCTCATGTGGACCAGCGTGGCCCTCTACGCGATCCCCGTGGTCGGCGCAATAATCCGCCGCTTCCGGCGGCGCGTCGAATTGGCAAAGGCATAGCCGGGGGCCCTCCGGACTCTCAGGAGGACCGGTACACGCTCGAGGAGCATCATGCCGATCGTCGCCATGACGAAAGAGATGGGGAGCCTCGGCACCTTCATCGGGGAGGAGGTCGCCCGACAGCTCGGCTACGAATTCATCCGGCAAGACATCATCCGAGAGGCCGCGCGGGAGTATCACGCCTTGGAAGAAAAGCTCGTCAAGACGGTAGAGGAGAAACCGGGATTTTTTGAGATCCTCAGCGAGACCGCACGACGACATCACATATTCGTTGCCGCCGAGGTGTACGAGTTCGCGCTGCGCGAGCGGGTAGTGATCATGGGACGGTGGTCCACTCAGCTCCTCAAGGATGTGTCACACGCGGTCCGAATTCGCGTCTGCGCCCCTTTGGACGTTCGGGTACACCGTCTCATGGAGCGACTCTCTGTCAGCGAGGCGGAGGCTCTCAAGCGGATCCGCCATTACGACGAGGGGGTGGCAAGCCGGGTTCGACAGTTCTTCGAAGGGGAGTGGGATGATCCCCTCTTTTACGACTTGACCATCAATACGGGCAAAGCCTCTCTGGCCACGGGCGTGGCCCAGGTGAGGGGGCTGGTCGAGGCTCCCGAGTTTCAGCCAACCGCGACCTCACGTAGACGGCTCGAAAATCTCGCCCTTGCCGTGAAAGTCAGGGCCATGCTGAAGTCGCAACGGGCGACGGCCCATCTGGACGTGGATGTCGTCGCGAGCGAAGGCGAGGTGACCCTTCGCGGGATCGTTTCGGAGGTCCTGGATCGCGAGGAGACAGGGCGGATTGCCCTGACGGTTGTAGGAGTGCGTGGTTTGAAGAACGAGTTGATTGCAGTCGAGGAGCGTCGCCGCCTGTGACACTTCGACGGGCTCAGTGCGGGCAGCGGTTCGACACTTCGACAGGCTCAGTGCAGGCAACGGTTCGACGAGCTCAGTGCGAGGCTCATAACGTATTCTTCTCGAGCACTTCAATGCGACGGCGAACCTGCTCTGCCTCCTTCCCATCCGGGGCAAGCTGGAGGAATCTGCGATACACGGTGATCGCCTGCCGGGTCTCACCCCGCCTTTCGTAGACCTCTCCGAGGGCCCGATATGCGGTGGCCAGGTCAGGGGGAGCAGGAATATCGAGGTCAAGCCCGTTTTCCTGGTTTCGTCGCGTGCCCCCAGCCGAGCCCTCAGCGGCTTTTTCCAACAGATGGACGCTCTGCTCGAGCGCCGATGCCGCTTCCGCGTACTTCCCCACCGCCGCGTACACCTGACCGAGCCGATAGTACACCTCGGGGTGCGAGGTGAGGAATTGCACCGCCCCCTCATACGCTGCCACGGCTTGGCGATGGTCCCCCCGACGCCGGGCGGTCTCACCGAGAAAGTAATGAGCCCGTCCTTGCTCCGGCTCAATCCAAATCACCCGCTGAAAGGCGGAAGCAGCAGCATCGTATTTCCCTTGACGAAGGCGAGCCATGCCCAGTAGGTAGGCGACGACCGAGCTGTTCGGGGCAAATTCGGCAGCCCGCTCGTAGGCGGCGATCGCGCGCTCGAGCTCCCCGCGCTCATGATGAATCACACCCAGGTTTCGCCACGCATCAGCGAATCCCGGCTGGATTGCGACCGCCTCCTCCAACGCTTTGACTGCTCCATCCCGGTCTCCCGTCTCCTTGAGGAGGTTCCCCAGATAGAACCGAGTCTGGGCATCCGTGGCGTCCAATTTCGCTGCGTTGCGAAACGCCTCGATGGCCAAGGGAAACTCCCCGCGCTGGATATAGAGCGACGCCAGCCGCTGATACGCTACCGATACGTGGGGATCCAGCCGAAGGGCGTTTCGATAAGACTCGACCGCCGCGTCCAGGTCTCCCTTAAGGGTGTACAGATACCCGAGGAACAGGTAGGGTTTCGGTGTGGTGGGACGAATATCGCGAGCCGCCTCGTATGCCGCGATGGCGTGCTCGATCTTCCTCTCGCTTGCCAAGAGATATGCTCGCCCGTAGTGTCCCCAGTAGTAGGTGGGGTTGAGGGCAATGGCCCGGTCAAACTCGGCAAGCTGGGATGCTGGGTCCTCTAAGAGGCGCCCGTAGAGATAGTGAAACACCGGGCTCTCGGGGCGCCGGTCTAGCCACGCGCGATACTCGCGACGAAGCCGCTCTCCTTCCCCACGCGCCACCAACACGATTGCCCGCCGCCGATGCGGTTCGGTGTATTCCGGCCGTAATCGAATCGCTTCCTGGTAGCTGCGCAGTGCTTTTTCAATCCGCCCTGCCTCTTCCTGTTTGCGGCCACGTTGAAACGCCTGCTCAGCCAGTGCCCCTTTGTCGCCTATGGCGCAGCCCATCAGGGCTAGGATGAGACCGAGAACCGCGACTCCTCGGGAGCACATCGTGTCTCCCACAAACTTGCCCTCCGGCTATCAGCAATCAGCAGTCGGCAATGCTAGAAGGCTAGCATGCTGGTAAGCCACAACGCACACTATGAGAATCACCAGAGCCCAGAAGCCTTCCGGCCTGCTAGCTTGCCAGCTTTCCAGCGCGTAGCAGCTAGTACCCCAACGCCATCCCGTCCGCCCGGGGATCGGCTCCCCCATGTCGGACCCCGGTCTCGGGATGGATAAGGATTACCTGGGCCTGCCCCACTTTTTCATCCCAATCGGAGAGATAGTGCACCCGATGCCCCCTCTCCGTGAGTGTCTGGACCATTTGGCGCGGGAACCTCCCCTCCACGTAGAGCGCCCGCTCGGGGAGGGCCCAGGTTCGTCCGAAGAGCCAGCGCGGTGCTTCGATGGCCTCCTGGACGGTCATGCCGAAGTCAATAATCCGCGTCGTGATGGCGGTGAGGGTTTGGGGCTGCCCCTCCCCTCCCATGGTTCCCAGCACGAGGTAGGGACGCCCCCGACGAAATACCATGGCTGGCATCAACGTATGAAAGGTGCGCTTCCGAGGAGCGAGTGCGTTCGGATGAGCGGGGTCCAGGGAGAAAGCGCTCCCTCGATTTTGGAGGAGCACCCCGGTATCGTCCGCAACAATCCCAGAGCCAAAATCGAAATAGATGCTCTGGATCAGGGAGACGGCGTTACCCGATTCGTCAACGACGCCGAGCCATACGGTATCTCCGTCCGATGTCCCCCCCCTTGATCCATTGTCCTGTTCCACAGGGCCAATTGCACGGGCGATCGCTGCGAGGTAGGGACGGCTCAGGAGTCGTCGAATCGGAGCGTGCACAAAGTGGGGATCTGTCACCCATCGGTTCCGGTCCTCAAATACTCGTTTGGTGACCTCCACGATGAGGTGGAGATACTCTGCAGATCCCTCTCCTATGGACTGAAGGTTGAAGCGATCCAGCACGCCCATGAGCATCAGGAAGGCAATCCCTTGGCTATTGGGTGGAAGGCTATACATCCGGTGCCCCCGATAGGAGACACTCAGCGGCTCGACCCATTCGGACCGGTGCGTTTCGAAATCCCCTCGGGTGAGGATGCCACCGTGGTGTTCGAGGAAGCGGAGGACTCGCCGGGCAACTGCACCTCGGTAAAAGGCATCCCGTCCCTCGCGAGCGATCTGCCCCAACGTCCTCGCGAGGTCCTGTTGGATCATCATCTCTCCTGACCTCAGAGGCCGATTCTTTTTCAAGAAGAGACGGCGGAAGCCTTCAAACCGCTGGAGATAGCGAACTTCGGGCTTTTCCGTATCCAGATTCGTGAGGGTCGCCTCTTCCTGGACCGCTGTCACCGGAAAGCCCTCTTTAGCGTAACGGATGGCTTCTTGAAACAACATACCCCAGGGAAGGCGCCCTTTGAGACGGCGTCGACTGTACTGATAGGCCTCCCACCACCCATCTACTGCCCCTGGCGTCGCGTTCGCGGAAAGAAGCCCGCGCGGTGGCATGAATTGCGTGTAGCCCCGCTGGCGATAAAACTCTATTGTACACCTTTCCCCAACGCGACCGCTGGCGTTCAGACCGCGCAGCTGCCTGCGACGGACATCATAGATCAGCCAGAAGTTATCGCCCCCGATGCTGGTCATATGCGGATACACTACGCAAAGAACAGCCGCCGTCGCCACGGCCGCCTCGACGGCATTCCCCCCGTCGCGCAGCACCGCAATGCCAGCCTCGGAAGCCAAATAGTGAGGAGAGGTCACGAGGGCCTTCGGGGCCAGGACCGTCGGGCGAGATGTGTACCTACGGGACATAATCCGCTGTCAGCAATGCTCGGAGGCTAGGAGGCTGGGATCCTAGCATGCCTAAAGGCGCAAGGTGAAAAGCCTCACACGCCTTCTAGCTTGTTCGCCTGCTAGCTTTCCAGCTTTTTAGTAGCCGAGGGCCTGGCCATCTCCACGGGGATCAGCACCCCCGTGCCGGACCCCCGTCTCGGGATGGATGAGAATCGCTTGCGCATGTCCCATCACGTCATCCCACGCCCCGACGACCCGGACCGGATGCCCGCGATGTCGGAGCCCTTCCACAACCGGCTCGGGAACACGCGCCTCCAAGCAGAGATCGGTCGTCGTCATTCCCCACGTTCGGCCGTACAACCAGCGTGGTGCCTCAATCGATTCCTGAAGTCCGAATCCGAAATCGACGATTCTGCTCACGAGCGCCGATTGGGTCTGGGGTTGGCCTTCCCCTCCCATCGCCCCATAGACCAGGAAGAGGCGGTCGTCCTTGAGGAGCATGGCGGGGATCAGGGTATGAAACGTCCGCTTCCTTGGCGCAAGATGGTTGACGTGCGTCGGATCGAGCGAGAAAAAGGAGCCCCGATTCTGCAGAAGGACCCCCGTATCCCCTGCGACGATCCCTGAACCGAAATCGAAATAGATGCTTTGAAGCATCGACACACCGTTTCCCGCCGCATCGACGGCACCGATGTATACCGTATCCCCCTTCATGAGCCCGGGTTCGTAGCGTGCCACACTCCTGGTCATATTGATCATCCGAGCTCGGTCCTCTGTGTACCGACGAGAGAGGAGTCGATCCAAGGGAGCCTGAATGCAGGTCGGGTCGGTCACCCACCGGTCGCGGTCGGCGAAGGCCAGCTTCGTCGCCTCGACCTGTAGATGATAGTAATCGGTGGTCCCCTCCCCCACTTTCTTCAGATCGAAATGGCTCAGAATACTCAGGATAAGCAGGGCGGCCATCCCCTGGGTATTCGGCGGAAATCCATGGACCGTGTATCCCCGATAATCGACGCGGATGGGGTCTACCCAATCCGCGTGGTGCTCGTAGAAATCCCGCTCCGTCAGCACCCCGCCGTGCCGATCGAGGTACCGGACGATCCGCCGGGTGATATCCCCCTCATAGAAAAAGCGACCGCCGCCGAAGGCAATACTCTTGAGCGTGCGAGCGAGATCCGGTTGCTTCATTACCTCGCCCGGTGGATACGGCCGGCCATCGGGTTTGAGATACGTTCGCCGGAAGCCTTCCCACCGCTGCAGTCCCCGCTGAGGGTCTGACTCATCTGCGATGTTTCGGGCGGTCCACACCGCCTGGCTGGGAGTAACCGGATATCCTGCCTCAGCATATTCAATGGCCTCTTCGAAAATGGAGGACCACAGCACCTTGGTCCCGAGACTCCAGCGGCCATACTCATGGGCCGTTGCCCACCCATCCACCGCTCCCGGCACCGTATTGGCTGCCAAAAAACCCCGCGACGGGATCGCATTCGCGCTGCCCATCCGGGTGTACAGGTCAATCGTACATCGCTCTCCCGATCGGCCCGACCCGTTGAGGGCGCGAACGGTCCTGCCTTTGGCATCGTAAATCAACCAGAAGTTATCCCCTCCGATACTGCACATGTGGGGATAGACGACGGAACAGACGGCGGCGGCAGCAATGACGGCGTCGACGGCGTTCCCCCCCGCTTGGAGGACCCGAAGGCCCGCGGCCGAGGCGAGGTAATGGGGGGTCGCCACCATCCCCCGCGTGCCCAGGACGGTCGGTCGGTGCGCGGTGGGTGTCATTACTCATACCATCCGATCAGCCGGGGAAGCCAGAGGGCCATCTCGGGGAAGAATAGGAGAAAACCCAACGCGACGAGCTGCAAGACCACAAAGGGGACGATGCCTCGATAAATATGGCCAGTCGTCACTTCGGGGGGTGCGACGCCTTTCAGGAAAAAGAGTGACCACCCGAAGGGCGGTGTCAGAAACGAGGTCTGAAGGTTCATGCAGATCACGATCGCAAACCAGAGAAGGTCAACGTCCAGCTTTTCCAGGGCCGGCGCGATGATCGGCACCACGATGAAGGTGATCTCGATCCATTCCAGAAAGAACCCGAGGAAAAACAGGAGGACCATGATGAACGCGATCACGCCCCACTTCTCACCCGGCATGGAAGTCAGCATGTCCTGGATAAGAAGGTCACCGTCCAGCCCACGAAAGGTCAGGCCAAAGACCTGGGCTCCAACCAGGATCATCATGACAATGCATGTAATCCGGGTTGTACTTCGGTTCACCTCACGGAGCCGCTCCAACGTAAAGCGACCGTTCAAGATCGTGATCAGTATGGCCCCCACGCACCCCATTCCTGCTGCCCGGGTGGGGGCGGCCCACCCCATCAAGATCGAGCCGAGGACGGCAAAGATCAAAACCCCTATGGGAAAAAGGACCTTCACAGAACGGATGAAAAGCTCTCCCGCGCTGACCCGGGCCCGCTCTTCGGAGGGGATCGCCGGAGCCCAGGTTGGAAAGAAGAAGGCGACGAGGCCGATGGCCACCACAAAGATTCCAGCCAGCATAAAACCCGGGATAAAGGCGGCCACGAAGATGGCCCCGACCGAAATCCCCAAGATATCGGCCAGCACGATGAGGACGAGACTCGGGGGGATGATCTGGCCTAACGTTCCGGAAGCGCAGATGGTCCCTGCCGCCAGCTCCGGCAAATATTGACGACGAAGCATGGTGGGGAGCGACAACAACCCCATTGTCACGACCGTCGCCCCAACGATTCCCGTCGACGCCCCGAGCAAAGCCCCGACTATCACGACCGAGATCGCCAGCCCGCCTCGCATCCGGCCAAAGAGCAGCCCCATCGTCTCGAGCAGGTCCTCGGCCAAACCGGATCGTTCGAGCATCACCCCCATGAAGACGAACAGGGGGATAGCCAGCAACGTGTAATTCTCCATGACGCCGTAAATCCGAAGCGGCAACAGGTAAAAGAAATCGAGACCGAAACCCATCATGCCGAAGATGAGTCCCACGGCCCCGAGCGTAAAGGCGACCGGGTAGCCCAGCATGAGCATGAGGAGGAGCGCCACGATCATCAGGATGGCCAGGGTTTCAAGTTCCAAGGAAGGTGTCTCCTTCTGCTATGACCTCCTCGCCTTCGAGGCCCATCAAACGACAGAGGCTATGAATTGCCATTGAAACGCCCTGCAGTCCGAGCAGGGAAAACCCGACGGGTATTACGGCCTTGAGGATATACCTTGCCGGAATACCCCCGGGATCAGGCGATACCTCTCCCACCACCCACGAGGCGGCGATAAAGGGCCATGAGGTCCAAATGACCAGAATGCAGACCGGGATGAGGAAGAAGAGCGAACCGACGAAGTCAACAACGGCTTGGGTTCTCGCCGAAAGCCGCGAATAGAAGATATCCACTCGGACATGTTCGTTGTGCACGAGCGTGTAGCCGGCCGTCAGCAGGAAGAGCGGGCCAAAGAGGTGCCATTCGAGCTCCTGCATCGCGACCGATCCCTTGTGGAAGAATAACCGGAGGAAGACATTCCACGCCACCACCACGACCATCAGGGACGCGAGCCACGAGATCGCGCGGCCGACCCGCTCGTTCAGCGCGTCGATGTGGCGACTGATTTTTTGCAGCCAAGACATGCCTTCTCCTTCTGAACCCCTCCCCCGGGGGTATCCAGAACGAACTCGGACTCTGCCCTCAGGAACTATGCGTAGTGTATGCAGACGCAAGAAAGGGGCGGTGGGTGGTTAGCCCACCGCCCCTTTCACGGCACGATCCCGATCTTAGCGGATGTACTTGTGATACGTGGCCTCGGAGATATCCGCCCACTTCGACCAGTTGGCCTGGAACCTACTGTAGGAGGTGTACACCTTGCGGCTCAACGGATCCTTGTTGGCCTGTTCGAGTACCTCCCCGGTTTTCACGCGGAGTTTTTCAATGACATCCTTAGGCAGCAGCTTAAGTTTCACCTTGTGGTTTTTGATCATGTCGTCCAACGCCTCTGCATTGTTGGCGTCAGCCCAGGAGATGGCCCGCACGTTCGCCTCGGCCGCGGCTCCGCGGATAATTTCCTGGAGATCCTTATCCAGGGAATCCCACGCCTTCTTGCTGACGATGAGCTCACTCGTCGTCGAGGGCTCGTGCCATCCACTGTGGTAGTAAAACTTGGCCGCCTGATACAAACCAAGGCGTCGATCCTGGTACGGTCCGACCCATTCCGCCGCGTCGATGACACCCCGCTCGAGCGCCGGGAAGATCTCACCTCCCGGAAGGAGGATCACATTAACCCCCATTGTCGCAAGGACTTTGCCGGCGAGTCCCGGGATCCGCATCTTGAGACCCTTGAGATCGTTCACGCTGTTGATCTCTTTGTTGAACCATCCGGTCATCTGAATCCCGGTGCTCCCACACGGCATGGGAACGAGACCGAAGGGCTTATAGACCTCTTCCCAGAGTTGGATGCCGCCGCCTTCATAGTACCACGCATTGGCGCCCTGGGGATTCATGCCAAAAGGAATGGTCCCAAAATACTGGGCGGCAAACGTTTTCCCCGCCCAGTAATAGGCCACACCATGCCCCATCTCCACCGTGCCCTTGGACACGGCATCGAAGGTCCCGAAGGCCGGGACGAGCTCTTTGGCGGCATAGACGCGAATTTTGATTCTCCCACCACTCATCTCTTCGATGCGTTTGGCCAATCCCTCGGCACTGCCATTGCCGACCTGGTAGAAGGGGAGCCCAGGCGGCCAGGTCGTCACCATCTTCCACCGATAGGACTTCGGCTTCGCCCAAACATTGGGCGCAGCCAGGGCAGTTACCGCTGCTCCGGCTCCCGCCGTTTTTAAGAACTTTCGTCGATTCATTGCCTCCTCCTTTCCCTACGTTTAGTGTTTCACCCGCAGCCGTGCGTCCAGAGAGCAGATCGAGGTAGGCCTTCCCTTCCCGTCACTGTCCCTCGGGGTGGCAGACTGCCTGCCGACGCCGGAAGATAATTGACATTCGGGCCACCACCACGATGACCCTTCTGTCCTACCGGGTATCAAAACGAATCAGCAAGTCTGCCCACGGCCGAACTCGCAGGCAAAAGTACGGTCAGGCCACTTTCCCGGGAAAGAGATACTCCATCAACTCTTTTAGATGCTGCTCCATCGCGAAAGCAGCCCCGTCCGGATCCTGCCGCCTCGGAGGGGAGGCGGGTCCCATCTTTCAGTCTTCTCTCAATGATAAACTGGCGGACTTCGCCGATCACCTGCTGGATAACGGAATTTTTTTCGACGGGTTTCAACATCGGGGAGCTTGAACTGTCAGAAATCTGGCCACCTGATCGGGCCAAAACTACCCCGCCTCCATGACCCTGTCAAGGGGAAAATATGATAGCGGTCATGCGGATCAGTCGGATTCGAGAGCCTGCTGGACAGCGCCGATGACCTGAGGATGGAGCTTTCCGTTGGTCGCTACGATGCCGATGTTCTGGTAGAGCTTCCGCCCGAGCGAGAAGTCAAGGGGCTGGCCTCGAATATCGCTGACCTCCCCGCCCGCCTCCTTCACGAGAATCGAGCCAGCGGCATGGTCCCATATCTTCTCGTCGTAGTCGACCTGGGTGGGAAGTCGCAAGTAAATCGAAGCATCCCCGCGAGCGAGTATAGCGTACTTCGACTGGCTATCGACACGCAGGGGTGGAGCCACCACCCCAAGGATCGCCGCGATCCGTGCTGCACGACTATGCGAGGAATGGGTCCCTTCAAAGGACTCGCAGAATGACGCCACTTTGGGGTCCGCAATCTCCGCGACCCTGATGGGCTGTTCGCTCGGGGTATCGACCCGCCGCATCGTCGCGCCCTGGCCCTTCAGGGCGATGAACAGACAGCCTCTGGGCCCGTTGGGATGACTGAGATCGACAGGGAGATTTGGGCAGCCGAGGACTCCCAGGACGACCTCGCCGTCATGAATCAGCGCTAACGCGACCGCATACTGGTCGCCGCGAATAAAACCCGTGGTGCCGTCAATGGGATCGAGGGCCCACTGGCGACCAGTGGGCCCGCCCCCCCAAGTGCCGCGATCAATGGCGCCCAGAATTTGCTCGTCGGTCAGGCCCGGCATAATAGCGGTGACATGGTGAGCCACCCTGGTTTTGAGGCCCCCGCCCCCGGGAGTCCTCAGAAATGCCGCATCCTCCTCTGCCGCAATGGGGTCGTCGGGAAAGGCTTTGAGCAGGTCCAGGTTAATCACGGCCTGGGCGCCGAAGTCGGCGACAGTAACCGGGGACTTGTCCTCCTTCGCTACGGTCTCTTCGGAGACCAGGGCGGCACGTATCGCTTGGCAGAGGCGGCAAGCTTTGAGGACGGTTTCCACAGCCACACGGCGTTCAGCCTCGTAGGCCATGACCGGCTCCTGAGACCAAAAAAACTGTTGCTCCCCGAGGATAGGTGGAACCACGCAGTTCAGAGGCCGTGCAGTGGCCTCTTATTCGATGACGCCGAGACGACCGTTATGACTGCCCATGTACCAGAGTCGCCCCTCTGCGTCCACGGTGATCTTCCGGATCCCGAGACCCTTGGAGGGAAGTGTGAATACCCGAATCTGCTCCGTTCGTGGGTCCAATCGCACGACCGTGTTGGTGTAAAACTCGTTGGTCCACACCATGCCGCCGCCGTCCACGGTCACGGCGTAGGGACCCCCACTAGGACCCGCCGGCAATGGGTATTCTTTCATTAATGTCTCGGAAACGGGATCCACGCGTACCAGGCTCCCCTTGCCGAACAGCGTGACCCAGAGCGACCCGTCAGGCGACGCGGCGATGCGAAGCGGCCGCGCGTCAGGTTCCAGGACTATCTCCGTGATGGTACCTGTCTTCGGATCCAACTTGCCCAGATTCCCGGCACCGATCTGACAGAACCAGACATTGCCCGCGTCATCAAGGGCGATGCCATCAGGTCGACCGGAAACCCTATACTCAGTAATCTCCCCGCTCCTGGTATCCAGCCGACCGATTCGACTACCGCTCTGCACGGTGAACCAGATGACACCCCACTCGTCGATGACCAGGGTGTGCGGGTCGCCCCCCGAAGGGACCTTGTGCTGGACCACCTTGCCGGTGGCGGGATCTAGCCGGCCGATGGTGCCATTGCCGTTCCCCGTGTACCAGACCTGGCCACTCAGATCCACGACGAGACCGTGAGGCTTCGCCCCTGGCGGGAGATCCCACTCGGTGAATGTCTTTTGGGAGACATCAAAGCGTGCAATCTTGTTCCCAGCCATCACGGCGAAATAGATGTTGCCGTCGGGCCCAGGCACGGGGTCACGCGCGAACTGGGGCGTGGGGACTGCCCACTCGGTGATCTTCCCCTCGATCTGCGGTCTCGTCCCCGGGGCGATACCGGAGTTAGCCCCGCCGGCCCAGGCGACTTGAGCCATCATGAAGATGAGACTTACTACGATGAAAGCCGTCTTTCTACGGCGCACGGCGCCTAGCCCTCTCCGCGTTCTGCCTCGACGGAACATTCTATACCGCCGCGGTCCTTTCTCCAAAAACGCTCTTCCTTGGACATCGAAGCTTTTGAATCTCTGTTTTCCCATACTGCATGTTCTCATGAGTGCAAATGGCATGCCCGAGATCAACGGCCCACCCACGGATCACATACGCACCACTCGCCCTCAGGACTTTCATGCCCTCCTCCATCCACATGCTGTCATCGATCTGCAAACGGGGTATAAATTGTTCTTGATGATTTACATTAATAGTACTTCATAAACTATTGTGCAATAAGGATATTTCATATCGCACACCGGTAGAGTCCGACGCAGAGATCTTGTCCCGGTTGACCCCCGAGGCGGGTCGGCTCGCCTGCCCTGCTAATCCTCAGGGGTGGGGGTTCGCTCTTTGGCAAGGCTCTTGAGGAGCCAGACACGTCGGGGTCCACGACGTGATCGGGTTACTGTGGCAGGACAACTTCCTTCTCCATGCCACCCAGGCCGTGAACCTTATCATGCGCTCGAACGCGTACCCGCCTGATACTCTTCGGAATTACTACACCTGTCAAGGACCGCGTGAAGGGCTGTTCGTCCACATGCGGATGGAGAAGCACCCGCGTTCCCAGGACCGTGCCATCCGGCGCAACAACCTCCCAGCGGTCCGCGTAGTGGTCCCACCCGGCATCATCATGCCGGACGGTCACCGCGAAGGCGTAATTCCCGTCGGCGCCCCTTGTGACCTCAACGGCCACGACGTCTGCCTCCCCGGCCGTGACGGGTATCGCACCCCAGGCCAAGAGAATCAATATCGCAAGACCGAACTGAAATGACCTTGCAACCACGCTCCTCCCCCTCACCCTGATGACGAATTTCGCACCGATCGGACCGCTACCCGTGCTCGTATCACCGGTCATCTTTACCCCGTATCACCCGGGGGGAACCCCAGCTGCGCAACGAAATCTTCCATGTGGGCACGGATTGCCTGGAAACACTGCGCGTAGGCGTCCATGTCCTGTCCATACGGATCCTCAATATCCCATGCGATAAGTT
>VRUN01000005.1 GCA_019456075.1 Candidatus Methylomirabilota bacterium
AGCTGCGGATCCATCTCGGCCGCAGCGATTGCGGCGCGGATTCCTGCTCCCCCACCCCCTACGATGACCACATCATGTGTGCGAACCATACTTTCCCCTCTCGAGACGGATAGTCTTTAGAGCTTTAACTTGTCTACCAATTCGCGAACCGCAGCAGCGGACTTCTCCAGAGCGGCCTTCTCTTCCGAGGTGAGTTTAATCTCAATCACCTGCTGGATCCCGCCTCGGCCGAGCTTGACCGGTACGCCGACGTACAGCCCATTCACCCCATACTCGCCTTCGAGATAGGCGGCGCACGGAAGGATCTTCTTCTTGTCCTTCAGAATAGCCTCTATCATTTCGGCCACTGCGGCCCCAGGGGCGTAGTACGCCCCACCGGTCTTCAGGAGGTTGACAATCTCCGCCCCCCCGTCTCGCGTTCGCTGGACGATCGCGCCGATCCGGTCCTTGGAGAGCAGCTCGGTGATCGGGATCCCGGCCACCGTGGAGTATCTGGGGAGCGGAACCATCGTGTCTCCGTGGCCGCCTAGCACAAAGGCGGTCACGTTTTCAACCGAGACCCCGAGCTCCATCGCGATGAACGTCCGGAATCGTGCCGAGTCAAGAATACCCGCCATCCCCACGACCCGTTCTTTTGGGAAGCCACTCTTTTTCCAGGTGAGATACGTCATGACATCCAGGGGATTCGATACCACAATCAGAATCGCATTGGGGGAACGTGGGGCGATTTGATCCACCACGGACCCGACTATCTCTGCGTTCTTGAAGAGCAGATCGTCTCGGGTCATCCCCGGCTTCCGAGCGAGACCGGCGGTGATGACCACGATATCGGAATCCGCAGTCGGGTTGTAATCGTTACTCCCCCCTAACCGAGAGTCGTAGCCGTGGATCGGTCCCGTCTCCAGGAGGTCGAGGGCCTTGCCCTGTGGAAGGCCTTCAATAATATCCACGAGCACGACATCTGCCAGCTCCTTTTCGACAGTATACTGGGCGACCGATGCCCCGACGTTTCCTGCCCCGACGACAGCCACCTTCGGTTGCATACGCATAATTGCCTCCGGCGGTCCGCTGTGTGATGTCCGACGCCCCCCAGGAGGGCTGCTTCAAACATCCGACCTGGGACCCTCTCAGCCCATATTTTCGATGATGGCGTCTCCGAAGTGGGAGCACTTTACTTCGGTCGCCCCTTCCATTAACCGGGCGAAGTCATAGGTCACCACCTTCTTCTGGATCGTCTGCTCCATCCCCCGGTAGATGCGATCGGCCGCCGGCTGCCAGCCCAGGTGCTCGAGCATCATCGCCCCGGCGAGGATGACCGCGCCCGGGTTGACCTTGTCCTGGCCTGCGTACTTCGGGGCCGTCCCATGCGTCGCCTCAAACAGCGCCGTCGGAATCCCAATATTCGCCCCCGGCGCGATCCCGAGCCCCCCCACCTGGGCGGCGCAGGCGTCGGAGAGGTAGTCGCCATTGAGGTTCGGAGTCGCGAGGATGTCATACTCATCGGTCCGGGTGAGAATCTGCTGGAACATGCTGTCGGCGATCCGATCCTTGACCACTACCACCCCCTCCGGCGCCCGCCCCCTGTATTTGGCCCACACCTCGTCTTCGGAGATGGTGACGTTGGGGAATTCCTCCCGCGCCAGCTCATACCCCCAGTCCCGAAACGCCCCTTCGGTGTATTTCATGATATTGCCCTTGTGCACGAGGGTGACGCTCTGGCGCTTCCGGGCCAGGGCATATTGAATCGCCATCCGCACGAGCTGTTTGGTACCGGTCACACTGATCGGCTTGATCCCCACGCCGGAGTCCGGCCGAATGTTGGCCTTCATCTCTTTCGAGAGAAAGTCGATGACCTTCTTCGCCTCCGGCGAGCCCTGGGCCCACTCGATCCCGGCGTAGACATCCTCGGTATTCTCCCGGAAGATGACCACGTCCATTTTTTCCGGGTGCTTCACCGGGCTCGGCGTCCCTTTGAAATAGCGCACCGGCCGGATGCAGGCAAACAGGTTGAGGATCTGCCGCAGCGCGACGTTGAGGCTGCGGATGCCGCCCCCCACGGGGGTGGTCAGCGGCCCCTTAATCGCCACGAGGTGGTCCCGGATGCTCGTGATGGTCGCCTCGGGAAGCCACTCCCCGGTCTCCTTATGCGCCTTCTCGCCGGCGAGAATCTCGGTCCAGACGATGCGCTTGCGTCCCCCGAAGGCCTTGTCAACCGCGGCGTCGATGACCCGGACGCTGGCCGCCCAGATGTCCACCCCAATCCCATCCCCCTCGATAAAGGGGATGATGGGGTCGTCGGGCACCACAAACTGTCCATCCTTGAACTGGATTCGACGACCCGTCAGTCCCGCACTTACCACCATCGTCTCCTTGCTCATCCATGATGCGTTAAAAAAAGATGAGTGGACCGCTGAACGAATGAGCAGTACCACTTGGGGATTTGTACGGCAGAATTTCTACACAGACATACCATGACGCGGTGCGACTGTCAAGGTTGGCCCGGTCAGTCACTTCCCGTGCGGGAGCGTCCTCCTCGAAACCGGAGGCGGATGGGGTTTCCCTCGAAGCCGTAGGTATCCCGAAACCGATTCACCAGGTATCGAGCATAGGATGGGGAAATGCTTTGGGGGGCGTTCGTGAAGAGGCCAAAGGTGGGTGGCCGGCATCCCAGCTGGGTCGCGTAACGGATCTTGATCTGCCGCCCCTTGGGCGCCGAGGGCGGGTGTTCTGTCACTACCTTGTCGACGAATTGATTGAGCTCACTGGTCGGTATGCGGCGATCCCCCTCTTTCAGCACGCGCTCCACGGCACCGAAGATTTTCACTACGCGCTGCCCGGTGACAGCCGAGACGAACAGGACCGGTGCATAGTCGAGATGGCCCAGCTTTTCCCGAATACGCCCGATGTGCTGATCGCCCACTCGTCCGCTTTTCTCCACCAGATCCCATTTGTTCACTACCACGATGGAGGCACACCCCGCCTCGTGGGCAATCCCAGCAATTCGGGCATCCTGACGTACCACATCATCTGTCGCATCGAGGAGAATAAGAGCCACATCGCAGCGCTCTACGCTCTTGATGGCCCGCAGGACGCTGTAGTACTCGACCCGATAGCTGATTTGGCTCTTGGACCGAATCCCCGCGGTGTCGACCAAAACATACCGTTGTCCTTCGTAGGTAAAGGGCGTATCAATGGCATCTCGTGTGGTCCCGGGGTCGGGACTGACGATGACCCGGGACTCGCCCAGGATGCGGTTGACCAGCGAGGATTTCCCGACATTTGGTCGTCCGATCACGGCGATCGTCACAGCCTTTACAGCCGCCTCCTCCTTCTCTGGCGGAGGGAGAAGGCCTAGCAGGTGATCGAGGAGCTCCCCAACTCCAGTCCCGTGCTCCGCCGAGGCGGGAAAGACATCGGAAAACCCGAGGCGGTAAAACTCAGCAGCATGGGGATCCCTCTTCGGCGTATCCACCTTGTTGGCAACGAGGACAACCCGTTTCTCTGTTTTTTGCCGCAGGAGAAGGGCGACCTCCTCATCTAAAGGGGTAAGCCCCTCCTGGGCGTCCAGGAGAAAAAGAATCAGGTCCGCGTCCTCCATCGCCAATTGGGCCTGCTCGACCACCCGCTCAACAATAGGGGTGGGCGTCCTGGGCTCAAAGCCACCGGTGTCTATGAGAAGAAAAGCCCGCCCCCGCCACTGAACCGTCCCGTAGTTACGGTCCCTGGTGACGCCGGGGGTCGCCTCGACGATTGCCCGGCGTCCCCCCACCATCCGGTTGAAGAGGGTCGATTTCCCGACATTAGGACGCCCGACGATGGCGACAGTAGCCATCCTTTCCATGCTTATCCCCTTCGATCCTCCGATCAACACATGATTAGCATACTGCATCGGCACAGACCACGCAACGAAGAGGAAAGGACCCCAAACGCTATTCGCACACAGGCCTGGTGACGGACGGAGAAGGCTGAGAGAGCACGTGAAGCGATGAACAGACAGGCGTGTCGTCGTCTAGGCAGGGGAAGTGTTCCGGGACCGGGAAATTAACTCGACGGCCCCCCGGTAAACATAGTCCAGCCCTGACAGGATCGTCACGGCCCCAGTTGCCCAGATGACAGGAGAAAGGACCGCATCCCCTGCCACCATAGTCATGGCCGCCAGAACTGTGAGGATCTGTAGTCCCGTGGTCAGCTTCCCTATCGCCGACGGCGGATAGCCCAGACGACCGTTTGTGAAGTAAAGGATGCAGGACCCCACCATCAAAACGAGGTCCCTCCCCACCGCAATCACTACAAGCCACAAGGGGAGTCGGCCTAGAAAGGCCAGGGTAAAAAACGCCGAGCCCAGCAGGATCTTATCCGCGACCGGGTCAAGGACCCTTCCGAACTCCGTCCGCTCGCGCCGGGACCGCGCCAAGAATCCGTCGAGCCCATCGGTGATCGCGGCCAAGAGAAAGAGCAGGAGTGCCCACGAAAACGCCCCATCGACGAGGAGCACGACGATCAGCGGTGCCAGAATTAAACGCAGGAAGGTTAACCCATTGGGGAGATTGAAGATCACGGTCTTTGCCCCTTATTCCCCAACGCCTGGCGTGAGGATTTCCAACTCGCCCCTAAACTTCCACCCCACACCATAGACATGACGGCGTGATGATTCAGCCCCGACCGCGCGCCTCCGATCGAGCTCTTGCCTCGTCCAGCCCATTTAAGGTCTCTCCAATAGCAGTCTTGATCTCGGCAAGCCCTGCACCAGTCTTCGCCGAGGTCACCACGGACCGGGGCCTCCGGGTCAGAAAAGTAACCGCCTCGGGATGCGGGAGTTTATCCACCTTGTTGTAAACGTTGATCAGCGGCTTTGCGGCAACCCCCAGTTCTTCCAAAACCGCAATCACCCCTTGTTCCTGCCTTTGCCAATGGTGATGGGAAATATCGATCACGTGGAGCAGGAGATCTGCGGTCCGCACTTCCTCCAGGGTGGCTTTGAAAGATGCCACCAGTTGGTGCGGAAGTTTTCTGATGAATCCCACGGTATCGGACAGGAGGACTGCCCGGCCGTCAGGCAAGATCACCTTCCGCAACGTAGGATCCAGGGTGGCGAAGAACTTATCGGCAACCGGGAGTTCGGCGTGGGTCAGCGCATTCAAGAGAGAGGACTTCCCCGCATTGGTGTATCCGACCAGGGCTGCCGTTGGGAGGCCCTGTTTGTGCCGGCGTCGGCGCAAGAGTGCCCGATGGCGTTGGACTTTCTCTAGCTCCCCCTCGATCTTGACGATGCGGCGCCGAATCCGCCGACGGTCTACCTCGAGTTGGGTCTCACCTGGGCCCCGCGTTCCGATTCCACCTCCCAGCCGGGAGAGTTCGGCGCCATGCCCGGTGAGGCGCGGGAGCAAATATTTGAGCTGGGCCAGCTCGACTTGAAGTTTTCCCTCTTTTGACCGGGCCCGCTGCGCAAAGATATCCAGGATAAGCCCGGTCCGGTCGATCACCCTCCGTCCGAGCGTCGATTCGAGATTCCGCTGCTGGGAGCCCGTGAGGTCATCGTCGAAGATGACGAGGTCCACCCCCTCTTCACAGATCCCTCTGACCTCCTGGGCTTTCCCCGGACCGATCAGCATGCGGGGATTAAGTAGGGCTCGCTCTTGGAAGACGCGGAAAGCGGGCTCGGCCCCTGCCGAGACCGCCAGTTGCACCAACTCGTCTAGGGAGTCCTCAGCCTCCCAGCGGGGCTGACGAGGCCGCCTGAGCCCGATCAGGAGCGCCACTTCACGTTGTAGAAAGGCCATCGTTTTCACCGAAGTTGCTCACGCACTTCCTTGGCCCGCTGAAACTCTTGAATCAAGCGGGCGGCATCCTCCGTCCGAATCATCTCTTCAATCTGCTCAAGCACCTCCCGGAATTTGGCAATGGACTCCAGGACCTCCCCGCGATTTTGGATCAAAATATCACGCCACATCACTGGATGAGAGGCCGCAATCCGCGTAAAATCCCGAAGTCCGCCAGCACTGAAATGCAGAAGGTCCTCCCCCCCGTCCGCATGGTTCAGGATGGTTCCGATCAGCGCGTAGGCCACCACATGCGGCAGGTGGCTCATGAGGGCGAAAATCTGATCATGTCGAAACGGGTCCATCAGGACCACGTGAGACCCCGCTCTTTCCCACAGGTGAATCACCTTCTTGAGCGCCTCCTCGGAAGTCCGGGAACTCGGCGTGATTACGCACAGGCTCCCCTCAAAAAGTGCGGGTGAGGCAGCTTCGGGTCCAGACCGTTCAGTCCCGGCAATCGGATGACCCGGGACGTAGTGTCGGCCTGGAGGTATTTCTGCCTCCACCGCCGCGACGAGATCACCCTTCACGCTCCCCACATCGGTCACAATGCATCCCGGCGCGAGATAGGGCGCAACAGCATGGACCACCTGCAGGACGACCCCAACCGGGACCGCCACCACGACGAGGTCGGCCCCCTCGACTCCCGTGGGAAAATCTGCCACCTGGTCCACGAGGCCCAGGGTGACTGCCTCTTTCAGATGGGCCCGGTCAGTATCCAGCCCAACCACGCACCGAGCAATCCTGGCGCGGCAGGACTGAGCCAGGCTGCCACCGATTAGCCCCACGCCGATCACGGCCATCCGCTCAAAGATCGGTTCACGGTTCATAGTTCACCGTTCACAGTTCGCTGACCGTTGACCGATGACGGTCTGAATTCGATGGCCGGTCGTCGGTGGTCGGTCATCGTCTTTAGAGTGCCCGACCCACGATGGGTGCCAAAGCCCGGATCTGTTCCATCAGTGTCGCAAACCGGTCGGGGACCAGAGCTTGGGGTCCATCGGATAAGGCCACTTCTGGTTGGGGATGGACCTCGACCATGACCCCATCTGCACCCGCGGCGATGGCACCCAAGGCCAGAGGGGAAACCAGATCCCATCTCCCGGCTGCGTGACTCGGATCGACGATCACGGGGAGGTGAGAAAGCTGCTTGAGGGATGGAACCGCCGAAAGGTCCAGTGTGTTGCGCGTATACTCCTCAAAGGTCCGGATGCCACGTTCGCAGAGGATAATATTATAGTTCCCCTCGGACATGATGTATTCGGCCGACATGAGGAGCTCCGTGATCGTGGAGCTCATTCCCCGTTTCAGGAGGACCGGCTTGCGATAGACGCCGACCTCTTTGAGGAGTCGAAAGTTCTGCATGTTCCTGGCCCCGATTTGGACCAAGTCGGCATACTTCATGACGAGGTCCGCATCCCGAGGGTCCATAAGCTCGGTCACCACCGGCAGTCCGGTGATCTCCCGAGCTTCGGCCAAATACCTCAGCGCTTCCTCCCCCAACCCCTGGAATGAATAAGGGGAGGTTCTCGGCTTAAATGCCCCGCCTCTCAGCAGCGTCCCTCCCCATTTCTTAACCTCCCCGGCAGTATCCAAGAGCATCTGGCGCCCCTCCACCGAGCAGGGGCCGGCAATTACGGCCAATCGCTTTCCTCCCACCGCCACACCGTTGACCTCCACCACACTTGGCTCGGTCTTGAAATCCCGGCTGGCAAGTTTGAAGGGCTTCAAAATCGGGAGAACTTCCTCGACGCCTGGCAAGGCCTGGAAAGGGACATTCCGAAGGATCCGTTCGTCTCCGATGGCTCCGATGATGGTTCGCTCCACTCCTGTGGAGATATGGGGCTTGAGTCCGTGCTGGGAAATTCGCTCCACCACCTGGTCGATGTCTGCCTGGGTGGCGGAGGATCGCATCACGATGATCATTGGTCACTCCTCCCACCTGTGGAATCTGAGGATCTCACCGCTGCCTCCACCTCGTCGAGAACATCGCCCAGGCCCTTGAGGGCCCGGGCGTTCTCTTGCGGTGTCCCTATCGTTACGCGAATATGTGTCGGGAGACCATACACTTCCATCGACCGAACGATGATCCCCTTCCGAAGAAGGGCGTGGGCGACGGCTCTCCCCTCAACTCCGACGTCGACTAAAATGAAGTTCGTTACACTCGGAGTATAGGAAAGTCCCATCTCGCCTAGGCGGGCCTGTAGGCTCCGACGTCCCCCCTCGGTGATCCGAACCGTCTCTTTGAGGTGAGCCGTATCATCAAGCGCGGCCGCGGCCGCCTTCTGGGCCAGCGTGTTTACGTTGAAAGGCTGCCGCACTCGATTCAGAATATTCGCCATCGCGGCCGGGGCCACTCCGTACCCAATCCGCAGTCCCGCGAGGCCGTACGCCTTCGAAAAGGTCCTGAGAGCCAAAACATAGCGCCCATCCCGGATAGGCCTGAGGAGGTCCGGCTGAAGATCCCGGGGGACATACTCCCGGTATGCTTCATCCACAACCAGGATGACATTCTCAGGAAGCTCCTGCAAAAAATCGTGCACGTCCGTCGGGGAAACGCATGTCCCAGTCGGATTATTCGGGTTGCCAAGAAAGACCAGCTTGGTCCGAGCGGTCACCGCCTGCAGCATTCGGGGCAGATCGTGAGTAAAATCCTTGAGGGGGACCTCTCGGATGTCGCATCCCACCGCCTGACAGACGCTCCGATACACGACAAAGGCCGGATGGCCCATGATGGCTTCATCCCCTGGTCCCAAAAAGGCCCGGGTGACTAGCTCCAGTAGTTCATTGCTTCCGTTCCCGAAGCAGAGCTCCTCCGGACTCATGCCCAGATGTTGGCTCAGCCGCTGGCGCAAGCTGTGACAACCCCCATCGGGATACCGGTGAATCTCTTGAAGCGTCTCACGAATGGCCTGCAGGGCCGAAGGCGAGGGACCCAGGGGATTCTCGTTGGAGGCAAGCTTGAGCACTTCATCGAGGCCGAGCTCCCGCTCCACCTCTTCCATCGGTCTTCCCGGGCTGTACGGGATCAGCCCAAGAACCTGAGGCCGTGCCAACTCCTCAAGCGATTTACCGCCTCGTTTCATCATTCATTCTTCCCAAACGACAATATCACGCCCGCCGCCAAGCACCATCCCGAGGCAACCCCACCCGTCGTTTCGATCCTTCAGCTTTTGGCCCGGAGTGGCTCTTTGGGATACGATCCCAAGACTTTCAGGAAAAGGCACTCCTCCCGAAGCCCCTCTAGCGCCGCCTTCACCCGCGTATCCTCGTCATGACCCTCGAAATCCACATAAAAGATATACTCCCAGACCCGGTAGCGGGAGGGCCGCGACTCGATCTTTGTTAAGTTGATCTGGTTGCGGGCGAACGGCTCCAGCATCCGATAGAGCGCCCCGACCCGGTCCCGGATCGTGAACAGGATGGACGTCTTGTCATTCCCGGTGATGGGACACGGCACCTGTCCGATGATGAGAAACCGCGTGAAATTATACGGACTGTCTTCAATCCGAGACGCCACCACTTTGAGATCGTAGAAGCGGCTCGCCAGCTCAGAAGCAATGGCCCCTGCCGTCTCATCCTGCGAAGCGAGTTCCGCTGCAACCGCGGTGGAGGCAACCTCGAAGAGCGCAACCTTCGGCATATTCGCCTCCAGCCACTTTCGAGATTGGGCGATGGCATGAGGATGGGAGTAGATCTTGACAATCCGTCCCTTCTCTCCGTCCTTGGAGAGGAGGTGATGGGAAACCTCCATGAGGATCTCGCCACAAATCTTGAGGTCGGAATCAACGAACACGTCGAGGGTATGACTGACGACTCCCTCGGTCGAGTTTTCGACCGGCACGACCCCATAGTCCGCTTTCCCCTTCTCCACCTCGTTGAAGACTTCCCCAATCCCGCGAAGCGGGATGTATTCCGCCAGCTGGCCATAGCGCTTCATACAGGCCATATGGGTAAAGGTCGCCTGGGGCCCGAGGTAGCCCACTTTGAGGGCCTGTTCCAGAGAGAGACACGCCGAGAGAATCTCCCGGTACACTCCTGTGACTGCCCTGTCAGGGAAAGGTCCCCGGTTCTCCCGGGTGAGGCGATCGATAATTTCTTCCTCCCGTTGCGGAGAGTGGTATGCAATATCCCCCTTGGCCTTCTCCTCGCCCACCCGTACTACGATCTCGGCTCGACGATTTAAGAGCTCAAGGATCTGGCTGTCAATAGCATCGATCTGCTGTCGAAACTCGTCGATTCCCATGTTTTCTCTATCTTCATTCACCACAGTCTGCACCCGAAGACCGCGGCATTATAGTGAAGAGTCGGAACCCGAATCAAGAATTTTCTCCCTCGCTCTTCACGGTTTCACCGGCATCCTGCCTGAGAGGGGTAAGGGCTTCGATCTCCTGAGGTGACGGGAGCTCCGTGATGTCTTGGAAGCCAAAGTATTCCAAAAACTTCCGGGTGGATCCGTAAAGAAGGGGTCTCCCTACCTCACGCTTTCGCCCCAGAACCCGGATGAGATCTCGTTCCATCAGGGTCTTCAGCACACCGTCCACCAACACGCCCCGGATTGCCTCCATTTCTGCCTTCGTGATCGGTTGTCGGTAAGCGATGATGGATAACGTCTCGAGTGCTGGGCGGGAAAGCCTCGTCGGTCGTGTACTGGCGAGCCGGCTCAGCCACGGGTGTAGATCCGGTCGCGTCGACATCCGAAAGCCACCGGCAATCTGAACGATGGTCAGTCCCGAACCGTTTTTTTCATACGTCTCCCTTAGAAGGTTCAGGTTCTCCACTATCCTGTCTCTTTCCACGTCGCCCAGCACCGTGTGAAGCTGCTCGATGGAAAGAGGATCAGGTGACGCGAACAGGAGTGCCTCCAAAATGGCGAGGTCATCCTGACTCATGCCACGGCCCGCGCAATCACAATATCGCCGAAGTCAACTTGTTGCTGCACCCGAACTGATCCCTGTCGAAGGAGTTCTAAGAGGGCGAGAAATGTCACAACCACGACCCAGCGATCCGCGGCCGGAGGAAACAATGATTCAAAGCTGACGGCCGCCTGTGTCGCGACCCTATCGAGGATTGCTACCATCCGCTCTCCCGTAGTCACCGGTCGGGTAACAAAGTCGAGCACCGGTTGATCCGCGGCACGTGCCAGGACACCCTGAAAGGCCGCCAGCAGGTCGAAAAGGCTGACCTCAAGCGTCCCTCCGTCGGCGGGAACCTCGAGCGGGGTGGAGCGGAAGAAAAACTGTCGCTGCTGATCTTCCCGACCCGCCAACGCTTCGGCCGAAGCCCGGAATCGTTGGTACTCCAAAAGCATGTCAACCAGGGGGGTCCGGGGATCCTCTTCGACCGGCTCCCCGGTGGCGGAAGGCTCGGCCGGTAACAGCATCCTGGATTTAATATAGACCAAGGTCGCCGCCATGACGAGAAACTCCCCGGCCACCTCGAGGTCCAGCTCCTGGAGTAAGCTGAGGTATTGGAAGTATTCCTCGGTGATCTGTGCAATCGGAATATTGTATATGTCGACTTCGTTGACGCGGATAAGATGCAGCAGCAAGTCTAACGGCCCTTCAAATGCCGGAAGTTTTACTTGGTAGACCATGCCGCCTCCTCCTCCTCCAGGGTCAGATACGGAACCATTTTTTGCAGGCGTTTGCTGCCAATCCCCGGGACCCCCTCCAGATCGGATAGGTGCTGGAAGGGCCCGTGCACTTCCCGAAACCGCACAATCGCTTTGGCCAGAGCGGTCCCCACTCCGGGCACAGTGGTCAAAGTCCGCGCATCCGCCAGATTGGGATTCAGCCGCAACTGCGCCGCGAGAGAGGATCCTTCACCTTTCAGGTCTGGTCGAGCCTGCCCTTTCGATCGGAGGACAAAACCTGACCCCTTGTCCACCGTCGGGAGCCCTCGGGACGCGAAAAGGGCCAGGACAAGTAAGAGCAGCGTGGCGAAAGCGGCATCAGCGAGCGTAAAGGCACGAAATCTCATCGCTCCTCCGCCGGAGGGTCCCCGAGCTGAAAGGTATCATGGAGGACCCGGACCGCCAGCTCCGCGTACTGTTCCTCGATCACGCAAGAAACTTTAATCTCCGAAGTGCTGATCATCATGATATTGACTTTCTCTGCCGCCAGGGCGGCAAACATCTTGGCCGCCACGCCGGAGTGCGTACGTATTCCCACCCCCACGATGGATACCTTAGCAATCCGATCGTCGCCCAAGATCTGGTTTGCCCCGATCTCTCTCGCAACCCCCTCGACAAGCTCTTTGGCCTTGTGAAAATCACTCCTCGGGACGGTGAAGGAAATATCGGTGTGCCCATCCTGGCTAATGTTTTGCACGATCATGTCCACGACGATTCCCGATTCCGCCACCCGGCCGAAGAGTTTGGCGGCAATGCCCGGACGATCGACCACTCCGGTAATGGTGATCTTTGCCTCGTTCTTGTCATAGGCAATCCCCGAGACCGCAACCCTCTCCATGTCTCGATCCTCCTGGACCACCATGGTTCCTGGATTTCTCGTGAAGCTCGAGCGCACGTGAATAGACACATTATAATTCTTCGCGTACTCGACCGCGCGTGCCTGGAGCACCCTTGCCCCCAGGCTGGCGACCTCGATCATCTCCTCGTACGCGACCCGGGGAAGCTTCCGAGCCGTGGAGACGAGATCAGGATCAGCCGTGTACACCCCCTCCACATCGGTATAGATCTCACAGATGTCGGCGTCCAACGCAGCGGCCAAGGCGACGGCGGTGAGGTCCGAGCCACCACGGCCCAGCGTGGTGACTTCTTCCTCGACGTTTACCCCTTGAAATCCGGCCACGATGGCGATTTCGCCCTCCCGTAGCGCTTGCCGGACCCGCTCAACGTCAATGTTGAGAATCCGTGCTCTGGTGTGAACGTTATCCGTCAGAATGCGCACCTGCGTCCCCGTGAAGGAGCGAGCCTTGGAGCCACAGGCTTGGATCGCCAAGGAGAGTAGGCCGATGGCCACCTGTTCTCCTGTGGCTAGAATGACGTCGAGCTCCCGTGCGTTCGGCGTCTCAGTGATCTGATGCGCGAGTTGGAGGAGCCGGTCGGTCTCTCCGGCGATAGCCGAAACCACCACGACAATCTCATTCCCCTCCTCCTTCACCTCGACGATCCGTCTGGCAACATGCTGCAGCCGCCCGACGTCTCCCACCGAGGTTCCCCCAAACTTCTGGACAAGCAGAGCCAAACTCACTCCCCCTTGGACTGCACTGTTACCCCAAGGCCGAGCTGCCGCCAAAACCGGAGAAAGTAGTCGATGCCCGAAACCACGCTCAGGATCACGGCCACCCCTACTGCAAACGCTCCGAGGCTGAGGGGCAGCCCGGGAAGCCGCCAGACCCCCGAATCAAGAATGAGGAAGGTCACCGCAACCACCTCTGCTACCATTTTGTATTTCCCCAACTGTGACGCGGCGATGATAAGTCCCTGGGACGCCGCAATCCCCCTCAGCCCCGTAACGGCGATATCTCGCCCGATGATAACTGTCGCCACCCAGGCCGCCACTCGCCGTATTTCCACGAGCGAGATAAGTGCCGCAGCAATTAACAGTTTGTCCGCAATGGGGTCTAAGAGCTGCCCCAGCGTGGTGACCTGTCTGCGGCTCCGGGCAATTCGACCGTCCAGCCAGTCGGTAAGGACCGCCGCGAGAAAGGTGATTGCCGCAAGATAATTACGGGGTTCAGCGGTGGCGATCAGGAAAACGACAAGGAAGGGGACGAGGAAGATTCGAACTAGGCTAAGCGTATTCGGCAGATTCACTGGAGGCCACCTGGCATCATGCGACTGAGCGGACCACGTCCTTAACCGAGGGCACTCCCCGAAACTGCACCTCCCCTCCAATGAAGGAAATCCGGCACCCGGGGAGCCCATTCCGATCCATGCTCATCATCCCTCATCCTTATCTCGAGGACCCTCGGCCGGTTTCGAGCCGTGCCCGCAGGTCCCGGACCCGTACGCGAACGTCCCGAAACTTCGGCACCTCGCTGTGAATGGTTCGCAGCGTCTCGAGCGCCTTTGTAGCGTCCCCGAATGCCTCATAGGCAGTTGCGAGGTCGTACAGAATCCCCCATCGCTCCTCAGTGCCCGTCTTTGTCGCGGACAGACCCTTAAGCAGCTCCTCTACCGACCGTTCTGGATCCCCCTTGGCCAAGTAACAAAGGCCCAGAAGACTTGCACATCGCACGCGATAGGCGGCGTCATTGGCGGCGAGTCGAAACTCTTCAATGGCCTTTTCGTGTAACTCCAAGTCCTTATAGGCGATCCCCAGATTGTAATGGGTCTCATAGTCAGCAACATCCAACTGATCACGGATCCCTTGATCGAACTGGTGGAGCATTTGCTGCACTTCAGGCTGCAGATCTGCCGCCAAGGCGGCCCCTACCTGGCTCAACTCCGCACTGAGCTCACGTGCAAGGTCCACAAACTCTCCCTGCGGAGTTTCCACGTCAGTCACCCGGAACACTGAGGGGCTCTTCGCGTCTGGTGGAAGAAGCTCTTCGTTCTGAGGCGTTCCCACCGACTGCTCGATTAAGGCCATATACTGATTAGCCACCGGTTGTTCCGGATCGCGGATGAGAATCCGCTGGAGGATGGCTTGGGCCTCCTGGTGCATCCCTTGTTCGAGGAGAAACCGTGTTTCCTGGAGCTCATCTTCGAGTGTCTGCGACCCGACGAGTTCCACAGGTGCTGAAGGCTCCTCTGTCAGTGTGACGAACTCCTCAGATCCCGCGGTCAGATCCAGTTCGATGGCTGTCGGCTCTCTCTCCTCCACGGATTCGACCTCTTCACCGAGAGAGACATCGACGTCCAGCATCTCCCCTGCGGCCACGTGTATATCGCCCGCTTCGACGGTTCCTTTCTCGGAGAGCCCTTCATCAGGAGGGAGTATGAGTTCTTCGAACCCTACCCCGATCTTTTCGGGCAACTCGAGGTCCGGTACCCCTTTCTGTTCCGCGGAAGACCCTGGCAGGATCTCAAGGGACATCGTTTGCTCCATGACTATCTCTGCCGCATCCAGATGACCGCCGTCCCCGGGGAAAGCCGCCGCCAACGCTTCCTCGACCCTCGCCTCCGCGTCAGCAGGATGGAGGGAGTTGAGCCCATCAGCGAAGCTTGCCGCATCGGCCTCCCGCCCCTGAGACTTCAACAGCTCCACTGCTTTTTGGTAAATGTGTTGGGCGTCCTCGGCCTGTCCGGCCTCGACAAGGCGCACCCCCAGAGCATTGAGCTTGGCCAGGGCCTCACCGACCCCCCCGGGCCTTACCAGGATCCCCGCAAGCTTGGACAGGGTCGAGTGATGTCCCGGATCCATTCGGATCATCTTTTCATACATCTCCACGGCACTGCCGATGTCCCCTCTTTTCAGGTAGTAGTCGGCAAGTCCCTGGAACTGAAGCTTGGCTTCGGCGATCAGCCCTTGCTCGGCGTACAGCTCGCCACACGCCACCGAGGCCTCGACATGCAATGGGTCAAGTTTGAGCATTTTCTTAAAGACTGCAACCGCCCGCACATACAAGCCATCAAGCCGATAGGCCTCCGCGAGGCGCATGAAATATCCGATGGCCTCCGTCTTTTTTCCCGTTCGAGCGCAGACGTCCCCTAGGGCGTTCAGCACATTACAGTCGCTCGGATCGGTTAGCAGGATGGCTTCGTACTCAGCGATAGCCCGATCCAGCTTTCCTTGCTGAATATAGGTCAAAGCGGTCTGCAGTTGGTGTCGTTTGCCCTTCTCCATGCTGAAATGACTCTTCGTGAGGGGCTTTTAAGCCCCGAAAATCAAACACTTCCCCATGGTCATGGTATCAGAGCCTTTTTCGACTGTCAAGGTGCCAACTTTGTGCCAACCGCACCTTGGAAACCCCCTGAAGACGGACTCTTATCGGCGGAGGGTCCATTCGTGGGTTCCGTACCGCTTTGCCACCAGTTCCTGCACCAATGTTTGCTCACGCACCATCAGTCCTCCGGGCTCCAACTGGACCCTCGCTCCTTCTTCAAATCCCGCGCGCATGGCCTCAACCAACTCCTCCCAGGAGGGGGATCGTCCGAGTAGGCACTTGAGCGTGGTCACCCGCGCTTCGAGCCCCCTCGCCTTCGGGAAGAGCGTATTCCACGCGGAGTGATCTATCTCAACCAAGAGTGACCCATGCTGAAGGAGCGCACCGTGTAACCGCCGTTGCGCCGATCCGACGAGCTTTCGTCCATTAACGGTCAGCTCATACCGGGACGCAGAGAGAAAACACAAACCCCCTCCCTCCTCCTTCGTGCGATCCCCATGGCTCAAAATCCCCGTCACGCCTAACTTCCTCAAAGCGAGGAGGAGGCAGTGGCTGATCCACTGGTAATCTTCAAGGACGCTCCGGCTCCCGAGCGGGATCGGAAGGGCAAGGCTGTAAGTCAGTTCCTGGTCGTGGAGTAGCGCCCGACCGCCTGTCGGCCGACGGACCGCCGGAACCCCCTGTTGACGGCAGGTGGCGAGGTCCACGTCTCCGTGAATGGGTTGGTTGCAGCCCAGCGAAACGGTGGGGACGGTCCAACGGTATAGACGGAGGCTGGGGGGACTCCAGTCTTGAGCGCAGCCAAGCGCCAGCACTTCATCGATGGCCATGTTGGTTGGCCCATCTCGCGGCCCATCGAGAATAAAGCGCCAGCGACCCCTGTGCTTCCGACTCTGTGGGATGTTTGGGATCTCGGACATCGAATTATACTTTCTCGATGTCTCGATGCAGAACCCCCACCTCCTGCCCCTCCGCGTGAAACTGCCGGACCAGATACTCGGCAGCGGTCACCGACCGGTGCCGTCCACCCGTGCAGCCGAGGGCGATGGTCAGATAGGCCCTCCCCTCTTGGAGGTAGTGGGGAAACGCAAAACGAAGAAATCCCCACACCTGCTCTAGATAGGAGCGAGCCTGGGGATCCTCCAAGAGGAACTTATAGACCGCCGGATGATGCCCCGTAAGCGGTCGCAGCTCCTCCTGAAAATGAGGATTAGGAAGGCAGCGGAGGTCGAAGACGAGGTCGGCATCGGGAGGGAGGCCATGCCGGTATCCGAAGGAAACAAGCGTGATCGTCGTTTTGCCACCCGGTCGATGGTCGCGGAAGGTACTGACCAACAGCTTCCGAAGATCATGGATGGTAAGGCCGCTCGTATCGATGACCCTTTCCGCCTCAGTCCTCAGGTGAGCCATCCGCTGCCGCTCCAGACTGATCCCCTCGAGGATCGAGCCCTGGGGGGCAAGGGGATGGGGTCGACGGCTCTCGCTGAACCGCCGGAGCAGAACTTGGTCATCCGCGTCCAGGAAGATTACGCGGACGGGATGTCCACCCTCCCGTAGCGTAGCCAAGACCTCCTCAAGCGAGCCAAGAAACTCCCCCTCCCGAACGTCGATTACGAAGGCCACACGGTCGATGCGCTGTTCCGAGTGGGCGCAGAGATCCGCCACCGTGGGGATCAACGAAGCCGGAAGATTGTCAATGCAAAAAACGCCCAGATCTTCCAGGGTCTTGATCGCCTGGCTCTTGCCAGCCCCTGACATCCCCGTGACGATGATGAACTCCATAGCATTCACAGCGTGACGGATCATGGTTCACAGACGCACAAGGGACGATATGAACGGGAATCGTCAACCCTGAACCGTCGTTAGGTCTCGGGTTCAATCAGACCATAGTTGTCCTCATGGCGTCGGTACACCACATTGACCTCATCGGTCTGTGCGTTGCGGAAGACATAAAATGTGTGCCCCAACAAGTCCATTTGTAGAATTGCTTCATCAAGGGACATCGGTTTGACAGCAAAGCGTTTGGTTTTCACAATCCGGGACCCGTCGTCCTCTTCCAAGGATGCCATCGCGCCCTCAGACCTTCCACCCCGACTGGCGTGGTGCCAGATCTTTCCTCTGTCCCTTTACAATTGACGCTCAAGTTTCTCCACCACCAAGTCAATAGAGGAATACACATCAGCGGTGCTCTCTTCCCCGCGGATGGTGAGGTCTCTCACCCGCAGCGTCACCTCTGCGATTTGACGATATTTCTGGATAGAAAGGACGATGTGGGCCGATGTGATCTTTTCCAGATACTTTTGAAGTCTCCCCACCTTTCTTCCGCGTAACGCCGGAGGGCTTCCGTAACTTCCAGATTGCGCCGCGTGAGAGAGATCTGCATATCGAACCTCCTCAGGAAGGGGGACGGGGGGGGGGAGGAAACCGGAGCGAGACTCGTGCCGTTCCAACTTAATGAGCTTAATCCCAACGGCACGCCTTGCAGCAACGGTCGCCACCGTGTACAGCGAGTCAGGTTGGCGCACCGCATTGGAACGGCACTAGTATTTCCGGCGTCGGCTGGAGGAGGGGATCTTAAGCTGTCCCCGATACTTGGCAACGGTCCGACGGGCGATATCAATGCCTTGCTGCTTTAAAATCTCTACAATCTTCTGGTCTGAAAGAGGTTTACCTGTGTCTTCCGTCGTGAGGTGCCTTCGGACGAACTCTTTGACGGTGAGGGAGGAAACCGCCGCGCCATCCACGGCCTGAACTCCCCGATGGAAAAAATACTTGAGCTCGAAGAGGCCCTCGGGGGTGTGCACGTACTTGTTCGTGGTGACCCGGCTCACGGTCGACTCATGCATGCTAATGTCTTCTGCCACCTCCTTGAGGGTCAGCGGCCGCATCTGGGTAATTCCTCTCTCCAGAAACTCCCGTTGAAACTTGACAATTGATTCACTCACCTTGAACAGCGTGCGCTGGCGCTGCTCAATTGAACGGATCAGCCAGAGAGCAGATCGCATCTTCCCTTCGACGTACTCCCGGGTCTCCTTGGAACTCGATCGCCCTTTGCCCAATAGCCCTCGATAATAGGCGCTGATCCGCAGCCGCGGAAGACCATCCTCGTTGAGGACCACGACAAACCGATCATCGACCTTGAGGATATAGACGTCCGGGGTAATATAGCGCGGCTCCTCGGTGGTAAAAGTGCGCCCAGGCTTCGGCTCGAGAGAACAGATGAGGAGAAGTGCATCTTGAATCACCTTGATGGAGACTTTCAGTCTTTCGGCAATCCTCGTGAGATAGCGCCCCTCCAGCTCCGCCAGGTGGTCACCAACAAGCGTGCGCGCCATTGTGACCTGTTCCCCATCCCTCAAGCTATTCAGCTGAAGGAGGAGGCACTCCCGGAGGTCTCGCGCAGCAACCCCGGGGGGATCGAAGCTCTGGACCAACTCGAGCGCCTTCTCAATGGCGGCCTGGTCCGCGGATGTCTTCCCCCGGAGTTCTCCCGGCTCCAAATCCAGATACCCGTTCTCATCCAAATTCCCAATGATTTCGGTTGCCCAATGAATGAGATCGGGATCCGACGTGGAAAGATGTAGCTGGAAAAGAAGGTGGTCCGCCAGGGAGCGCGGTCGGGTCAGGCGTTCCTCGGGGGACCAGCGCTCAACTTCTTCCCGCGGAAACTCCCGACGATAGTCTGAGGCATCCTCGAGATAGCTTTCCCAGTCAAAATCGGAGAGAGGGTCCTCTCCCGGTTTTTCCTCGTCGTCCCCAGACGCTTCCTCCGTAACTTGCGCCTCCTCCGGAACCTCTTCATCGAGGAGTGGATTTTCCTCTAACTCTTGCCGAACCGCCTGGATCAGCTCCAATCGAGAGAGCTGCAGCAGGCCGATGGCCTGTTGCAGCGATTGGGTCATGATCATCCGCTGGGTCTGGCGAAGTTGGAGGCGCAGTTCCATGGACATGGCTGATCAGCTCACGGTTGGCGGCTTTCGCACGCCCAAGCACCCAAGGACATTATCACTAGTTCGTGTCGAAATTGCTCTCCTGTCCTATGTCACCACCCTACAAGGTAAAACGCTCCCCCAGGTAGATCTCCCGGGCCTTTTGGTCGGCGGCCAGCTCAGCCGCCGTCCCCGCTAACAGAACCTCCCCCTTATGCAAGATATAGGCCCGATCCACAACTTGCAAGGTTTCTCGCACATTGTGATCGGTCATCAGGAGACCGATCCCCTTGCTCTTCAACTGCATGAGCATGGCCTGGATATCGTACACCGCGATGGGATCGATCCCTGAAAAAGGCTCGTCCAAGAGGATAAATGCGGGTGACGTCGCCAGAGAGCGGGCGATCTCGGTGCGCCGCCGCTCCCCCCCAGAGAGGGTATAGGCCGGTGCCCTCGCGAGGTGGGCAATGTTCAGTTCGTGGAGGAGGTCATCCAACCGTTTCCTCCGTTCCGCCTCGCTCAGGGGGAGGGTTTCCAGGACAGCCATCAAATTCTCTTTGACCGTCAGCCGGCGGAAGACCGACGCTTCCTGGGGGAGAAATCCTATTCCACGCCGCGCGCGCTGGTAGACCGGGAGAGTGGTAATTTCCTCGCCATTCAAGAAGACACGACCACCGTCTGCTTGTATAAGGCCAAGGATCATATAAAACGTGGTCGTCTTCCCTGCGCCGTTCGGTCCCAGGAGCCCTACCACCTCCCCCGGCCGAACCGTGAGACTTACCCCGGAAACGACCTTTCTTCCCTGGAAGGCCTTTACCAACTCCTCGGCACGAAGACCCTCCTCCGGACCGTCCTCCCCCGACCTGATGGCACGCTCTTGACTCACCTGCGCAAGTTTACCTCGCCTGCCTTGACTTCCGCTTTGGGGTAGATGACCGCGGTTACCCGCTCACTCTCATTCCCCTCGACCACTTGACGGTTCTCCTGAATATACAGGGTCATCCGCGCCCCGCTCACCATGTTTCCCTCGTGCCAGACCCTCGGGTGCCCCTCCAAGAGCACCCTCTCCTGCGCAATGGAGTACGTTGCTCGCTCAGAGACGGCGGTAGTCCCCTCCCCCTGGGAGATATGGACATTGCCAAGCGCTACCATGCGTTCGACTGCTTCCATTTTCTCATCAAATTCGAGCTCCATCCGATCGGCAGTAACCGTTAGGTCAGGCGTCTTGGCCACCACATTGCCGGTGTAGATCGCCCGGCGCTCCTTCCAGCTCACCTCCAGGTGATCGGCGGTGATGGTCGTGGGCCGTTGCGGCTCTGTCGCTCCAGACGGTGGACTCTGGGCTGCCCATGCGGATGTTCCGACGAGGATGAACAACGCACATCCTACCCCTACCCCTCGCCGCAAAAAGCTCATTGCGCTTGCTCCCATTTTCCGGATAACGTGATCTGGGAATAGATCGGCCCGTGGAAGGTTACCCGCTCCTGGATTGTGTCGGCCACCATTCCCTTCCCCCGAATCTGCAATCCCTTCTTCTCAATCACCACCGGGGCATCGGTGCTGATCTGGCGCTTTTCCGCAACCCAAGTGAAGTCCTTGCCGAAAATTCTTGTTCCCTCGCTGGACTCCGATCGGACCTGACCGATGAGCTGGAGGTCCTTCGTCTTGAGGTTCACAACCACTTTTTCAGCGAATGAAGTCAACGTCTCCTCACCGTGGTACATCACGATCCGCACGGGGTGGACCACCTGGACGAGAATAGCTAGCCCTTGTTCCTCAAAAACCTCCGCCCTGTCTGCTTCGACTTTCCATATCCGTTTACCTTTCCGCGTCTCTGTCATCCGAAAATGCTCGATGGTGGCATCGGGCTGCACGTTAGAGGAAAGAGGGAGGGTAGGGCCAGCCTCTCCTTTTCCCGCCATCGGAGTCTGGGGTCCGAGGACATGGATGCCGGCGAGCACGATTGTTATCATCATGACGCGGAACGGGACTCGCATAGGGGCTTTTCATACCATACCCCTGGGACAAAGTAAAGGGGGGGGGAAGCCAGGCAACGGGCATGACGTCCGGGCTTATGAAACTCGTGACGACGAGGAAAAAGGGGGAAGAAATCAGGCAAAGGCGCTCAGGTCTGTGATGTCTTGACCTAAGACGAGGGTGTGAATATCGTGCGTCCCCTCGTAGGTGTAGAGGGTCTCCAGATTCAGCATGTGACGAATGACCGGATACTCGTCCACAATGCCAGCGGCTCCTAAGATTTCCCGGGCAAGCCTGGCGATTTCTCTGGCCTTGTCCACATTGTTCATCTTCGCCAGCGAGACCTGGGTGTGGTGGACGTGCTCCGCCTGCTTGAGTTGGCCCAGTCGGAGACAAAGGAGTTGGGCCTTGGTGATTTCGGTAAGCATATAGACCAGCTTCTGTTGCACAAGTTGGAATCCCGCGATGGGTCGGCCAAATTGAACCCTCGTCTTGGCATATTTGAGTGCAACGTCGTAGCACGTCATGGCCGCGCCTACAGCTCCCCAGGCAATGCCATACCTCGCCTGATTCAGGCATGCGAAGGCTGCCTTGAGTCCCTGCGCGGTCCCGGGCAGTAGGTTCTCCCTCGGTATACGGCAATCTTGAAAGATAAGCTCGGACGTGACAGACGCGCGAAGGGAGAACTTTCCCTCGATCTCCCTCGCGGTAAATCCTGGCATCCCCTTCTCCACTAAGAAGCCGCGAATCCCTTCGTCGGTCCGAGCCCAGACCACCGCAACATCCGAAATCGTCCCATTGGTAATCCACAACTTACTGCCATTCAGAATGTAGTGATCTCCCCGGCGCACGGCCTTGGTCACCATCCCTCCAGGGTCAGATCCGTAATCCGGCTCGGTGAGTCCAAAGCAACCGACTTTTTCGCCCCTGGCGAGCCGAGGGAGCCACCCGATCTTTTGTGCCTCCGTCCCAAAGGCGCGGATCGGGAACATAACCAGGGCCCCTTGAACCGAGGCAAAGCTCCTGAGCCCGCTATCTCCGCGCTCAAGTTCCTGCATGATAAGCCCGTAGGCAACCTCGGTAATCCCGGGACACCCGTACCCTTGAAGATTCGCCCCCAGAACTCCCAACTCCCCAAGCCGCGGGATAAGGGCTAAAGGGAAGGTCCCCTGCCGATGATGTGCCTCGATGATTGGAAGCACTTCGGCATCGACGAAGTCTCGGACCGTGTTTCGGACCAAGCGCTCTTCATCCGTATAGAGCTCATCTACCCGATAGTAGTCGAGGCCAGTGAATCGCTCCATTTCGATCTCTGCGAAAAAGGGGACAGATGTCTTGGGAGTGAAAGATACCATGACCGCTCAGGGAAGACAAGGACAGGCTCATTCCCTGAGGGAGGGGGAAAAACACACCGTGCGTGATCGTCAGGGTGCCAGCAACTCTGCCCCCCTCATCCCGTACCACTTACCGGGTGACGACTCTCGATGTTTGCACCTCCGTCGAATCCAATATGATCCCAATATAATTACAGCTGGGGGAAGGTCCCCCAGCCAGGCAGTACTTCTATTTCTTCTTTTTGCCTTTTTTCTTCGCCGGCTTAGCTGCCTTCTTCTTCGCCTTTTTACCCATTCAGTCTCACCCCCTTTCGTCACAGATTACCGTTCGCGACCCAGTAAGGCACCACTCCTATTTCTTCTTCTTGGGAGCTGCCTTCTTCGTGGTCTTTTTGGCTGCTTTCCTCTTCTTTGCCATCCCGTCTCACCCCCTTTCGTCGCAGGTCGTCCCCCTCGGCCTTGCCGGGGGGATTGGTCCCACGCTATAGCAAACGCGTCTGCAGGTCCTTGGCATAGACGCGCTTGGTCACGGCGCCCACCAGTTGCTCCGCGATGTTGAGCGTCGCTTCCAGCTCATACAGGGAAATTGGGCGGTCTGCTGCCTCCAAGAAATGCTGTCCCTTCTTTCGCACCTGCTCGAGATCCTCCACCATAGAGACCTCCTCCTCACCGACGAGGTAGGCCGTCATCTGGAGGAGCGTCCGTGCCTGATCCCGTCCCCTGGGACGGAAACCTTCCGCCAGCGTCAGGGCCCGGGCCGCTCGCACGATGGCGTGCGCGGCGACGACGTACGCCCACTCGGAATCGGTCCCCACAATCGCCTGCGCCGTCTTGAGATCTTTTTGCGACCTCGCCATAAGACGATTCGCTCGGTGCAAGTCGGGTGCCACCACCTCCACCAAGCCTCTCGCCTTCAGCTGTTCAAAGATCATGGAATGACCCGATCAAGGAGACCGTGCTTCCTTGCAAGACCTCCCGCAAGAAAGGATCTCCCTCCGCCTTCCGTCGCTGATACTCTCCCTCATCAAAAACCAGGTAATTGATACTCCGTCCGATGCGCAGCTCCAGGTCCGCCACACCTCGATTCAATTGCGCCATGCGAGGCCGCCCCACCACCAACACATCAATCGCTTCTCGCTCCGCAGCGTCGGACTCCCCAAAGATGATAGCGACCCGGATTCCGGGAACACTCCGAAGCGTCTCGCCAATTGCCTGAGGCACCCCTCGCGTCTTGTCGATGATTGCCTTCAGTTCCGGATACAGGGGGAAGGTCTTGTCGACGGCGTAGTAACGAAGATTGCCAACCTTGCTGCTCGCCAGGAGGCCTGCCTTTTCCAAGTTATCTAGCTCCCGTTTTATCCCCGAGATATCTCGATTGAGTTCCCGAACAATTTCCCTCACGTAGAAGCGTTCCTCTGCACGGCTCAAAAAGAGTTCCAGCAAGTCTACCCGGGTCTCAGACGAAAAGAACCTGTCCAGCATCTATATCTTCCCTCTGATGAATTAAATACATCAAGGGATACTTTTTTGTCAACACTTTTTTTAGCCTCTGGCAAAAGAAGGGCTGGAGGAATCAAGGGATACCCCCCTTCGTGTGACAGACCTCTTCAAAGGAGGGGGCCAATCCTGTGGAGAGCAACTGAACTGATCCGGCAGGAAGGGTTGGATCCGCGTCAAAGCCGGCCACGAAAGCCCCCTCACCCCTCCTCTGGCGGGACCCCGAGCGACCCCCCGGGGGATTCCGCGCCCCCAAAGAAGAGGGGCCGCTCGAAGCTGCGGTGGAACACGGTCCACCCCCCCCGATGAGGGTCCGGGTGCTGCTTGACCAGTTTCAGGAAGAGGTTGACCTTGCCGTCCAGGTTTTCCACCGCGTGGAGAATCAGGGCCTCCACAGTCTTCGGTCGCCGCGGCGAGCCCCACTCATACTGTCCGTGATGACTCAGGATGTTATGAAGCAGCTCCATCCGGAGTTGAGGCGGGAAATCCGGAATCTGCTCGATCTGTTCTTCAACAAACAAGACTCCCTGCGTGATATGACCGAGGAGTCGCCCCTCATCGGAGTAATCAAACCCGCGCTCCCACGTGAGCTCAAAGATCTTTCCCACATCATGAAGGATCGCGCTCGCCAGCAAGAGATCGCCATCGACCGCCCCTCCGTAATGGGAGGCAATGGCCTTGCATAGCTTTACAACTGAAACGGTGTGCTCCAGCAGGCCTCCGAGGTACGCGTGGTGAAGCCCTTTGGCCGCCGGCGCAGCGGCAAAGGCCTCACGAAAGCCTTCCCGTTCTGAGATGCGAGAGAGGAGATGCTTGAGCGGGTCGCTGGTGAATGCGTGGATCGTCTCCTGAAGAAAGGCCAGCATCGAGGTCACATCAGCCTCGGTGGTGGGAAGAAAATCTCCAAGGGTTGCCTCACCTGTCTGAGCGAGCCGCAGTCGCTGAATGGTAAGTTGCATCTCTCCCTGATAGCTCCCCACCACGCCTTGCACCTTCACAAGATCCCCTTCCCGGACCCGTTCTCCGATCCCCTCCAGGTCCTCCCACATCACCGCGGGGAGCTCGCCTGTTTGATCGGCCAAAAGAAAGGTTAGGAAGGCCTCGCCGGTCTTCCGTAGGCGGAGTTGAGGATTTCTCACTAGAAAGAAGGAGGTAACGGTATCATGAAGTTTGAGGTCCTTCACGGCTACCCGCTCCGGTGCCACCTTACTCCTCTCCTCCATCCCCATTACGTCTCGCCAGCGGGGCCAAGTTGTTGCCGCAGGATCTTCCCAGAGATGGTTCTGGGCAAGTACTCGCAAAACTCTACATCTCGAGGGACTTTAAAGGCGGCCAGGCGTTCCCGCACAAAGCGCAGGAGCTCCCGCTTCGAGGCCGTCGCCCCAGCTCTCAAGACAATGTAGGCCTTGGGGACTTCTCCCCGGGTCACGTCTGGGAACCCGATGACGGCCACTTCAGCCACCGCGGGATGGGCCGCCAATACCTCCTCGACCTCCCGAGGATACACGTTCATCCCCCCGACGATGATTAGGTCTTTCTTCCGGTCGACGATATAGAAATATCCATCCGTATCTTGGCGCCCGAGATCTCCGGAGTACAACCAGCCATCCCTCAAGACTTGCGCGGTCGCTTCAGGCCGATTGAGGTAGCCCTGCATAATATTGGGCCCTTTCGCCACGATCTCTCCAACCTCCCCCGGTGGCACGTCCTTTCCGCCTGCATCCACCACTCGGAGTTCCACCATCGGAAGAGGCTTCCCCACTGAACCCACTTTCCTGAGACCCAAGGGAGGATTTTCGGTCAGAACCGGGGAGGCCTCGGTGAGGCCGTAGCCTTCGTAGATTGGGATCCCGTACCGCGCTTCAAACCGATGAAGGACTTCCACAGGCAGGGGTGCCCCCCCGGAAATCCCAAACCGGATCGGGGACAGGTCGAGCTCAATGGGGGGAAGTTGCGTCCAGACGGCGTACATGGAGGGGACAGCAGCTAAAATCGTCACGTGCCTTTCCACCATGACCCGAAGAGCCTGTTCGGGAACGAATCGGGGCTCTAAGACGATTCCAGCCCCGATACTCATGGGGAAGAGCATGAGAACAGTAGCGGCGAAGGAGTGAAATAGGGGAAGAACGCAGAAGAAGAGATCTCGCTCATCACACGGGGCGATCTGGCGAAATGATTCGGTGTTACTTAGGAGATTCCTGTGGGTGAGCAGGGCTCCCTTTGGTTGCCCTGTCGTTCCCGAGGTGTATAGACACACGGCCGTCTCCTCTAGACTCACGTCTGCCAGTTGGTGTGCCGGTCCGCGGCCGTGTCTCGCACTCAGGACTTCAGATTCCAGCGCTCCGGGCGCTCCATCCAAGGGAATCGCATGCACGGCGCGGCCGAGCCGATCCGCGGCCGCGTGAAGGCCCGGCATGAACAGCTGGCTGGTCAGGACCCGCTGAATCGATGCATCTTCGAGGAGGTAGCGGACCTCCTCGGGTTTATACATAGTGTTGAACGGAACTACCGTCCCCCCAGCCGCGAGGATACCGAAGTACGCCTGCACGAAGGCCGGGACATTGGGCAACATCACACCAACCCTCTCTCCCGATTCAACCCCCAGATGGCGTAACGCCATGCCCAATCGGACAACGGACTCCCAGAGCTCACTGTACGTCGTCGTTCGATCGCCGGCGAGCAGGACAGTCTTATCGCCAAACTTTTCTGTGGAGCGTTGCAGGAGGCGCAGGAGGGTCACGTCGTTCGACCTCGACGGAGGGTTGGCTCCGGATCACAGTAGAATGCTCACACCCAGTCAATCAAGCGGCCCGGAGAGGGAATTGTTGCGGCACAGACGCCTATTCGAGACGAAGGACCGCTACGACGGAAGCGTGCTGGAAGCGTCCATCGCTCCGGGCAGGCCAGGCTGTTCGCCCAGACCCTCAACCGTATCCAGCTTAGCCTCGACCCGGTTCAGCGCAGCGGCGGCATCCTCGTACTTGCTCCGGGCGTTCGTCAGGTGCTTGCCGAGGACGTCAAAGCCCTCGCGGAACTTTTCCAGATCTCCACGAAGATGGATGAGGCGCGCCTGAATCTCCCGGGCATCGCGCTCGATCTGGAACCCGCGAAGCCCCAGCACGATCACTCGCAGGTAGGCGTACAAGCTGTTGGGCGAAACAGGAATTACACGACGACCGACGGCGTAGTCCGCTGCGGACTCGTCCTCGGTGGCCTCGTCCTTCACGATGATCTCATAATAGACGTTTTCGGCGGGGATGTACATGAGAGCAAAGTCGAAGGTCCCCTCGTCGGGCAGGATGTATTTTTTGGCGATCTCATCCACTCTGGCCTTCACATCACGTCCAAAGGCCCGCCGTATCTGTCGGCGTTTTTCCTCCTCAGGTTCCTCGAGCAATCGACGGAAGTTCTCTAAGGGAAATTTGGCGTCCACCGGGGCTAGGCGTTCCCCAATCTTAACAACTGCATCCACACGGTCGCCAGTCGAGAAAGTGTATTGGAGCGCATAGTGTTCGCGTGGCAGCATCTGCGCCAAGAGATTTTCGAGAAAGATCTCCCCCAAGCCTCCCCGGATTTTGGGTGACTTGAGAATTTGCTCAAGCCCGGCGATGTCCTTGGCGACGTCGAACACCCGCTGCGTCACCTCGCCCAGCGTCCCGAGGCTGCCCTGCACCGTACCCACCACCTGCGTGACGTGGCGAAGCTGTTCTTGCACCCCACTCCCCATGGTGCCCATCTGGCCGGCCATCTCCGTTCTAAACTGGTGCAGCTCCTGCCTGAGCGACCCCAGGGTCTCGGCCTGAATCTGTCGTACCTCCCCGCGGGATGCTTGGATCTCGCCCTGGAGCAGGAGCAGTGCGTGGTCCGGCTGCCCCTTGCCGGCCTCAAGCTCCTTGAGACGGCCGGCCATTCGCCCTAGCGCCCATGCCATGAGGGCCAAGACCGCCGCAAGCACGACGAGCACTACGAGAGTCCAAGTGGGCACATCGCCCTCCTCAGTTCAGATAGTCACGCAGATGCCGGGTCTTTGCCATAGCAAGGAGCCTCTTTCTTGCCTTTTCCTCAACCTGGCGGATCCGCTCCCGGGAAAGCCTGAATCGCTTACCGACCTCCTCAAGCGTCATGGGTTCCTCTCCTCGGAGACCATACCGCAACTCGATGATGGCGCGCTCCCGGGGCGTCAGCTCCTCGAGCAAGCGCTCGATCTCTTCTTCAAAGGATTTGCGAACCAGCTCATCGTCGGCGAGAGGAACGGGTCCCATTCCGGGGCGGATGAGGCCCCGCTCTTCTTCCCGCCCCTGGATCTCCTCCAGAGACGCCTGAGGTAGATTGGTTTGCAGCAACTCCTCGACCTCGGTGAGAGTCAGGTTCAACTCCCTGGCCAGTTCCTCTTCCGTTGGCTCCTCGCCCTCTTGATACAATTTCTTTGCCCGGAGGCTCCGCAGTTTACTGGCCAAGCGGATCTTCCGAACCGGAAAGCGTAAGGCCCCGCTCGCCCGGGCCAGGGCTTGCATGATCGATTGACGAATCCACCAAACGGCGTACGTGATAAATTTGACATTGTATTCGGGGGAAAAGCGGCGGGCGGCTTCGAGGAGCCCCAGATTCCCCTCGTTGATTAGGTCCAACACGGAGAGACCATACCCTTGGTATTGCAAAGCGACCTTCACCGCAAATCGCAGGTTGGCCTCGACGAGTTTTTTCCGGGCCCTTTCGTCCCGCTTTTGAATCCGCCTGGCGAGGCGCAGTTCTTCAGCCTTATCGAGGAGCGGGATATTGACGATCCTCCGCAGGTAGGCAGAGAATGCCTCGTCGCTGATTTCCTCGTAAAACTGGGGTGTCCTTCGTGCCATAGACGTCGGCACCTATCATGGAGGGATTAACCCTTTGCCGGAGGCACGACGATAAAGCGGGTGCTCTTCCCACGCTGAACCAACAGCAACAGATCCGTCTCAGGGCGCGATGCTCGGAGAACTTCCAACAGATCCCCACGGCCCGCGACCGGCTGGCGGTTGACCTCTAGGATCACGTCCCCTCGCCGCAGCCCGCGGCGAAAAGCGGGCCCCCCTGGATCCACCGAGGAAACCAACACCCCACCCTCCTCGACCTGGAGTTTTTCCCGCAGGTCAGGTGTGAGGTCCTGAACGGCAAAACCATACCGTTCTGGGGACTGTGGGCTAACGGCCACGGCCTCTTCGGTCGGCATCTGCCCGACGGCCACGCTAAGCGCAAGTTGCCTACCCTCCCGCCTGACGTTCACGGCGACTTCCTTCCCCGGTCTCACTTTAGCGACGAGGCGCTGAAGGTGACGGACGTCGGTGACTGGCTTCCCCGCAAACGCTTCCACCACATCCCCGCTTTTCAGTCCCGCCTTCTCTGCGGGGCCCCCCTCAACTACATTGGCGATCAAGACACCCCCTCCTGGTTTGACTCCGAACTGCCGGGCCAGCTCCGGGGTCAGGGGTTGAATGACCACCCCGAGCCACCCTCGGGTGACCCGACCCTCCTTGATCAGCTGACCCATGATGTCTTTGGCCAAGTTAACCGGAATGGCAAAACCGATCCCCTGCCCGGTGGCCACAATGGCCGTGTTAATGCCAATGACTTCTGCATCAATGTTCAACAGGGGACCGCCACTATTACCCGGATTGATAGAGGCATCCGTCTGGATGAAGTCCTCGTAGGCAGTGATACCCACGCCAGCGCGGCCCGTCGCGCTGACGACACCGACCGTCACTGTGTGGCTCAGCCCGAAGGGGTTCCCGATGGCAATGACAAAGTCGCCGGTCCGCATCTTGTCGGAGTCCCCCAGGGGTGCGGGCCGAAGGTTGGTGGCCTCCTCGATCCGGATGACAGCAAGATCCGTTTTGGGGTCGGTCCCGACCACCTTGGCTTGAAACGTTCGCTCGTCCACCAGCGTCACCTGGATCTCATCCGCCTGCCCCACCACATGATTATTGGTGAGGATGTAGCCCTTGGCGTCCACGATGACGCCGGATCCTAAACTCTGACGCTCAAATTCCTCTGGCAGCTTTAAAAATCGCTCGAAGAATTCCTCCAGCGGGCCGCGGAAGAAGGGTTCAACTTGCTGGCGACGGATCCGTACCTTCTGGGTCGTGCTGATATTCACCACTGAGGGCTTCAGCCGTTCCGCCACGTCCACGAACACCTGCTGCATGCGCTTCACCAGGGCCCTGGACCGCTCCTCTGCGTCGACAGGCGAGGCGACAAGGAGCACAAGAAGTAGGATCAGGGAAACCCCAATGATCTCCTGTGCCCCCCCCCGAAAACGACTTGCGCGCCACTGTCCCATGGGTCACCAATCTGCTGTGAACCTGGTGAAACTTTTTTACGCTAGCATAGCGGATTCAGACTGTCAATGAGAGCACTACGAGGGAGCGATGTGGAGGTCGTCAGCGGTTCCGATCCGGCCGTCCGGGCCCCGGCTCGTCAACCGGTAAGTCGATTGCCGTTGCTCATAGACCCAGGGCCTCCCCCAAGGGTCTTGAAGCTGCCCGGTAAAAAGTCCCTCGGCCTGGAGTGTTGTGAGGTTATCCGGATATCGCCCACGGAGCAGGAGGTACATGTCCAATGCCCGAGGAAGCTCTCGTTCGACAACGCCGAGTCTCTGGCCCTGGATTGTGGCCTGCGCAGGAAGCCCATAGGAAGGTAGAAGGTAGAGAGGGTCATGTCCAATGGACAACTGAAAATGGAGAGAGACGATCGTGATCGCCACGACCGCGACCGAGAACAACCAGCCGGGGACCCTCCTGGGCGGCCGCACGGGCCGAATCGCCGCGTGTGGGCTCTCGGTCTCGGCCCGCTGCTCGAGCTGTAAGACTCCTGCCCCGAGCAGGTCGGCGATGCCCTTATAGGCATCGAACTCCCCGAAGTCGCATATTTCGGCGGTCTCGCGGGCAGTCCGCTTGCCGTCCACCAGTTCAAGGATGGCGAGCCCCTCAGAAGAGACCTTTTCGTGATAGACCGGCCGACTGGTTCGCCGAACGACCAGATCGAGCGATAGAATCCGCTTCTCAATCAGCGGCCATTCATCCATCTGACGGACGGCTTCCAGAAGAATAGTTTCCGTCCCGACAGGCGAGATCTGGCCTCGGCTCAAATCCACATGCTCCTGGGCAACAAAGGTGTATCTTCCCTCCCGCCACCGAAGGGCACCGTAGACCGCCTCGAGCACCTGGCGCTGTATCACTCGGTCGAGATCGCGAGGCGAAACCCATTGCCCCTCCAAAAGAGATGGGATCAAGCGTTGTCCCCTTCGTGCTCGGATGTTCCTCGCTTCCTCCCAGCGCGCCCGGCTGATCAGTTCCCGAGCAATCAGAATCTTGCCCAAGTTCGCGTCGAAACTCTCGTCCCCGGGGGTCGCCCAGACGACCATCCCATCCTGCACCATTACGGTGATCGTCTCCTCCCTCCGCGTCAGGGTGAGGCTCCCGGTCTTTCGCTGCATTCCGATCAGCTGTAGGATATCGACCAGGGCAAAATCTTGAAGTGTTCCTTCTAGCGCCATCGCGCCTCCTTAGCGCGCCGTCGGCGCCTCCCTGTGGTGGTCAAGGCAGTCAGCATGTAGAGGCAGACGAGCACGAGGATGCTCACAGAGACGTGGTAAGGTAGGGGCGCTCCTGGGAGATACGTGGCTGGGGCGAGGTGCGCTCCCAGGAGGGGGGAGATAACGAAGAGCGTAACCGTCAGGAGCAGAAAACCCCAGAGGATTCTTCCTCGGTAGATCCCTTCAATCCCCGGAATGAGTGCAAGAGCCACCCCGAGCCATCGCGACTCTCGCTGGACCTCTTCAACGGGAACGCTCTTGACGGTAGGAGGGGCCTCCCCCGATCGCACCCTCTCAATGATCGCACAGCGGGTGCAGAGCCGGATCTCGCCCAGGAGCCGCTGACAACGAGGGCAAAAGGCTCTTCCGCATTCTTGGCACGCCCGGGCAAATCTCCGCCGCTTCCGAAACCAGAAGATCCCCCCAAAAGCAATGAAGTATCCTCCGACCATCCAACGAAGTTGGGCGAGAGAGACGCCCAAAAATCTTCCGCCCCAGATGATCTCAGCCATCTCCGGAGAAGAAGAATCGAGGAAAGGGATCCGGTGCCAAAGCCCTGTGACCGGAAACGGCGCATCGACGATAACCCGTTTTCTCCCGTCGGCTACGGCCTGTTTCATGCGGGCCTCCAGGGTCGGCATCTCACGGATAGCCTGGGCATATTCTTCTTGTGCCGGCTCTAAAAGGAGGCGTTCCGTCAGGAGCTGGCTCAGGTTGAAGCGCGGATAGGCCAGGTCAGGACTCAAAGCAATGGCCTTTTCGTAGGCCGACTGCGCTTCAGCCAAGTTGCCCGCCAGGAGGGCCAAGTTGCCTCGGTTGGTCCAGACCGCCGCTTCCGGCGATCCACTTGTTTGGACTTGGGAGTATGCCTTGATCCCCTTCTGAAGCTCGCCCCGGGAGCGAAGCACTTGTCCGAGGTAAAAGCGCGGAAGGGGATCGTGAGGAGCCTCGTTCGTCCACCGACGGAGCGCCGCTTCTGTCTCTTGTCCGCGACTGCCCTCCTCTACCCGCAACAACGCTACGAATCGAGGGGAGGTCGTGGTCGTAATCATCGTTGCAAGAAGACGATATCCTGACGGAAGCAGCAGGAGAGAAAGCACCAGACCCCCCCAGAGCAGGCGCTCTCGACCCTTCAAGTAGATCCCCAGGAGCAACAGCAAAAGCAACAGCGACGGGAGGAGTCCTAAACCGAGAAGGACGGGCAGCAGGTAGATAGGGATGGGGAGGAAGGCTTGAGCGGTAGGAGACAGTCTTTGCCGCTTTCTTTCTGCGAGGTCATGTCCGAACAGGTGGGTCACCCGCACGATGAGCAGGAGTCCCACCAGCAGAAGAATCAAGGGAATAGCGAACAGAAAGGAAGCGAGGATATTGGCCCAATGGCTCAGCCCATAGGTGGGCGACGTCAGACTGATCCACCAGCCCTTCACCAAGGGGACGAGCCCTCGGGGCGAGCCGCGGCCTAGAAGGATCCGGGCCTGGGCGAAGAACACCTCAGGGAGAGCGGGGTCAAACTCCGCCGCTAGGGCTAACGCCTTTTCCGCCTCCTGAAAATTTTGGCGTGCGGCGAGAGTTTTGGCCGATTGAGCTAGATACCACCCCAAATAGGTGATGCGATCTAGTCCCAACCGGTCTCGAATTTCCCGAATCCTCCGGAGCTCGCGATCCGCCGCCGCCTCCTGGCCCAGGTCGAGAAAGGCTTTGTATAACAACCATCGGACCGCTACGCGGTCCCCCGCCAGGCTCGACGCCTTGGCTGCCTGCCCTTTTACTGGTCCACTCTTTGTGAGGGTGAACAGGGCTCCCCGGGCGAGGGGGAGAAAGGGATTCGACGCTTCCTCCCGGCTGACCGCCTCCAAAGCCGCCCCCAGCTTCTCGACATTCTGGACCCGGGGCGGCCTGCCCTCTTGAATAAATTGCTCGAGGGCCGGAAGCGTCCCAAAAACGCGATGCCAGAGAGCTACCGCATCTCGGATTTCGTTGAAGCCCACAGCCTCTCCTCGGCCCGGGATCACCACGAGGAGAAAGAGCAGCACCCCGATTCTCCTGAAATTCCGCACGAGTCTCCCCACCGCTGGGTAGCCTGAAATACGCCTGGTTACGCAAAGTTGCACGAACCATGCCAGGCCGGCAAAGGCGCTCACCGCAGCGGCCCCTGTGCTGTGATGCGCCTCCGCTACAGCAGCGCCGGGTCCTCGTGCGATTGCGCACACGGCTCGCGTGTCTGTTGATCGGCATACTTAGGCTGACTGTGGTCACCTCTGCCTTTTCCCTCCTTCCACGCGAACCGCTGCCCCCCGTTCGGCCTTCAGGGCGCGTGCCGCACTGCTGTGATTGGAGAAGATTTCGAGATACCCGGCACTCCCAAGGATGGCCCCCATCTCCCCTGTCTGGAGACTGTCATAGCTCTCCGCCAGGGCATGGATCCTTCTCCCTTTGATCGAGATCTTGATCCCCTTCTCCGGGCGAAGAGCTGAGATCTCACGCGCATGGATATTGGTAATGAGATTCCCGAATCGGTCCACATGAAGGACGGAGCCCTCGATAATTGATTCGCCCTTTTTCCGCGACGCGGGCAAGGCCAGGCTCGTACAAGTCTTCGTGCGTCTCCCGAACCGCTCAATCCCGCCCCCACGCGATAGATGTGCTGCCACCGGAGCGAACATATCGCGCCCATGAAAGGTCTGGCTCACCGGACGGAGGAAGTACGTGTCCGCGGTGAGTTCTACGACCCGTCGGATCTCACCGGAGGCAAAGAGATAGCTCAACACGCCGTTGTCTGGGGCAATGTAGTACCCGTGGGCTCCCTTGGCCAAGAGGGGCCTGCGCCCTCCCCCGACGCCAGGATCGACGACCACCACGTGAATAGTATTCTTGGGAAAGTACCGGTACGAACAATGGAGGAGAAAGCCAGCCTCAAGAATATCCTGCGGGCTAACTCCGTGGCAGAGATCGACGATGTGTACACGGGGGTTGATCCCGAGGATGACCCCTTTCATGATCCCCACAAATGGATCGGCACTCCCAAAATCGGTCAGCAGCGTGATGATCCTCAACGCCCTACCTTTACCAATAGTCCTCGGGCTTCAGCCACAATGACACCCTCGGCCGTGGCGGCCCAACTCTCCATTTCCACGGTCTTGTGCCCGTCCCGGAGCATTCTTCCGGCAAAATAAAGACGCTCCCCCACCCTGGCGGCCTGTTTAAGCCGAACTTCCAATTTTCCGGTGACCGCTCTCACCCCACGGAGCCACGCGCCGTTTACCATCACCTCATCGAGGATGGTGGTGATGATGCCCCCGTGCACGATGTCCTGGAAGCCCTGAAACTGTTTCGTCGGGAGAAAGCTCGTTTGCACCTCCGCGTCCCCCACGAGCTCGAAGTCCAGTTGAAGCCCCGCGGGATTTTTCTTGCCGCACACAAAGCACATCTGATCATCCACGAGTTCCATGGTCTCTCCCTTCGACGCAGGGTCACTTTCCCGTTGACTTTTTCCGCCGCCCTCTTTATGTGTACAAGAGTTAGTTGCCGAAGTGGCGGAACTGGTAGACGCGCATGGTTCAGGACCATGAGGGCGTGAGCCCGTGGGGGTTCGAGTCCCCCCTTCGGCACCACCTCTCCCCCTCCGCACCCCTGGACCTCCCTCAGTGCGACCGCCTCACGCCGGGGGTGCGTCCGACGTTGGCGAGCTTTCCCTCTCATCCTTTCCCTGGAATCAAGGCCCTTCCACTCCTCCCCTGACACCTCACCGACCCGGGCCGTCTCCGAAGGTCCTCCCGCCAATCGTGCCAATCTTTCGCCCCGAACGTCGGACTCAGGAAGCACGATCCCGAGCTACACGAGACCGTGAACAGGCCCGTCCGAACAAGGAGGCGAAGAAAAGATACATATAAAAACCGATAAAGGAGCCAAGGATCCAAAGTAGAGGAGGAGCCGCTTCGGACAGGACCACGGCAATAAGCAGGAGCACTCCGTACCAGACGGTAAGCGCTGCAAGGTACTCGCCCAGGACCAGCTTGATTTCCGTCCAGACCCTGGGCAGGGTAAAGGCAAGCCAGACTCGGCCCGTACGGGCGAGATGCACCTGAGCCATGGGTTCGAGGGCCGCGGAGCATAGTGCGGCGATGGAGAAGAGAAAGAGATTAATCCCCGCCGAGAGCAGCAGCAGGGGGAAGGCCATATAGACAGAGCCCACCAGAAACACCTTCACCCCCCGCATGAACAGACCGGGAAAATCCGTCCACTCGGGCAGGCACGCCTCCTCGCCTTCCAGCACCTGCTCGAGGTGGCGTAAGGTATAGCCAATGGACAAGAGGTTTACAATGGGGAGCGTATTACAGGCGGCACCGACGAGAAGCTTTCGAACCGCCTGAGGATCCCGAAAGGGATGTTGAAAAGCATCTACGACCATCTGTCGCATGGACTGCCCCTTGAGGTTCCCCCTTGGCACATACCCTGCATGGTCTCACTCCAGGGCACCACGAGGAGGGGCAAGGATGGATCTTGATTTTCCGGGGGAAACCTCCGGAGCAAGTTTCTACTTCGCACCCGGATTCGCCTTAGGCTATGCCGCTCTTCTGGCAGATCTGTGGGGACCAGAAAAGGCGGAGGATGCCGTCCGCTTCTTCGCGGCCCACGACTTCACTGACACCATTGCCTTCGGCATTTGTCCCGACCACTGCCACCCCTGGCCCCCGGCCATCAGCCTCCCACGCACCCAACGGATTCAAGGCTGGAAGGACCCCTGCGCCAACTGATTTTTTCCCCATGGCTGATCCGCATCCCGTGAGGAACCCCGCAAAAAGACTTCTCCTCCCATCCCCGCCCCAGCCCAGAGGGCAAAATTATTCTGCGAAGATCTTCACGATCTCGTCCCGCTCAAAGGCGGGAAATGGTTTTACCCCCTGTGGACCGATCAGGACGACTCCCCGGGTCTGAGGCACAACGCGGCCGATTTTCCTGACGGGGACTCCTGCCGCTTGAATCGCCCTCAGCAGTTGACTGGTATCCCCCGGACGGCACGTGATCAGAAGGGCACCCGAGGCGATGAGTCCCAATGGGTCCAGACGAAACTCCTCGCAGAGACGGCGGGTATCGTCCAGGATCGAGATCTGGGCCTCTTCCACCTCCAGGCCGACGCCTGCCGCCTCGCTGAGCTCGTACAACCCCGCCGAAAGTCCCCCCTCGGTTGGGTCGTGCATCGCGCCCACCCGCGCCGTTTCGACCGCCACGAGTGCCTCCTTCACGACGCCGATGCCGGGATCATCGAGGTAGGCTTGAGCCCGCTGGATGGACTCTTCAGAGTAGCCCCGCGATCTGAGAAATGTTTCTCGCTCTCGGGCCAGAATGGCGGTTCCCTCCACAGCAATTCCCTTTGTCAGCAGGAGATCATCATCAACTTGCGCCCCGGAGGTCACGACGAGCCGGTCCTTCGCCACCTCTCCGATCATCGTTCCGATCAGCAGGGGGCGATCCAGTCCGGGGGTCACTTCGGTATGACCTCCGACGAGCCCCACCTCGAGCCCTCGGCAAGCCGCATGCACTTGTTGAAAGAGCCTCTCGACTTCGGCGTCGCTCGCCCCTTCGGGAAGGAGGAGATTCATGAGAAACCAGCGTGGTCTTGCCCCGCAGGTCACGACATCATTGGCATTGACTGTCACGGCGTAGTGCCCCATCTCCCGCGTAGCAAAGGTAATGGGGTCTGTCGACACGACGAGATACCTGTCAGGCATTTCTAAGACCGCCGCGTCCTCTCCAATCCGAGGCCCAAGGACCACCCCTGCTGTCAGGTTGGCGTACCGGTCGAGCAGCGAGGCCAACAGATGCCTCGGAAGCTTCCCAACCGGGAGGTAGGTCTCCACCGATCCCCCCCCTTAAAATTCCGGGGTCATGAATGGGACGGGGGTTATCAGACAAAGGAGGAGAAGAAGAGCACCGAGTGCCAAGAGACGCCGGCGAGGATCGAGGGGAGTCACATCGTTCATCGGTGGAGGATGTTTGAACCCCAGCATGAAAGCGACAAAAGCCCAGAAAAGCCACCCCGGCCAAAAGGTGATCCCCAGGAAGGCGAGAATGATGGCAGTGAGAAACGCCAGCTTCTCGGACTGCCGACCGAGAAGAGCGTACGCAATATGCCCGCCATCCAGTTGCCCGAGAGGGAGAAGATTCAGCGCGGTGACAAAAAAGCCGATCCACCCGGCGAAAGCAACCGGATGCAGCAGGACATCCATCCCGTCAGGGATCGGGCCCAAGGTCATTTTCTGGAGCCACGTGAAAAGGAGCGGAGATCCCAGAGAGATCCCCTCGTGACCCTGTGCCGGGACAATTTCAGAAAGCGTGAGGCCGATTATCAAAACGGGGATGGCAAGGAACAGGCCGGCGAGCGGTCCGGCGATGCCAATGTCAAAGAGGCTTCGCCGGTCAATAACCGGGGATTTCAACTTGATGAAGGCCCCGAAGGTCCCGAGCCCGATCGGCGCGGGAATAAAATAGGGAAGCGTCACCTGTACACCGTACCATCTTGCCGTAAAGTAATGGCCCAGCTCGTGGAGCCCCAGGATCGAAAGGAGGCTAAAGGAAAACGGAATGCCCGCCACAAGGGTTGTCGGATCGCCAAGCGGATCAACCCCCTGCCCCAGGGCCCCCACGAAAAGGGTGGTGAAGACGGTTGCAACGAAGAGAAGGATCTGAGGCCATGGCCGCCCGACCCCTCCACGCTTCGCCACCACGGGGGTCGGGAGAACGAGGATCTCTCGCTCACTCGAAAGGAGCGGCGAGAACCCATACGGTTCCAGTCGGTGTCGTAAGATGTTGAGCGCCGTTTCAGGGCGGGCCAGCAAGACCCCCCGGAATCGAGCACCCGCACCCTGAACTTGCCACTCTTCGACCTCAAAGACGCCGGAGAGCTGTCGCGCCAAGAAAAACCCGATGCCTTCCGATTCCCACTCTCCCATAACCCGCTCGCCTTATACCATCTCTCTCTGAGTGAGTCAAAACCTTTCCCGGCCGCTTGGAAACAGCTCGAGCACGGCCGTGGCGACCTCCAAATTGGGCATCATCGGGAAATATCTCCCCTGCCGCCAGTCCGTAAGCTGGTCGCTGTAGTGGGGAGAAAGGGGGTCTCCTGAGCTTCCTCCCGGAACGACCCACAGGGATTCATGGAGGTTTCCCAAATTCACGATCTGCCGGTAGGTGGGTCCGACGACGGGTTCAAAGGGGTGCGAGAGGATATACGCGGCAACATTGACCGTCATCCCATCCCCTGCATGAGGAAAGGGCCCGCGATTGAGTCCAACAATGCGGTTTATGAAGTGGCTGGCCCGATCCCGGCCCTTACCCAACGGGTGTCGCAGGGTGAAGGAATGAAGCTTTCCCCAGCTCCATTCCTCCTCTACCCCTAGCTCCTCCTCCAGAAACGCCACCGCTTCTTCAAGCGCCCGACTCACGACAAGGCCTTGCCCCCCCGGCATCCACGCAGGATTTCCACCCTTCAAGATCCGATCAACCGGCATCATGGGCAGATGGAGAAGCGAGAAGTAACCACGGTACAGCTCCGGGGCGACTTGGTTGAGACGGTCGGCAAATACGAGGACCCGCAGTCGGTCGTAAAAGACATGATACAATGCGGCCTCTCCACTTTCCACCGCCATCCGGAAGTCCCAGTGAAGGAGCCGTTCTGCGGCCCGGCGCGCCTTCCCGGACAGTTCGCCGGCCACTGGAGCAACCACCTCTCTCACCACCCCCTGAGCCTGAAGCGACAGGACATCCCCCTGAATGGCTGCCATGTCCCGCACGTCAAGTCCTCCCCGGTCCAAAAGCTCAACGATCCGCCTGGCCCGATGTGGAGGCTCCCAAAGATACGTCAACTCATGCGGATACGCGTCATCCACAATCCGGTTATTCGCGGTAACGATGACACCGGAGGGGGGATTGATCAAAGAGGGAAGTTCATCAAAGGGAACGTCCCCCTCCCACTCTGAGGTCCCCGACGCCCCGTTCAGGGGGAACGCACCCTCTCCTTTCCGGCGCCTCGGGAAACGTCCGGCACAGAAGTAGGCATAGTTCCCCTGGCGATCGGCATACAGAAAGTTATGGGCAGGAACGGCAAAGTCTCTCAAACCCTCCTGAAATTCTTCGAGGCCACGTGCCCGACAGATCCTGAGGAGAGCATCTAGCTCTCGGGAGGGCTCTAGACCCGTCCAACGGAGGGAAAGCGGTGCACCGAGCGGAAGGATATCACTCAAGAGGGGACAATCGGCCTTCCCGTGCGGGACATACCGGACGGCAATCCGGCGCGCGGGGCCCCCACGTATACCAATTTCTTCCACCCCCACTTTGAACCGTCGCCACTCCCCCTTGAAAGCGTACAGGTTCGGGTCGGACGGATGAAGCGTTTCTCGGTACAAGTCGGCGTCATCGGGCATGACTGAGGTGATGCCCCACGAGACGTCGGCATTCGCCCCGATAAGGATGGCTGGAAGACCCGGCATGGTCGCTCCACTGACATGGTATCCCGCCCCTCTCAAAGCAACCTGATAGAACATGCCGGGAAGGCCCATGGGGAGATGGGGATCGTTACAGAGGAGGGGATGGCCGCTCCGTGTGCGGTCTGGCCCGACCACCCAGCTATTGCTGCCGCCTCCTTCGCCGCCCAACAGTCCCTCACCTTGCACGATGACCGGCTCGCCGACCGGATACGCCGGCAAGAGGGCAGAAAGGTCCGGATGAGAGGCCATGGCTCCCAGCACGAGTTCGGCCCTGGCGGCAAAACATAGCATCCACGCGATCAGGCGCCCGATCGCCAGGCTGTCTTGCGGGCTCCAAGATTCCGGTTCATAGCCGAGCATGTAAAATTCTACAGGAAGGCATCGTTCCTGCCGCATTGTTGCTATGGCTGCATTCACGCCGGCAGCATAGCGTTCCGAGGCTGACCTCGCCTCATGAGACATGATCTCCTGCGAGGCGTGGCCCGCCCGAGCGAGGCCCAAGGCCCGGTGCAAACAGTCCAGCTGGACGACCGAGGGGGGATCGAGGCCAGCTCCCGGCTTAACGGCGAGCGGCCGGTCCCCAAGGATCTCCGCCAGACGACCTCCGGCCAGCCGCCGATAGAGATCCATCTGCCACAGCCGGTCCTGGGTGATGGCGTAGCCAAAGCCGAAAAAGAGGTCAGAGGGTGTTTGCGCTCGAATGGTGGGTATTCCGAGCCGATCCCGACAAATGGTGAGCGGCCCTTCGATCCCCGCCACCGTTTCTTGGCCACTCCGCTTCAGGGCAAGGCGCGCTGGCAGGGCCGGGAAGAGGGGTGTGAGGAGACGGGCGGTAAGAAGAGCGAGGAGACGAAAGTAGCGGTCGATCGGCGTCATCGCAGTCGCCCCGGGTTATTGCGATTAGCGTACCGGGGCGGCCCTGGCCGTATACGCAAAGGCCGCAACGATGTTCAGCTTTCGAAAGGGGAACTTTGCTGGAAAGCGAGCATACGGCGCCCCGGCCTTGACCGCCTTGACCGCCGCCTCATCCAAGATCGAAACCCCGGAGCTTTCGGAAATCCGGACCTGGGCCAGATTCCCGTCTCTGGTGATGCTGAAAACGAGGACGAGCTCTCCCGCCAGACCGATGGTTCTTGCATAACGAGGATAAGACCACAGCCGGACGATCCTACGTTTTACCTCGGCGAGGTAGGGGGCATACTCCGAACTTTGGGTTTCCAGCGAAACGGTCCGTTCGTCGGTACCTGTCCCCCCATGCGGCCCCGTTTCCGAGGAGTCTTTCTCCCTGGATAGTCCCAGCCTCCCCAGGGCAGCGACCTGCTCTCGGAGCGAAGGGCGAGGGGATGTGAGGCGGTATGTCCCCGCCCCCTGCCGAGCCTTAGGAATGGCTGGAGAACCCCGATCCTTTGGAGCCTGTAAGCCCTTGGGACCCGTTTCCGAACCCGGAACTGTCCCGCGACCCCTCGCCTCACTCGTGACCTGGGAAATGTCCTTGCTGTGCACCGGCCTGGTTGCTTTTGCAGCATCTGGCTGATCGATGAACTTGGGGATGTCACTCGTACGCAGGAGACGGATCATGAGCGGAGCGGAATCCTGGAGGCCAGGGGCTGGGACGTGGGTCTTCCAGAGAAAAACGGCACCGAGCAGGTGCAGAAGGATCGAGGCTCCTAATGACCGGAAAAGCAGAGGGCCAATCGGCTCCGTCATCTCGAGCCCCCGGACTTAACTCGCATTCTCCCCCCCTCCCTGCTGTTCCTTCCAACCCTGTGCAGCCTGAAACAATTCCCGGGCGTGCTTCAAAGCCGTCGCGGATCTTTCCGGCCCTCCGAGCATCCGACCCAGCTCCTCCACTCTTTCTTGCTTGGAAAGCGAGATCACCCGCGCCTCAGTCCGCCCTTTCTGCATCTCCTTTTCTACCCGAAGGTGAACATCGGCAAAGGCGGCAATCTGCGGGAGGTGAGTAATGCAGATCACCTGCCGCTCTCGACTCACTCGCCACAGCTTTCTCCCTACGACCTCAGCCATTCTCCCCCCGACTCCAGCATCCACCTCATCGAAGATCAGGGTGGGGGTTTGATCGGCCGAGGCGAGAATATGTTTCAGCGCCAGCATGATCCGACTGAGTTCCCCACCCGAGGCGATCTTTCCGAGTGGCCTAAATCCCTCGCCTGGGTTCGGTGCAAAGAGGAACTCCGCCTCCTCCAAGCCGGTCAACCTGAGCGATCCTCGCGGTTCCTCTTCCACCTTCTTGATCTCCACGCGGAAATCTGCCCGTGTCATCCCGAGCTGGTTCAGCTCCCCCGTTACCTGTTGGGCGAGTTGCTTTGCCGCCTTCACTCTCCCCTTCGAAAGGTGACTCCCACGCTCCCAGAGGTCGGCTTCCACGGCGCGAATCTCCCCCTCGAGACCCACAAGCCGCTCCTCCGCCCCCTCTAGTTGCTTGAGTTCCAGAGCGGCCTGCTCTCGGTACCCCAGGATCTCGCCAGTAGTGGCTCCATATTTTTTCTTCAGACGGCCGATGGTATGAAGACGTTCCTCAACGGTCTCCAGTCGATCGGGATCAAACTGAATCCGTTCCCGGTAGTCCCGAAGGGCAAGTACCACTTCCTGCAAAAGGGTCTTCCCCTCCTCGGCCATCCCCTCCACGGCGGCGAGGCGTGCATCGATTCGCCCCGCCTCTCTCAGTCGCGCCCCGACACCGGAGAGGCCAGAAAGGATTCCTCCTTCATCCCCTTCCAAACGCACGTAGGCATCTTCGACCGCAAGGAGGAGTTTCTCATGGTGGGTCAGGATCGTGCGTTCCGCCTGCAGGGCCTCCTCTTCACCCTCTCCCAGATGTGCCGCATCAATCTCCCGGATCTGGTGCTCTAAGAGATCCTTACGCTGGGCCTTCTCCCGTTCGCCTCCCTCGAGGGTTTCTCGCTCTGCTTTCAAGGCTTGCCATCGGCGAAAGAGGGCCTGATACCCCTCGACCTGCTCCGTCAAGCCGCCAAAGGCATCTAACAGCTCGAGGTGTCGGCGGGGATTTTGCAGAAGAACACTCTCGTGTTGACCATGAATGTCGACCAGATGCTCCCCCAGCATCTTCAGTGTGGCCACACCCGTCATGGTCCCACTCACATAGGCCCGACTCCTTCCTCCTCTGGCCAGGTGCCGTCGGAGGAAGAGGTCCTCTCCCCTTTCCAACGGGATCCCCTGTGACGCGACCAGGTCCTCTACTGGACTTGCGCGCGGAATGGCAAAGGCGGCCTCTACCACTGCCTCTTCTGCCCCCGATCGGACCAGCTCCGCATCCGCTCGCGCCCCGAGGCTGATCGTCAGCGCACTGATGACAATCGATTTCCCCGCCCCCGTCTCTCCCGTCAGGACATTCAGGCCAGGTCCAAAACTCGCCCGAACGTGTTCAACGACGGTAAAGTGCCGGATGGCAATCTCCCGCAACATCGCTTCATCTCGGTTCAGGGTTCACAGTTCACGGTTCACGGCAAAACCAGAAATCTCAGGCTGTGAACTGACAACGGTGAACGGTGAACTGGCTTAGCGTTCTCCCCACTTGAGTTTTGACCGAAGGATCTCGTAGTAACTTTTCTTTGGGGACGCGATGAGGGTAATCTCTCGGTCGGCGCGACGGACCTCCACCAGATCCCGATGTCGGAGGGGGAAGCCCACCTGCCCGTCCAGGGTGAGATACACATCCTCATCCTGCGATTCGAGGACCACCTGGACATTGACCTCTTCCGGCAGGACCAAGGGGCGGTTGGTCAACGTATGTGGACAGATTGGGACCAGGATGACAGCATGCATACTGGGAAAGAGGATTGGACCCCCGGCGGAGAGGCCGTAGGCCGTGGAACCAGTCGGGGTACAGATGATGAGACCATCGGCGCGATAGGTGGTGACGTATTCCTGTTCGACCAAGACCTCAAGCTCAATGATACGCGCCAACGCCCCCTTTGTCATCACTGCATCGTTCAAGACGACGTACTCAGCAACCGGCTCCCCCTGTCGGTGGACTGTCACCTGGAGAAGCATGCGCCGGCTCGCTCGATATTTTCCGTCCAGTACCGTCCCCAACACCGGGTACAGCTCATCGAGCGTGATCTCAGTCAAGAAACCCAGTCCGCCAAGATTCACTCCGAGGATCGGAACCTCCTCGGACCCCACCAACCTGGCCACTGAAAGGAGGGTTCCATCCCCGCCCAGTACGATCACGAGATCTGCCGCCCGGGGGACATCCGCTTTTTCGATTCCTGCTTCGTCGGCTCCGGCAAGTGTCGCAGTGTCGAGGTCAAGGACGACCTCTCGATCTTTCGCCCTGAGCCAGGCGATGAGCTGGCGGACTGCCTCCTGGGCCTCAGGCCGATGTGACTTCGCCACGATGCCAATACACGTAAATGGCCCTGGTCCCATTTTCAGGCCTCAGCGACCCTTCTCCCCTTGGAACCTTGCGCCAAGGGAGTCGACCGTCTCCTCGATCCACCGCTGGATGTCTCCAGCATCGTCGAGGACCGTCCCGCGCCGCGCCAGGAGAACGAAGAACTCACAATTTCCCTTTGTCCCCGTGATCGGCGATACACAGAGACCCTTGACCGCCATACCTAACCTCTCCGCTGCGGCGGCCACCTTGCGAATCGCCTCGCCATGCTTTCGGGGATCTCGAACCACTCCCCCTCTCCCGACTTCCCTCTTCCCTACCTCAAACTGCGGTTTGATCAGGGCAACGATCTCGCCGTGTGAGGCGAGGAGATCTCTCATAACGGGAAACACAAGCGTGAGAGAGATGAAGGCGACATCGATCACCACGAGATCAGGTAGGGCAGGAAGGTGACTACGCGTGAGGTGCCGGACATTCACCCGTTCCAGGCAGATAACTCGGGGATCGCTGCGGAGACGCTGGTGCAAGTGGCCATGGCCCACGTCCAGGGCGATAACCCGCGCCGCGCCAGCCTGAAGGAGACAATCGGTAAACCCGCCTGTTCCCGCCCCGACGTCGATACAGACCTTATCCATGACAGAGATGCCAAAGGTGTCGAGGGCGCCCTGAAGCTTGACACCCCCCCGGCTGACGAATGGGTGTTCCGGACCCACGACGGCGACCGTCGCTTCCGGCGCGATGAGGGTCCCCGCTTTGTCGACCCGTCGGCCATCCACTCGCACCTGCCCAGCAAGGATTAATCTTCGTGCGCGTTCTTGGCTTTCAACCAGCCCCGCTTCCAACACGCGCTGATCCAAACGCTTCCGCACCATCGTCTTGCCGTCAGCAGCCGGGTATCAGGTGCCAGGCTGTAAAAAGGCCATCCTTATCGCTCACCACTGACAGCAGACCCCCTCGCGTTTAGCCCTTGTCCCCCTCGAACGGTGCCTCTTGGTACTCGCCTCGCTCGTTCTTCAAGAGGATTGTGATTCGCCGCTCTGCCTCCTCCAGGCGGTGGGTGCACACCTTCGTCAGATGAACCCCCTCCTCGAAGAGACGGAGAGACTCTTCTAAAGGAAGCTCACCCGATTCCAAACGGTTCACCACCGCTTCAAGTCTGGTTAGCGCCTCCTCAAATTTGATCTCTGTGTCGTCCGCCATCGTTCCGCTGCTCTCCTCCTCGTCCTTCGTCTCCGATGAACGGAATATGCCCTCTTGAGCCTATTGTCGCCGCTCTTCGACGCGACAGATGAGTCCCCCCTGCGCCAAGAGCACCTCTACTTGCCCCCCCTCCACCACGGAGGCTGCACGCGTTACGATCTCGAGGTCGGGAACCTGCCGGCACACGCTGTACCCTCGAGCCAGAATCGCCAGTGGGCTCAGCGAATCGAGCTTGGCCGCCATCGTCCTAAGATCCCCCCGCCAGAGGGCAAGACGATGGCTCATGACCGACTGAAACGCCAGTATTCCATCCCTAAGCTGCTCCCGCTGCCGCTTGATCCGCTCCAAAGGGCTCAGAAGCCGCAGGTGGCGCTCAAGACTCCGCAACCGTTCCCCGCTCCTCTCCGTCCGGTACCGCATGTGACTCACCAGGCGACTCGTGAGATCGTCCACCCGCTGGGTGAGCTCGGCCTTACGCGAGATGACGATCTCGGCGGCTGCCGAAGGGGTCGGAGCCCGGACATCGGCGACGAAGTCGGCAATGGTGAGGTCAGTCTCATGCCCCACAGCAGAGATAACCGGCGTTTGGGAGGTATAAATTGCACGTGCAACCTGCTCCTCGTTAAATGCCCAGAGATCTTCGATAGACCCTCCCCCCCGAGCCACGATGAGCACATCCAGGCCCCCTCGTTTGTTCAGGACCTCGATCCCTTCCACGATCTCTCTCGCGGCACCCTCCCCCTGCACCCTGACAGGGAGAATCATGATCTCCACATTGGCGAACCGTCGGTGGATGATCTGGAGCATATCCCGGATCGCCGCACCGGTCGGCGACGTTACAATACCGATTCGTTCGGGGAGGAGTGGGATGGGTCGCTTCCGAGCGGGGTCGAAAAGACCTTCTGTCTCGAGACGAGTCTTGAGTTGCTCAAAGGCAAGCTGGAGCGCGCCGCGCCCCTTCGGCTCCATGTATTCCGCATAGATTTGGTATTCCCCGCGAGGCTCGTAGATGGTGACGTTGCCAAAGACGACGACCGCCAGCCCATCCTCCGGCCGAAACTGGAGCCCTCGGTTGCTCCCTCGGAACATCACCGCGCGGAGCTGCCCACGGTCGTCCTTGAGGGTAAAGTACATATGGCCCGAGGTGTGGTGTTTAAAGTTGGAGATCTCTCCTTCGACCCACACCCCGGTGAAGGTATCCTCGATGAGGACCTTGAGCTCGGAGGTTAGCTCAGTAACGCTGTAGATACGCGGCGTTTGCAATTCCACAGCCCCTACTTAACATACCCCCCCTTTCTTGTCAAACCCTTCGCCGATCCATGAAGTCACCCCGAATCCCCCGCCCAGACTCCAAGCTCCTGCCGATAAGTCTTCTGCGTTACCACCCCGTTGCGAAATTCAAAGGTGACCGCCCCATCTCGGTCCGTCCGAAAGATCTCGACTCCCTGGGCAGCGTATCGAGTGAGGGATTCGGGATGCGGATGGTTATAGCGGTTCCGGTCACCTGCCTGAACCACCGCCCAACGGGGTTTCACGCGCCGCAGAAAAGAGGCCGAGCTACTCCGCCGGCTTCCGTGGTGAGGAACTTTGAGCAGGTCCGCATGGAGCATCACGTGAGCATCGAGGAGAGATACCTCACCTTCCTTCTCGATGTCACCTGTGAGGAGGAGACGGAACGGTTGGTGATCGATAGCGAGGACGAGGGAATTGTTATTGACAATCGCCGAGGCGCGCCCTTTCGGGCGGATCAAGAATGATTTGGGCGGGTGAAGAACCGTTACCGTCACCTCGGCGCCCATGGGGATGCGCTCTCCTCGCGTGATCCGCCGCAGGGGGATCCCCTGCTTTCGCACAAAATCTTGAAGCCAGCCGTACGTGGGAGCCGTGGAGGGGTACCCAGATTCCCACACTTCCCCCACCGGAAAGTTTTCGAGGACTGCCCGCAGCCCGCGTATGTGGTCAGGTTGTGGATGAGAGAGCACAACCACATCGAGATGTCGCACCCACCGATGCCAAAGGTAAGGTGCGACGACCCGTTCACCTATGTCGAACCGATCATCGAGGCTCCCGCCGCCATCCACCAACATAGTCCGCCGGCCCGGCAGCTCTAAGAAGATCGCATCCCCCTGCCCGACATCGAGAAAGGTGGCTTCCATTCCCGATCGTTCGGGAGGAAAAAGCTTCCAGCCGACCTGCCCCAGAAGGAGGAGGGTGGTCACGCCAACCAGAAGCATCCTTCGCCGCACTGTCGGAAAGAGAATGAGACCCAAAAGGCCAT